>PHDE01000046.1 GCA_002842505.1 Bacteroidetes bacterium HGW-Bacteroidetes-3 | reverse complement strand
AACAGATGAAACGAGCCATAACAAATTTTGATACACACAGAAATGATTAATGGCGAACTGCATCTGTACCAATAAAAAATAAATTTAAACAGATGAAAACAATACAAGACATTAATTTTAAGGGTAAAAAAGCACTGATTCGCGTTGATTTTAACGTACCGTTAGATGAAAATTTTAAAGTTACCGATGCCACAAGAATTGAGGCCGCAAAACCAACAATCGATAAAATTTTAAAAGATGGCGGGGCGGTTATTTTAATGTCGCATTTGGGAAGGCCAAAAGGTGTTGAAGCTAAATATTCCTTAAAACATATTGTTGACGAAGTTACTGAAATACTTGAAGTTCCCGTGAAATTTGTGTCGGATTGTGTTGGGGAAGTTGCAGAAAAAGCTTCGGCAGATTTAAAAATGGGCGAAGTTTTATTGCTTGAAAACTTGCGCTTTCATGCAGAAGAAGAAAAAGGTGACGAGGCTTTTGCAAAACAATTGTCGAAATTGGGCGATGTTTACGTAAATGATGCGTTTGGAACTGCACACAGAGCGCACGCTTCCACAACTATAATCGCAAAGTTTTTCCCTGAAAATAAATGTTTCGGCAGTTTGTTGGCGCAAGAAATTATCAGCATCAAAAAAGTATTGGAAGATAGTGAAAAACCTGTTTTGGCCGTATTGGGCGGCTCAAAAGTGTCTTCAAAAATTACCATTATCGAAAATATTTTAGACAAAGTTGACCATTTAATTTTGGGCGGAGGAATGAGTTTTACCTTTGTTAAAGCACTTGGCGGTAAAGTTGGAAATTCTATTTGTGAAGATGACAAACAAGAGTTGGCGCTTGAAATTTTAAAGAAAGCAAAAGAAAAAGGCGTTCAGATCCACATTCCTGTTGATGTAATTGCAGCAGATGATTTTAGCAACGATGCACATACACAAATATGCGATATCGATAAAATCCCTGACGGATGGCAAGGATTGGATGCCGGACCAAAATCGAGAGCACTTTTTCATAAAGTGGTGATGGAATCTAAAACCATTCTTTGGAATGGACCTGTAGGGGTTTTTGAAATGGAAAATTTTGCAGGTGGTACCATCGCTTTGGGAAATTCAATTGCTGAAGCAACCAAAAATGGAACATTTTCTTTAGTTGGCGGCGGCGATTCTGTTGCGGCGGTTAAACAGTTTGGTTTTGAAGACAAAGTGAGTTATGTATCAACTGGCGGCGGCGCAATGTTGGAAAGCTTGGAAGGAAAAACATTGCCAGGCATTGAAGCAATTTTGAAATAATGTTTAATCGTTTAGACGTTGAGATGTTTAATCGTTGAATTGTTAAAAAATTATAAACTTAAAATTATATAAAAAACCAATTTCTGTTTGATAGAAATTGGTTTTTTATTTTTATACATTTGAATCCGATTATCACAGCACTAAACAAATACACGATTTCACAGTTAAACAATTAAACGCCAAAACGATTCAACAAATAAACAATTCAACGATTAAACAATGATATACACAATACTTCCAAATACCAATATAAAAGTAAGTAAAATTTGCTTGGGGACAATGACTTTCGGACAACAAAATACAGAAAGTGAAGCCCATGAACAATTGAATTATGCTGTTGAAAAAGGCATAAATTTTATTGACACTGCCGAAATGTATTCAATTCCCGGAAAAAAAGAAACGCAAGGAAGCACCGAGCGATTTATTGGAAGTTGGCTGAAAGACCAAAAAAGAGAATCATTGGTTGTGGCTTCAAAAGTAGTGGGTCCCAATGATTATTTTAAGTATATACGTGAGAATTTAGGCTTTTCAAAAGAGGTTTTGCAAGGAGCTTTGGAAAAAAGTTTAAGTCGCTTACAAACTGATTATCTCGATCTTTACCAATTGCATTGGCCGGAAAGAAACACCAACTATTTTGGAAAAAGAAATTACAAACACGAGGAAAATGAAAAATGGGAAGACAATTTTAAGGAAGTCATAGAAGTGCTGGACGGATTCGTTACAGCAGGAAAAATTCGCCATTATGGGGTTTCCAACGAAACTTCTTGGGGTTTGATGCGTCATTTGGAAGAAAGCAAAAACCATAATTTAACGCGTTGCAAAACCATCCAAAATCCGTATTCCTTATTAAATAGAACCTTCGAAATTAATTTGGCAGAAGTTTCCCAACGCGAAAATGTTGGCTTGTTGGCCTATTCTCCATTGGGTTTTGGAACATTATCGGGTAAATACCTTAATGGAAACTTGCCTGAAAACACCAGATTAAAATTATTCCCTGCATATTCCAGATACAGCAGCAAACAAGCTCATATTTTAACCCAAAAATATGCTGAATTAGCGAAGGAATTAAATATGAGTCTGGCACATTTGGCTTTGGCTTTTGTGAATCAGCAACCTTTTTTGACAAGCAATATTATTGGCGCAACCACCATGCAACAATTGAAAGAAAATATTTCAAGTATTGACGTGGAGCTTTCCGAAGAAATCTTGGGTAAAATTGATGAAATTCAGGAATTGCAGCCAAATCCGGCACCGTAAATAGGCTGAAAGCCGAAAGCTCAAAGCCCAAAGTTCAAAGTCGGGACAGGTCGCGACCTGTCCGTTCTATAAGTTAAAAGTTATTTTATTTGCCAGTTGCAAATACAAGCATATTTATACACAATACTAAAAATAAATATTATGGAATATTTCACTTTAGCAAGAGTTTTACACGTATTGGCAGTCGTTTTATGGATTGGAGGCGTTTCTATGGTAACCACTGTAATAATTCCTGCGGTAAAAAAAATGAAATCTAAAGAAGAGCAAATTGAAACCTTTGAAAAAATTGAAGGAAGATTTGCCTTACAAGCTAAAATAACGACCTTTATAACAGGAATTTCCGGTTTTTATATGGTATATGTTTTAGATGTTTGGAGTCGCTTTTTAGAGCCTCGTTATTGGTGGTTTCATACAATGGTAATAGTTTGGGTGCTTTTCACTATAGTACTTTTTGTATTAGAGCCCTTTATACTGCATAAATTATTTAAAAAATATGCCAACAAAAACCCTGAAAAAGCTTTTAATATTATGCACAAAGCGCATTGGATTTTGCTGCTTTTAAGTTTAATAACCATCGCGGGAGCCGTTGCCGGAGTGCATGGGTTTCTTTTTTAGTATCCCCGCTCCGCAAAGTCTCCGACTTTGAGGATGTGACACCCAGTCTCCGACTGCCTTCGCTTAATGATATTAATGCAAGGCGAGTGTGTAAAAAGAACAATATCACAAGGAACTCAATAGAACAGCCTCTGAATTTAAAAGCGCATAAAAATATTTTCTCATTTTTGGTCAGGGGAAAATAATAGTTTCAGCACGGCCCCAAGCCCACAAGACAAAGAATTAAATTCAAATTTTAAACTTGATCCCGCACGTGCGGGATGAAACTTGATCCCGCACGTGCGGGATGAAACTTGAAACTATTTTAATATCCCAACTTCACCCGAACTCTTTTCAACACATCAAAAGCAACTTTTCGTGCTTTTTCTGCACCGATGGCCAAAGCTTCATCAATTTCTTTTAGGTTGTTCATATAATAATTGTAACGCTCTCTTTCAACAGCATATTTAGCAACCAACAAGTCGTAAAAAGCTTGCTTGGCGGTTCCATAACCGTAATTCCCAGCTTCATAATTCGACCTCATTTCAGTAATTTGAACTGGCGAAGCGATTAATTTATACAAGGCGAATAAATTGCAGGTATCCGGATTTTTGGGATCTTCAAGCGGTGTTGAATCGGTTTGAATTTTCATAATTTGTTTGCGCAATTCCTTATCGGGCAAAAACAAATTAATAATATTTCCGCTCGATTTGCTCATTTTTCCGCCGTCTGTTCCCGGAACATACATGGTGCCTTCCTGTATTTTTGCTTCTGGCGGAACCAACGTGTCGCCCATTTGATGGTTGAATCGGTTGGCAACATCGCGCGTCATTTCTAAATGTTGTAACTGGTCTTTTCCAACGGGAACTATTTCTGCATCGTACAATAAAATATCCGCAGCCATCAACATTGGGTATGAAAACAATCCGGCATTTACATCTTCCAATCTGTCGGATTTGTCTTTAAAACCGTGCGCAAGCGTTAAACGTTGGTAAGGAAAAAAGCAACTTAAATACCAAGAAAGTTCGGTCACTTCAGGAATATCGCTTTGGCGATAAAAAACGGTTTTGTTCACATCCAAACCAAAAGCAAGCCAGGTTGCGGCAGTACTGTAAGTGTTTTGACGCAATTCTTCCCCGTTTTTAATTTGGGTTAAAGAGTGCAAATCGGCTATAAATAAAAACGAATCGTTGTTGACGTCGTTCGCCATATTTATTGCGGGTATAATTGCGCCCAATAAATTTCCTAAATGTGGCGTTCCGGTACTTTGAACGCCTGTTAAAATTCTTGACATTTATTTCAAATTTTAGCAACAAAAATACATATTTCAAAAAGAAAATAAGAATAGAATTAAAAATTACTATTTTTGAGGCTTTTAAACCAAGCATCCAAATTTTGAAGCATCAAATAATGAAATGGTGAACCTACCTGCAGGCAGCATAATATGTTAAACTAAAAAGACAAAAGGGCAATTTATGAAAATTTTAAGGTACTTTTTTATTCCCATTTGGCGCATTTGGTTTTATTGTTGGTTAATTTTAACCATAATTCCAATTTTTCCGGTGTTATTGGTCGTTACCTCTTCGGAAAAAATGTATCCTGCTTTTTTTAAAATTGCGAGAGCCTGGGCAAAAACCTTGATTTTTGTGATGGGTTTTAGAGTAGAATTAGAAGAAGAGCAATTTTTGGAAAAGGAGAAAAGTTTTATGTTTTGTCCAAATCACACTTCTATGATTGATGTTTTTGTGATGCTGGCAATTACCAAAAATCCGTTTGTTTTTGTGGGAAAAATAGAGTTGACCAAAATACCTATTTTTGGATTTTTTTACAAGAGAACTTGCATTATTGTTGACAGAGGTGATTCAAAAAGTAGAAAAGCTGTTTTTGATGAAGCCAGAATAAGGCTAAATGGCGGTCTTGATATTTGTATTTTCCCCGAAGGGTTGGTGCCGGACGACGAAAGTGTGGTGCTGAGCGATTTTAAAAATGGTGCATTTAGGTTGGCAATTGAATACCAAATTCCCATCGTGCCCATTACCATGTACGACTGCAAAAAACTGTTTTCCTATACTTTTTTTAGCGGAAGTCCGGGGAAATTGCGCGTAAAAATCCATTCAATTATCAATACTGAAGGTTTAACCTTAAAAGACTGTAATTCATTAAAAAAACAAACTTTTGAGGTTATTTATAATGAGTTGGTAAACGATATGAAAACATAAAATTAAAAGTTGGGCGTTCCCGCTAAAAATCGGGCGGGCTTTTCACTACAATCTTTTTTTCGGATAAAAACCTCAAAAAAGTATTTCCATTTCAATCCCTAACGCGATTTCAATTAATAATACATGTTGATAATTATAAAGCAATTGGCAATAAAAAATTCTGTCTTCCGACTTCAGTCTTCTGTCTTCGGACTTCGGGCTTCGGACTTCGGACTTCGGTCTTCTACCTAACTCATTTTCGACTTAAAAGCAAGCGCGTACAATTTTATTTGTTTAATCATGGAAACCAATCCGTTGGCGCGTGTTGGCGACAAATGCTCTTTCAGGCCAATTTCATCCACAAAATGTAAATCGGCATCTAAAATATCGGCAGGTTTTTGGTTGTTGAAAACGCGCAACAAAAGTGCCACAATTCCTTTGGTTAAAATCGCATCACTGTCGGCCGTAAATTTAATTTTGTCGCCGTCAATTTCAGAATGCAGCCACACTTTCGATTGGCAGCCCGAAATTAAATTTGAATCTGTTTTAAATTCATCCTTAATCATTGGCAGCGATTTTCCAAGTTCTATAATATATTCGTAACGTTCCATCCAATCTTCAAAAAAGGAAAACTCGTCTATAATTTCTTCTTGTATTTCTTTGATAGTCATTTTTTAAACTTATTTTTGCAAAAGTAAACACATGGTTTCTCTAAAAAAAATATTAGACAAATTAATCCAGTAAAACAATGTGTTAACTACCGTAAAATATGAGTAAATTATTAATTATTGGAACCGTTGCTTTTGATGCCATTGAAACGCCGTTTGGAAAAACGGACAAGATTTTAGGAGGTTCCGCAACCTACATTTCACTTTCCGCAGCACAATTTGGCATTTATTCAGGAATAGTTTCCGTTGTTGGAGGCGATTTTCCGAAGAAATATTTAGAAAAATTAAATCTGAAAAACATCAATACCGACGGTATTGAAATTATTGAGGGCGAAAAAACATTTTTTTGGAGCGGCAAATACCACAATGATTTAAACTCAAGAGATACTTTAATCACCGATTTAAATGTATTGGCAAATTTTAAGCCTGTGGTTCCTAAAGAATTTACGGATACCGATTATTTGATTTTAGGAAATTTGCATCCTGCCGTACAAATGTCGGTCATCAATCAAATTCCGAAACGCCCAAAATTGGTAGTACTGGACACGATGAATTTTTGGATGGACAATACCTGGAGCGAATTGATGGAAGTGATTGCAAAAATAGATGTAATTACCATAAACGATGAAGAAGCACGCCAGCTTTCCGGAGAATATTCTTTGGTAAAAGCGGCTCAAAAAATTCAGGAAATGGGACCAAAATACGTGGTGATCAAAAAAGGGGAACACGGCGCTTTGTTGTTTAATGGCGACAATGTGTTTTTTGCGCCTGCATTGCCTTTGGAAGAAGTTTTTGATCCAACGGGTGCGGGTGACACATTTGCGGGCGGATTTATTGGGCATATCACCAAAACAGGCGATATTTCTTTTGAAAATATGAAACGCGCCGTTATTGCAGGCTCAAATTTGGCTTCATTTTGTGTGGAGAAATTTGGCACCGAGCGCATGGAAAATTTGACACATCAGGAAATACAAAAACGATTGTTGCAATTTAAACAATTGACACAATTTGAAATTGAATTAGGATAAAATGAAGATGGTTTCCAAAAAGTTGGCTTAACCGCAAATTTCGCAAAGAAGGCGCAATGTTCGCAAAGGATTAAGTTTTAAAATCAGCACTTTGCGTTCCTTGCGATAAACCTAGCGCTCCTTGCGGTTAAAAAAAATACCACTCTTTTAGACTGCCTCATTTTTATTGAATTCACAATATGCTACAACTATGAGTGACGCTATTAAACACGAATGCGGAATTGCGATGGTGCGATTGTTAAAACCGTTGCAATATTATAAAGACAAATACGGAACGGCGTTTTATGGCTTAAACAAAATGTATTTGTTGATGGAAAAACAGCACAATCGCGGACAAGATGGTGCGGGTTTGGCAAGCATAAAATTTAATGTGACTCCCGGAACGCGCTATATTAGCCGTATTCGCTCTAACGAAGATCAGCCAATCCAAGACATTTTTGATCAAATTAATGGTCGATTAAATAATTTAAATATTGAATTTCCCGATAAAGTTGATGATGTGCAATGGCAATTGAACAATGCGCCATATTTAGGAAATCTATATTTGGGACACGTGCGTTACGGCACTTTTGGCAAAAACAGCATTGAAAGCGTTCATCCGTTTTTGCGCCAAAGCAACTGGATGCACAAATGTTTAATTGTTGCCGGAAACTTCAATATGACCAACTCCAAACGTTTGTTTAACGATTTGGTTGAAATAGGGCAACATCCGAAAGAAATGACCGATACGGTGACTGTGATGGAAAAAATAGGCCATTTTATAGATGATGAGGTTGCCAAATTGTACGAAAAAATCAAAAAGGAATTTGACGTCAACAAAAAAGAAGCGTCTCCTATGATTGAAGAACTCATCAACATCAAAAAAATCTTAAAAAGATCGGCAAAAAATTGGGACGGCGGCTACGCAATGGCTGGTTTATTGGGTCACGGTGACGCGTTTGTGCTGCGCGATCCTTCAGGAATTCGCCCTGCGTTTTATTATGCCGATGATGAGGTTGTGGTGGTTGCTTCGGAGCGCCCCGCAATTCAAACTGTTTTTAATGTTGCCATTGATGATGTGAAGGAAATAGATCGAGGGCACGCCTTAATCATAAAACGAAGCGGTAAAATTTCAATGGCTAAAATAAAGGATCAGCTGCCAAATAAAGCCTGTTCTTTTGAGCGCATTTATTTTTCAAGGGGAAGTGATGCAAGTATTTATGGCGAACGTAAAAATTTAGGAAAATTGGTGTTTCCCCAAATTGCAGAGAAAATAAAAGGAGATATCAAAAACACGGTTTTTTCCTACATTCCAAACACTGCGGAAACTTCTTTTTACGGTTTGCGTGAAGCCGCCGTAGATTATTTAAATGTGCAAAAAACGGACGCAATTTTAAAGGGCCGAAGAAGTTTATCGGCCGAAAAGGTAACAGAAATACTGGCAGAAATGCCTCGTATTGAAAAATTGGCCATCAAAGATGCAAAACTGCGGACTTTTATTGCCGATGACACCAGCAGGGACGATTTGGTGGCGCATATTTACGACGTCACTTACGGCATTGTAAAACCAACCGACAATTTGGTGATTATCGACGACAGCATTGTGCGCGGAACAACTTTAAAGAAAAGCATTATCAGGATTTTAGACCGATTGCATCCTAAAAAAATTATTGTTGTCTCTTCAGCACCGCAAATCCGTTATCCCGATTGTTACGGAATTGATATGGCAAAATTGGGCGATTTTATCGCTTTTAGGGCTGCTTTAGAATTGTTGAAAGAAACCAACCAATACCATATTGTTCAGGAAGTTTATAACGACTGCAAAAGCCAGCAGCCTTTGGAAGACACGGAAATTAAAAACGCCGTATTGGAAATTTACCAAAATTTTAGCGATGAACAAATTTCCGATAAAATTGCCGAAATGTTAAAAACACCGGAAATCAATGCCGAAGTTGAAATTATATTTCAATCGGTTGAAAATTTACACATTGCTTGTCCGAACCATTTAGGCGACTGGTATTTTACGGGTGATTATCCAACGCCCGGCGGAAACCGCGTGGTAAATGATGCCTTCATTAACTTTTTTGAAGGAAGCGATAAAAGGGCGTATTGATATTAAAAGGTAAATATTAAAAGTAGGGACAGGTCGAGGTTTGTCCGTTCTAAAAGTTGAAATTTAGTCCGAAGACCGAAGACCGAAGTTTAGGTTTCATTTGTATAACTAAATCAAACGCTCCTAACGGCCGGACAGGCAGGCCATTTGTGGTAGGGACTGGAAAAAGGAAAAAAATTTAACTTCCTCTTTAATTGATTATCTATTTAACTTAAAGCACTAACTTTTAATTTCTGAAAGCATTTCCATTGTTATTACCGGACAATAAATAGTTATTTATAACGATAGATAATTTTTCTTTGCTTAAAGGTTTTGAGATAAAATCATCGCAACCTGCCAAAAAGGCTTTTTCCTTTTCTTCTGGCGATGAATAAGCTGTTTGCGCGATAATTGGTATGTTGGGACGAAATTCTTTTATTTTCCTTGTGGCTTCATGCCCATCCATTTTTGGCATTTTTATATCCATTAAAACCAACTCAATGGCTGAGTTATTTTTACACATTTCTACCGCTTCCAAGCCGTCTTTGGCGTGAATTAATGTACAAGGAAGCATCAGTTTATCCTCCAACAGTATTTCTATAACCATAAAATTTACATCTTCATCTTCTGCAATTAAAATAATGTATTTGTCCTTTTTTTCTGCTTTTTTTTCTTGTTGTTTTTCAATTTTCGGAATCAAATATACCGGTTTGTAAGGTATGGTAACAAAAAAAGTGGCGCCTTTGCCAAGTTTTGATATTACGGAGATTTTCCCGCCCAGCAACTCGGCATTTTCTTTTGCGATGGAAAGTCCCAATCCCAATCCGCCCACTTTTTTGGAAAGTTCCTTTTCTGCTTGTGAAAACCGTTCAAAAATGAGCTCTTGTTTTTCTGGTTTTATGCCAATTCCGCTGTCTTTTACAAAAATTTCCAGTTCGGCTGGCTTACAGTCCTTATTTAGTTTATACCCTAATTCCACAATGCCTTCCTCTGTAAATTTTAAGGCGTTTTCCAATAAATTGCTTAACACTTTTGTCAGCTTATTTTTATCGGTAAGTATGGTGCTTTCTTGGTTTGAAAGTCCATTTTTTAAAATCAATAAAATTTTATTTTTTTCTGCTTTAATATTGAAAATAGCAAACAATTCATGCAATAAATCGTTGATGCAGAAAGGATTTTCTTCAACCTTAATTTGTTTGGTTTCCAGCACAGAAATTTCCATAAGATCATCAATAATATGCAATAACTGGTTGGTGCTGTTTTTAATGATTTCAATAAATTTTTTCCTTTTTTCGTTGGATAAGTTGGGATTGTCCAATAATTCCGAAAAACCTAAAATACCGTTCATTGGGGTTCGTATTTCATGCGACATATTTTGAATGAATTCCGTTTTTAGTTGTCCGCTTTCCTCTGCTTTTTCTTTGGCATTAATTATTTCTTGTAAAATTTGTCTTTTTTCAGAAATGTCTTGAATGGTACCAATCAATCTTTTTAGGTTTCCATGATTGTCAAATTCTAATTTACCCAATCCATGCACCCAACGTACTTGTTGGTCACTATTTCTGGTAATGCGGTATTCTTTGTTGAATGACTCCCTGTTTTCCATGATATTTTTTTCAAAATATTGAGCCATTATATGTTGATCTTGCGGATGAACTAAACTCAGCCAACCCGTGATATTTCTGGTGTATTTTTCATCTATTCCAAAAATGTTATTTAAAGCCGGAGAACTTTTCCAATTGCCTGTAAAAAAATCCAATTCGTAAGAGCCAATATTGGCAATTTTTTGTGATTCGAGCAATAAATACTGACTTTCATTGAGTTCGTTTTTGGCTTTTGTTGCTTCCGTAATATCCATTATTGATGCTATAGATGTTCCTTTGTTGTCTATAATTACAGATTTTATTAGAGCCAAAACAGCGGAGTCGTTCTTCCCTATTAATTCTGTTTCATCATTAAATGATTTATTATTCGAAACAATTGAAAGCAATTCTTTTTTAAGTATTTCAATCGCTTTTTTTGTATTTGTTTTTCCTAAATGAATTTTAAGTTCCTCGGCATTTTTTACGCCCAATAATTCCAAGGCGGCTTTATTTGCATTTAATATCTTTATGCTTAAAATACACTCGTGAACAAAATTGGGGTTTTCGTCTAAATAAGTTTTTAAATCTTTTGCTTCAGCCTTCTTATTATTTAAAAGTTTTATGGTCTCCGAAAAATCCTGCTCCCAAAGAGGAACGGGATTTTGTTCAAATAAATTGATGAAGCGGTCTTTACTGTCTAAAAGCAGTCTATTTTTTTCAGACAGTTCATTGCTTAACTGTCGAAGGGAAGAATTTTGGATCAAATAATCTTCTGTTAGCAATCTATATTCTTCATTTTGTTTTTGTAATTGTTGTTCAGCTTCTTTTCGATGCGCAATGTTTCTCCAAACGCAATGAATAACTTTATTGTTTGGTTCATTTTCAATGGTGGTTAACAACACTTCAACGGGGAATATTTCTCCATTGCTTTTGGTATGCCACCACTCAAAACGATGTGTTCCTTTTTCTAGGGCAATTTTTATTAACGCTTCAGCTTTTTCTTGAGAATTTAAGCCGTCTGGCTGAAATTCAGGCGATAATTTCGCAGGCGGAAGGTTTAAAACGTCTTCAAATACTTTATACCCAAGCATGTCAAGAGTTGCCTGATTGCATTCCACAAAAACGCCATTTTTAATGATCAATATGGCGTCTCCTGATTTTTCAAAAAGGTCTCGAAACTTTTTCTCGCTTTTTTCAATTTCTTCGTTTGCTTTTTGCAATTTTTCCTCTGCTTCTTTATTTTTACTGATATCTTCTTTTATGGCCAAATAATTAATAATTTCACCATCATCATTTTTTATTGGTGAAATAGTCACTTTTTCCCAAAAAAGTTTTCCGTTTTTAGCTTTATTTTTAAACTCTCCCTTCCAAACATTTCCTGCGGTTATTGTCTGCCACATTTCGGCATAATATTCTTTGGATTGCGCTCCCGAATTTAAAATCTTGGGATTTTTGCCCAAAGCTTCCTCGGCGGTATAGCCCGTAACTTCTGTAAATTTAGGATTTGTATATTCAATGTTTCCGTCAACATCTGTTATAATAATGGTATTGGCGCTTTGTTCAATGGCGGTTATCCGCTTTTTACCTTCTATTTCCGCTTGCTTTCTCGAGGTAATGTCTCTAAATGAAATAAGCTGTCTGTTATTCTCTTTTCCATATTCAATATTTCTTGCTTCTATCTCAACTGGAAAAACAGAACCATCCTTTCTGATACCTTCAATTTCATCTGGAAGAATGTGTTTTTTAAGTCTGTTTTCGGTAATTTTTTTATGGTATTTTTCTGGAAAAAGAATGTTTATGTTTTTTTTCTCCAAGATTTCTTCTTTAGAATAACCAAACATTTTCAAAAATACGCTATTACATTCAATCGCAACTCCATCTTCACTTATTAAAATTCCCTCAAAAATTAAATTGGCTAATTTTCTGAATTTATCTTCGTTTTTTTCCGCTTGTTCCTTTAATGATATTAACTCCTCAATTTTTAAATTTAATTGGTTCTCAAAAAACATTTTTTCAAGTACTTCTTCAACTTTTATGGCTATAATCCCTAAAACGGTTTCAATAGTTTGAACTTCATTTATAGGTTTGTCATCCATAAGCGCAATTAATCCTATAGGCTCTTTATTTGAACTCCATAAAGGAATGCCAATATAACTGTCAATATTTTTTTGAGTCAAAAAATCATCCTTTGGAAAAATGTTTTTTACATCAGTTGGGAAGGAACACAACTTTTTATTGATTATTGTTTTACAAGGTGTATTTTCCAATTTATAATCAAAATTCTCTTTGAAACTACCATCAACATAAAAAACAATAGTTTCGGCGATGTTCGGCGTATTTATTGAATACTTATCAATTAAAACATAATTAACGTTGCATAATTTCGATAAAAAAACAGCGGTTGATTTTAGAAATTTAGCATAATTGATTTCGTAGCCATTTTCAGAAACGAAAGCTAAAGTGTCTTCAATATGTTTAAGTCGCATTTTCATACTTTGGGGTAGGTTCGTTTAAGTTATTTTGTTTCCTGCAACTATAACATAGTAAATATAATAAAAATTCTATTACTTTAATAAATAAACAATAATTTTAAGGACAAAAAACCTATAAATTAACAAGTTCTAGCGCAAATTCATTGACTTTTTCCCAATTGGTATATTCAATTTCCGCATCGGTATTTGTGGGTCCTTTGGTCATCCACATAATTAATTGAATCATTTTCCTGTCGAAAAAAGAATATTTTTTATAGTCCAGTTTTCCGGCAAAAACTTTAACCAATGTTGGTTTCCAGTTGATGGTTTGAAAAAACTTCACCACATAAGGATTTGTTTCCGGATCACTTTTTTCTGGTTTTCTGGCAACCAGGTTTACAGAGAAGAAAGCTGTTTTTATGGAATCCAGTTTTTCTTTGTTTACTTTTATAAATTCAATTATTTTGGCATTGTGTACGCCGTACCTGATGCTTGCGCCAATAATCAGTTTGTCGTATTTGGTAATGTCTTCATTAAAATCATCAATTGAAAATAAATCAACTTCTTGATTATTTTGCTGAAGTACTTCTTTAAGTTTATTGCAAATTTTCAATGTTTGTCCGTCAACTGTTGAATATATTATTCCTATTTTTGGTTCCATTGCTGAAGTTTAAAATTAATGTAATTATGCTGTTTATTGGCCAATTTTAAAGATGGTAAATTTACAAAAGGCGCATTTATATTATTATGATATATATCAATCAAAATTATTAACCAGACGAAAGAATATAGAAAAAAGATAAAAGACTATTGTTATAGAAATCAATTGTTTATCACAGTTTCTTTTCCTTATGTATTACCGTCGATTTAATAGCTAAAAGTTTAAAATTCAGTTACATAAAAAAACCAGTCAATATTGACTGGTTTTAATTTTTTTTAGAAGACAACGAATAAATATTAAATTACTTTTACATTTACTGCGCTTAACCCTTTTTTTCCTTCTTCCAGTTCAAATTGAACCTCATCGCCATCACTAATTTTGTCAATTAACCCGGTAATGTGTACGAAGTAGTCTTTTTTTGAAGTTTCCTCTGTGATAAACCCAAATCCTTTAGCTTGGTTGAAGAATTTTACTGTTCCTTTTTTCATTGTTAAATAATTTATTAAAGCACTAAAGTACTCATAATTGTTTTTGTTTTTTGATTTTTTATGAGAAATTTTTTAAAAGGACATTTTTGTGGCATAATTGGTTGCTAATCCAATATATCCGTCAATCTTTTAAAAATTTGTTTAGGATTTTTATTTTCATATAAAATTTCATAAACTGCATCAATGATTGGTGTTTTCGCCTTGTTTTTTTCATTGATTAAAAAAGCGCTTTTTGTGGCATAATAGCCTTCAGCAACCATACTCATTTCCATCATGGCGCTTTTAACGGTGTATCCTTTTCCAATCATATTTCCAAACATCCTGTTTCGGCTAAAAACGGAATAGCCGGTCACCAATAAATCGCCCAAATAGGCAGAGTTGTTGATGTTGCGTTTCATTTTGTGCACTTTGCGTATAAAACGTTTCATTTCGCGAACGGAATTCGACATTAAAACCGCCTGAAAATTATCTCCGTAACCCAATCCGTGAGCCATTCCTGCCGCTATGGCGTAAATATTTTTGAGCATCGCGGCATATTCAGTGCCAATAATATCATCAGAAGTTTTAGTTTTTATATAACTGCTTGAAAGATAGATGCTCAAAAGATCTGCTTTTTCTTCATCTTGACACGCAATGGTTAAGTATGATAAACGTTCCATAGCAACTTCTTCTGCGTGGCAAGGCCCGGCAATAACGCCAATATTTTCAAACGGAATATTATAATTTTTATGGAAGTGTTCCCCAACTATCAATCCGCTTTCGGGAACAATTCCTTTGATGGCCGAAAAAACAATTTTTGAGGAAATATCTTCCTTAATTTTATCCAATTCCTCTTTCAAAAATGCCGAAGGAATGGCAAAAATTAAAATATCGCCGTAATGCACCAACTCATTAATATCATTTGATAAGTACAATTTGTTCACGTCAAGTGCCGCAGAGCTTAAGTAATTTGGGTTGTGTTCGTTTTCCTTGATATAATCTATCGCAGTTTGATTTCGCATATACCAACCAACCTGATCCATATTTTCACACAACATTTTCACAATGGCTGTTGCCCAACTTCCCCCGCCAAAAACGGCAATTTTAGGGTTTGTACTCATTTTATAAACTTTTTAGAGTCCAAAAGTAAAAAAAACTAACTTAAATGTGCTCCTAAAATTATGAAACTCGCATTTTATAACCCGCTTCAATTAATTTGTTGGTTTAAATTATTAGTTTCGTACTTTAAATGCAGTTCCCAACCTTTTCCGAAGGAAAGAGATTTTGGTTTAATTTTTGGCAAAAAATATTTATTATCTTTAAACCCTAGAACGGACAAGTCGCGACTTGTCCCTACTATTAATTCATAAAACCAAATTGAGCGGATTAAAACGATTTTTTAAAGACACCATTATTTACGGAATTGCTGCGGTTTTGCCGAGAGTGATTAATTTTTTGCTGGTTCGCATCCATACCGATGCTTTGCCGGCAAGCGATTACGCCGAAAATACCAACTTTTATATTTGGATTGCGCTTTTTACGGTGTTGCTTACTTTTGGCATGGAAACTGCGTTTTTTAGGTTTTATAAGGCCGAAGAAAAAAAAGACGCCATTATTGCAACTTCATTTATCAGTATTTTTCTTGCCACGCTGGCGTTTGTAGCGATCGCTTTTTCGTTTTCCGGATTTTTTACCAATATTTTCGACTTCGGCCAAAATCCAATGCAGTTCAAACTACTTATTGGCATCTTGGCAATTGATGCTGTTTCGGTAGTTCCTTTTGCCTATTTGCGCGCATCAAACAGGCCTATAAAATACACGGCCATCAAAATGATGAATGTGGGCATAATCGTCGCCATAAACTTGGTCTTTTTGAAGTTTATCCCCGAATTTAAAGCCTGCGGCAAAAACATTCCCGAATTTTTAAACGTTATTTTTGAAAGTACTACTATCGTAAATTTCATATTTATCGCCAACCTTATTGGAAGTGCCGCTTCCTTAATTTTATTGATGCCGTTTTTGCTGAAATTTAAATGGAGTTTTAACGGCATTTTATTTAAAAAAATGCTGAGTTACAGCTGGCCGATTGCCGTTGCCGGAATTGCGTACGTAATCAATGAAAATTTGGATAAATTCTTAATCGGACAAATGATGGATAAAAATTCGATGGGAATTTATTCGGCCTGTTACAAGCTGGCAATTTTTATGAATTTATACATAATGGCCTTTCGTTTGGGCGCGGAACCGTTCTTTTTTAACCATTCCGACCATAAAGATGCACGGGAAACTTATGCCAGAATCTTAAACTATTTTATCATTGTTGGCTCGCTGGTTTTTGTGGGGATAGTGGTTTTTCTTGATGCCATAAAACAGTTGTTTATCAACCAACAATATTGGGACGCCATCGCTATTGTTCCAATAGTTTTATTGGCCAATTTGTTTTTGGGCATTTACCACAACTTGTCCGTTTGGTACAAATTAACCGACAAAACACGTTACGGAATGCTATTTTCAATTATTGGCGCTGTAATTACTGTGATTATAAATGTGGCATTAATTCCCGTAATTGGTTATATTGCATCGGCCTGGGCAACGCTTTTAGCTTATGGAACGATGATGGTTTTTTCTTATTTTATTGGCGACAAACATTATCCGGTTCCCTATAATTTAAAAAAATCGGGCAGTTATTTATTGGTTTCCATAATATTGTCTTTTGTGTCATTTACTTATTTTAGGGAAAATTATTTGGTTTCCGTTTTGCTGGTAATTGTGTTTGCAATGCTCATTTTTTGGAATGAAAAAAAGGAAATTTTAGCAATGGTAAAACGTTGATCTTCAACATAAAAAATAATTATGGTTACGGCAAAATTCAATCAGCAAACAAATATCCTTGAATCAAAATTTGAAGGAAATGTAATTTTGTCTGAAATTGTAAATTATATTATCACAACAAAAGAGAACAAATCTTATCCCAGAAAATTAAAAATTTTGACGGATTCTGTTGATGGAAACTTCAATTTTACCATTGATGATTTAAAAATTATTGTGGAAGAAAATTATAAATCATTGGAAAAATATGAGTTGATTATTGATGCCATTATTATTGATGATCCAAAAAATACCGTTCTTTCAATGTTGTATTTGGAACTCGCAAAAACAAATAAATATAAATTTGAAATCTTCGCCACTAAAAGTGCTGCTATTGATTGGTTAAATAATTATTAAAAATGAAAACCCTTTTTTCTTCTTTAACAATCACTATTTTCACTATTTCAACGCTATTTTCGCAAAACATTTCTGAAAAAAAATCGACCGCCGCTTCAAATGTTTCTTTGCTGAAAAAGGAATTTGTAATTCCCAACATCAACAATATCAGTCACAAAATTTGGATTTATTTGCCGCCGAATTACGATAAAAATTCAAAGAAATATCCCGTGATTTATATGCACGATGCCCAAAATTTATTTGACAACGCAACCTCATTTATTGGAGAATGGGAAGTGGATGAAACCTTAAATAAATTGTTCGAAAAAACAGGAAAAGGATTTATTGTGGTAGGCATTGAAAATGCCGTCGAAGAACGCATCAACGAATATACGCCCTGGAAAAACGAAAAATACGGCGGCGGAAAGGGCGAAATTTATATGGATTTTATGGTGAATACTTTAAAACCTTATATTGATGAAAATTACAGAACAAAATCAAAACAAAAACATACCGGATTGATTGGCAGTTCTTTGGGCGGATTGATTTCGTATTATGGCGGACTTCAATATCCCAAAACCTTCGGAAAAATTGGCGCTTTGTCCACTTCTTTTTGGTTTTCTGAAAAAGTTGTAGCTTTCACCAAAGAAAAAGGGAATTTAAAAAACATAAAACTATTTTTGCTGGTGGGCGGAAAAGAAGGAGATGATACCGATAAAGACACCCAAAATATAGAAAAACTGTTGTTAAAAACCGGCTTTAAACCCAAAAACCTGAAAACAAAAATAAATCCGGAAGGCCAGCACAATGAAGCTTTTTGGCGAAGTGAATTTTCAGCAGTCGTAACTTGGCTTTATCAAATAAAATCATAGAATAAAATGAAAATACAAATCACCAACAAATCGAAACACGCATTGCCAAGCTATGAAACCGATGCTTCCGCAGGAATGGATTTGCGTGCCAATATCTCAGAATCCATCACCCTAAAACCTTTGGAACGCACCATTGTAAAAACCGGATTGTTTATTGCGCTTCCAGTTGGTTTTGAAGCCCAAGTGCGGCCTCGCAGTGGACTCGCAGCCAAAAATGGTATTACCGTTTTGAATGCGCCCGGAACTGTTGATGCCGATTATAGAGGTGAAATTGGCGTAATTTTGGTGAACCTTTCCAAAGAAGATTTTGTGATAAATGACGGCGAACGCATTGCGCAATTAGTTATCGCAAAACACGAACGCGCCAATTGGGAAGAAGTGGAAGTTTTAAGTGAAACCAAACGCGGTGCCGGCGGATTTGGAAGTACGGGGAAATAGGTCGGAAGACCGAAGACCGAAGTCGGAAAGTTTGAAAAAGTTTACGCAAATGGCGCAAAAGTTTACGCAACTAACGCAAGCATTTTGAAATCAATTTTTCTTGTAATTTTTAGCTGTTTTGAGATGCCTGACGTTAAACAAATAATACTATTTCACAAAGATACACGGAGAAAATAGAGATTCACGGAGTAAAAAATTAAACTTTCCTTTGCGGTTAAATAAATTTCAATTAAATTGATTTTTATAATTTTTTTACTTGGTTTTTATCATAGAATACATAAATGCTGTTGTAAATAGAACTTAGCCAATTTTCTGAATCACTATTAACTTTCAAAACTTCCAACTTTAGGCCAAATGAAACCTTTTCAATTCAAGCAATTTAGCATTCAGCAAGATAAAACAGCGATGAAAGTCGGTACCGACGGCGTTTTGTTGGGCGCTTGGGCGAATTTGGACTTTAATCCGAGCAGAATGTTGGATATTGGCGCCGGAACGGGTTTAATCGCTTTAATGATGGCGCAAAGAAGTGATGCAGAAATCATTGATGCCATTGAATTGAATGATGCTGCTTATGAACAAACAGTTGAAAATTTTGAAAACAGCGATTGGGGCGACCGATTGTTTTGTTACCACGCTTCATTAGCTGAATTTACCGATGAAATTGAGGATAAATATGATTTTATCATTTCAAATCCGCCTTTTTATACGTCAACCTACAAAGAACTTTCTAAAGAACGTGCAATGGCGCGCCACGCAGAAAGCTTAACATACAATGATTTATTGGAATCAACCTCAAAATTATTGTCCGAAAACGGAAATTGCGCCTTTATAATTCCTTTTGAGGAAGCCGAAAATTTCATTAAAATTGCTGAAAAGAACAAGCTTTATCCAAACAGAATTACCAGCGTTAAGGGCGCTATAAATTCAGCAGTTAAAAGAAGCCTGCTTCAATTTTCTTTTTTGAAAACTGAAACAAACTTCAGTGAATTAACCTTGGAATTGTCGCGCCACAATTATACGGAGGAATATAAAAATTTGGTTCAGGATTTTTACCTGAAATTGTAACAATTATCGGGTATATTTTAAAAATCGTAAATCAATGCGCGTTAGTGATTGAAACGAAAATCCTTTTTTGATTCGCCTTTTCGGCGAATTAAAAAAGATTGTAGTGAAAAGCACGACCCGCCAACTGGCGGGGAACGCCCACCAAAAAGATAGGCAGGTCCAAAATTTGATTTAACGTAGTTGGTTTAAAATAGGATTTAGCCCAATTATCCGGTCACCCGTTCTGGATTACAACCCAAATAAGGCACTATTTTTTCGTGAA
>PHDE01000235.1 GCA_002842505.1 Bacteroidetes bacterium HGW-Bacteroidetes-3 | reverse complement strand
AGGCTAAGGCCTTCTGTCAGTTCATAATCGCCGGGTCTGTAAACAGCACCTTCAATGGTTACCCTATTTTCATAACGGTCAATAATTTCCCCAACCGTTAATTTATCGCCGTCTCTCAATACAAAATTCCCTTGTTCTTTTAGCACAATTTCACTGACCTCTTTTTGCTTGCCATTTACGCGTTCCAGCAGCAATCGTTCCTGATAGGCATCTGAAGTAAATCCACTAAAAAAATTGATCAAATCGCTAATGGTTTCCCCTTGTTTTAATTCATATAACCCCGGACGCTTTACATTTCCGGCAACTTCAATTTTGCTGCCATAAGGTTTTACGATGATAATATCCTGATCGCGCAACATCACATTGCCTTTTTCTGATCCGTTTATTAAATAGTCGTAAATATCAAATTCGCCATATTCTTCTCCGGCTCTAATAACTTTAACAGTTCTAAAAGTCCCTTTCTCTGTTGGGCCTCCTGAAGCATATAAAGCGTTCAACACTGTGGAAAGCGCACTTAAGGAATAAGTTCCCGGTACTTTTACTTCTCCAATAATATTCACTTGTACGGTACGAACGCCCACCAAAGACACATCGGCATTAACTTTATTATAACTGTTGCCAGCGGCTCCAATGCCACTATATATTTTCTTTAAATACGAGATAATTTTCTCTTTTGCTTTGTCAATTGACAATCCGCTTACATAAATTGGCCCAATATTTTCAATGCGAATAGCGCCTTCTCTGTCAACTTTTTTTCTGTAATTATTCTGTGCAGCACCCCAAATATCAATTAAAACTTCATCTCCGGGTCCCAGTTGATAGGTTGCCGGTGTAGCCAAATTTAAATTTGGCGTAAATGAAATATTCGGATTGCTAAAAAAATCGTATCCAAATAAAGGATTTTCAGATGCTTTCTTAGGCACATTTCCCTCCAAGCCAAATTTTTCAATAATTGAAATTTCTGCTGCATTTGCAGTTCCTGCATTTGCACTTCCACTATTTGGATCTGAATACTTCAAGCCCGAAATTCGTTGTCTTAATTTAGAAAACTGGCTTGCGGGCATTCCTTTAGAGATTGCGATAACCTCTAATTGATCCAAACTATATCCTTCTGCCTTTGCTTTATTCCAATAAGTTGAAATTTGTTCATCAGAAAGACTGTCAACATCAACCTTAGCTAACTGACTTGCCGAGATCTCTTGTGCTTTTGCTTGTTGTGGAGTGCAAACAGACAATAAGAACACTAACACTATGGTACAATATTTAGCCATATTAACTAATTTTTTTAGGTTTTGCATATTTAATTTTTTTCTTTTTTTTCGCTAATTCACAAAAATATTCCTTTTTTAATGGATTTTAAGGTTCTGACAGTAAATTTATTTTATTGATGTTTGGCTATCGTTATAAATGAAAAGAAATGAACCTCCTTCTTTTTATGGCTTCGCCACTGTGACTCCCATAAACGGGTTCACTATAATAATTTTAAACGGGTGCAAATTTAGGCATATTAAAGGGGCTTTTTGCTGGTTTTCCGTTTTTTTAACCAAATTCTTTAGAGACACTCATTGAGCTGTTTTGTCTTGCAGTCGTGTGGTCGTAATGAATTTTGAATGTTGAATTTTAAATTTTAAATTTTTGACTGAAAACTGCGACTGTAAACTGTGGACTTAAAATTAGTCTTGCAGTCCTGCAGTCGTGCGGTCGTAATGAATTTTGGATGTTGAATTTTAAATTTTAAATTTTTGACTGAAAACTGCGACTGAAAACTGTGGACTTAAAATTAGTCGTGCAGTCGTGCGGTCTATTTTTATTTTGTCATTGCGAGGCTTTTAAAAAAATTAGCCTGTGCCGAATTTATTTCGGTATGGCAATCTATTTATTATTACGTCTCTATTTCAGTTGAAGGGAATATTTACCTCCTAACGTGATTTTGTAATGATTCTTTAATCTTTAATTGTAAACTAATAATAATGTTTATGATACAATTTGAACTTCTTTTCTTTTTCCATTGATGAAAAAGAAACAAAAAATCTAGTCTGATGATCTTTTTCTGTAAAATTAATTGAATTTTTTTAACCCCAGCATCCAGACCGCCTTTCCCAACGCTTAGCCAGCCGCAAGGCTCTTTGGATTGTTCCGTCTGCCAACGCTAAAAATATTGCCAACGCGCCAGCTGGCCCTATCGCTAAAAATGTTCACTGAACATTTTCTTAACGCTCCGTCCTGACGAAAAAAATCATAGGACGGGCTTTCTTTAATTTGTTTTCAATTTATGTTTAGAACTTATTTTATTACTTTAAACTTTTAATGCCAACGCGCCGGCTGGTATCTGCGAGTCGGCCGGCCCTTTCGCTAAAAATGTTCACTGAACATTTTTTTAACGCTCTGTCCTCTTCAAACATTTGACGCTCGCCTCCAAATCCTATGGCGATTTTTTTAATTGTAATGTTGAATGTTGAATTTTAAATTATTTACTGTAAACTAGTTGTTGGTTGCTGGTTGTTGATATTGATGAATTTTGGATGTTGAATTTTAAATTTTAAATTTTTGACTGAAAACTGCGACTGAAAACTGTGGACTTAAAATTAGTCTTGCAGTCATGCGGTCGTGCGG
>PHDE01000045.1:20309-30344 GCA_002842505.1 Bacteroidetes bacterium HGW-Bacteroidetes-3 | reverse complement strand
GGCAAAAATACGGTGGAAGAACTGATTCTTCAAAATCCGAGATTTGCCCTTCAATATGACACTTTAAAGAAAAAATTCGGAAAGGAGCTGACCAAAGTTTTGCCAAAAGGAGAAACGCTTAATTTAGTACCTTTCGGTAACCACGTTCGCGGCAGCAAATTTACCGATGTAAGTTATTGGATTAACGACAAATTAACGGAAACCTTTAACAAAATCTGTTTGCAAATTCCCGATTTTTATTTTGGAAGGCTGGACATCATGTTTAAATCGAGGGAAGACCTGGAAAACGGCAAAAATTTTTACATTATTGAACTCAATGGCGCAGGAAGTGAACCTACACACATATACGACCCAAAACATTCTATCTTTTTTGCCTGGAAAGAAATCATAAAACATTACGATATTTTGTATAAAATAAGCACATACAACCATCAAAAAGGGCATTCTTATTTGAACATAAAACAATCGAGGCAGTTGGTGACCGACAATAAAAAATTAACGAATCACCTAAAATCAATCACCTAAAATGAATATTTTAACCCATTTACCATTCAAAAAAAGCTCATTTGCATTGGGTTTTTTCATCAGCCTATTGGGAACTTTGCCTTTGGGATATCTCAATGTCATCAGTTTGCAAATACTGCTGGAAAAAGGAAATTGGGCTGCGGCTTCCTTTATTTTTGGGATTGTGGCAGTGGAATTTTTTGTGTTGAAAATAGCCGCTTTTGGCGCAAAATGGTTAGTTGAACAAAAAAAACTGCTGTTGTTTATTGATATTTTTACCATTGTTTTCTTTTCGGGCATTGCCTTTTACTTTTTCTTCAATATTGGAAATGAGAAAAATTTTAGTTTATCGCAATTGCAATTAATCCAATTCCCTTTTGTTTTGGGATTGGTGCTAAATAGCTTAAATTTTATGCAATGGCCCTATTGGTCGGGCATTTATCTTTACCTATTCAGAACGGAAAAAATAAAGCCGAAGACCAATCAAAACAATATTTTTATTACTGGCGCACTCTTGGGAACTTTTGCGGGGATGATGCTTTTTGCCCAAACCGGCAACTATTTTTTAATCGACAAAAAGGCGGCAATAGGCAATTATCTTAATATTATTTTCACATTGATTTTTTCGGGATTGGCGCTTATTCAACTTATCAACCTGTTTTGGAAAAGAAGAAATGTAACTTTAATTTAAATGGCTAAAAAATAAAATGATGAACGCTAATAAAATTTTCAAATCCGTAACCCAAGCCAAAGGATTAAAAGTTGGAGAAACTGTAACCGATTTTTCGGCAAAAGACATTTTTGAAAAAACTTACACATTAAGCAATTTAACACAAAACGGAAACGTAGTTGTCATTTTTATTCGCGGGCAATGGTGTCCGTTTTGCAACAAACATTTAAAGGAATTGCAGGAACAATTTCATAAAATTTACGAAAAAGGCGCTTCTGTTGTGGTTGTGACTCCCGAAAAATCGGAATTCATCAAAAAAACCATTGAAAAAACGGGCGCCGAATTCACTATTTTATACGATGAAAATTACAAAATAGCGAAAGCTTTTGACGTATTATTTCTGCCGAATAAAATTACCCGATTAATGTACAATACTTTAGGCGCAAAATTAAAAGAAAGCCATAGCGACAACAGCGAACAATTGCCGATTCCGGCAACTTTTATTATATCAAAGGAAATGAAAGTGACTTGGCGGCATTTTGACCCTGATTATAAAAAACGTTCAAAAATGGCTGATATTCTTGCGAATTTGGCGTGAGAAGACGGAAGACCGAAGACCGAAGACCGAAGACCGAAGACGGAAGTCGGGAGTTGGTGGGCCGAAGACCGAAGTCGAAAGTTGAAAAGTCAAAAGTCGAACCAACTATTTTTTAACCGCAAGGACCGCAAATAAAAAGCGCAAAAAGCGCCAAAAAAACTTAGATTAATTTTTATTTGTTAATTGAATGCGTTAGGGATTGAAGCCCTTCGGCAACCTCAGGATAAACGTATCCTTTTTAGCGATTTTCATCGCTAAAAAGATTGGAACGAAAAGCCCGACCCGCAGGGGAACGCCTACCGAAAAGGCAAGCAAGCCTAAAAGGTTATTTGGAGAGGGCAGTTGATTTTGGAGATTAGCTAAATTACCTTAATTTTTTAACCCTTTTATGGCTGAAAAGGCTTTGTCGACCACTTTATCTTCCACTAAAATAGTAAATTCGTTGGTGGTTGAAAGCACTTCATAAAGTGAGATTCCTTCCCAGGCCAAACGCTTAAAAAACTGGTAATACAAACCGGCAATTTTGGTGTTTTCTTTTGGCAAACCAATGGTTATGGCCGATAAATGATCTTGAACCACCGTGCAAATTTCATTTTTATAACTTTCTTCGATTTTTTGTTTTAAAGAAGTGGTTATTAGCACATTGCTTTCGTGAACACCACGGGTAAACGTGTAAAAAATATGCGGATCTTCCTTAATAACTTCCAGCATTTTTAAATGGCCGTGAATTAAACTTCCCGAATTTTTAAACGTATAATCGGAAATATCTGAACGCACCGTAATGTCGCCCAAATTTTGCAAAACTTGGTTCAGCTTTATTTTGTTGGCCATTTCTTTGGGCGGACTGTATCGCCTTAAAGCCATCATAATAGCTCCCGATTTTACGGGTTTACGCAACATTTTTGAAATAGGTTCCCTCAATTCTTCTGATAAAGCACTGAAATTTAAAATATTTCGGGTTAGTGCATCTTCTAAAAATGGTTGCGAAACCAAAATTTCTTCAACACAAGTAGCAATTGTCTTCATATTGTTAAATATTTAACAGTTTGTGCAAAATTAGTATATTATTTTTAAATAAACGATTAAAGTTGAAAATGATTCTAAATTTGCATCATAAAAAATAAGCATAAAATGAAGGTTTTAAAATTTGGAGGAACATCGGTAGGCTCAATTGCGAACATGAAAATGGTGAAAGACATTATTGCCGACAATGAAAAAAAGATTGTTGTGCTTTCTGCAATGTCCGGTACTACCAATGCTCTGGTTGAAATATCTGATCTCATAAAAAATGGCAAAAGCGTTGATGCAATTCTAAATATCGAAAAATTACACGATAAATATACGTTGGTTTTAAATGATTTATTGAATGAAGGAACGTTAAAACAGGATGTTGAAATTTATATTGATTCCGTTTTCAGCTTTTTAAAAATTTGCGCTTCAGAAAAACATACACCGTTGCTCTACAATAAAATAGTTGCGCAAGGCGAATTGTTATCGACCTATATTTTTATGGCGTATTTGAATCAGGAAGGATTAAATGCCATTTTATTGCCCGCTTTGGATTTTATGCGAATCGACAAAACAAATGATCCTGATGATTTTTATATCAAACAAAATTTATTGCGAATAATTAAAGAAGCTTCGTCTTCAAATATTTATATCACCCAAGGTTTTATTTGTTTGGACGCTTATGGAAATATTGCCAATTTGCAACGCGGCGGCAGCGATTATACAGCAACCATTATTGGCGCTGCGGTGAATGCTGATGAAGTTGAAATTTGGACAGATATTGACGGAATGCACAACAACGATCCGAGATTTGTTGAAAATACACACGCCATTTCAAACTTGTCTTTTGATGAAGCAGCCGAGTTGGCCTATTTCGGTGCAAAAATATTGCATCCGCAAACGGTGATGCCGGCTCGAGTAGCAAATATTCCGGTGCGATTAAAAAACACGATGGATCCGGCTTCTTACGGAACACTGATTTCCATCGATTTTAAGGGTGAAGGCATCAAGGCAATCGCGGCAAAAGACAACATTACTGCCATAAAAATTAAATCGGCGCGAATGCTGTTGGCGCACGGATTTTTGAAAAAAGTGTTTGAAATTTTTGAAAAATATGAAACTTCCATAGATATGATTACCACTTCTGAAGTTGCGGTTTCATTGACCATTGATGACGATAAAAATCTGGTTTCAATTTTGGAAGAATTGGAAAAATTTTCTGTGGTTGAAGTGGACAAGCAGCAAAGCATTATTTGTTTGGTTGGGCATTTGGTGGTGCGGCATCACGAAACACACCGACTTTTTAAAGTGTTGCAGGATATTTCCGTTCGGATGATTTCTTATGGGGGAAGCAATAACAACATTTCACTTTTGGTAAACACAAACGATAAAATAACGGCGCTTAAATGTTTAAACCGCTACATTTTTGAAGGTGTCACAGCATAAATTTATAGGAAAGAATAATTATTTTGATTGTAAAAAGAGCCCGAAATTAAATTTCGGGATTTTTATTTTATCTCTTTCTTATTTTCAAATTCTCGAATAAAATAGGAAGGATATATTCCTGTTTTTTTATAAAAATCTTTTGAAAATGATTCCGCATTGTTATAACCCAGTTCAAAAGCTATCGCTTTTATGGAATATTTTCTATAAGTTTCATTTATTTTTAATTGTTCAATGCAATAATCTATTCTTAAATCTGAAATATACGAGCTGAAATTTTGTTTCTTGTAAAAATTTATAATTTTTGACAGATAGTTTGAATTGGTATTAAACGCTTTCGACAAACTATTTAAAGTCAGATTATGGTCTAAAAATCCATTGTTATTTTCAAATTCTTTCAAAGACAACAATACTGAATTCACTATTTCTGATGAAATACCATTTAATTCTTCAGAAGGCTTTTTGATAGTTTTCTTATTAATCTCTGCTTTCGTTTCAATTAACAGCAGTTTGTTAAATCTTTTTTTATAAATGCTTTGTTTTTTAAAAGACCAAATAATTAATGCCAACGCAATTATGAATGCGCCAACTAGCCCTATGATAATAAAGGATGATTTTTTTTGGCTTTGTTCTAAAGTGTAAATAATACGTTGTTTCTCGGCAATAAGTTTTGGCGTGTCGTATTTTTTAATCAGCGTTTCATTCAAATTTTTATAATTGTATTTAATAATACTGTCAACATATAAAAGGCGGTCAATATATTTTAACTGATTGTTTATGTCATTGTTTTTTTTGTAATAGCCAACGAAATATTCTTGAATATCCCTAACTTCGGGCACCACATCCTTAGATTTGTCGTAAATGGAATCCGCTTTAGAGAAGTGAAAAAATGCTTTTTCATCATTATTTTGTTTCCAATAAATATTGCCCAAGTAATAATGGTAGTTTAAAAAATCATTAGGTGATTTTTGATAAGGCACAGTTTTGTTTAAACTGTCAAGCGCAATTTTAAAATTATTTTGATAATAAGCAATAACGCCTGTTTGAAAAACAAAATAATTATAATAAAGCGAATCACTAATTGCCAAACTTTCTTGAATCCCTTTTTTGGCATAAATGAATGCCGAATCCAATTTTTTATTTAATATATATGAGCTTGAAATGCTTTTATAAACTCTTAATAAGTACTGTTGATAGTTATTGTAAGGCTGTTTATTTTGTTCAAGTAAATGAAGTTGAGATTTAAAAATGTTTAAAGCTTCGGGGTAGCTTCCCCACAAGTTTTTTAGCTCTCCTACCGCATTATTTAAATAAAAAAGCTGATTTACATTGTTGTTTTTAAGGGCATATTTATTGGCAATCAGATAATTTTCCAATGCCTTTTCATAATTTCCTAAATTAAATTGAGAAATTCCCTTCACCATATAGCCATAACCTGGATAATCAATATGATTGATGTTTTTTGTAAGAGATATAATGCTGTCACAGTATACGATTGCCAAATCCAAACTTGTTTTACTGCTGATGGAAGCAAATTGTGAATATCCATTTGAAATTCTTATCGCGTCATTCTCATTCTTGGCTTTATGCAAATAGGCTTCGGCATATATTTTTTCTTTAACGGTATCATTTGAACTTGAGTTCAATCCTTTAAAAAGCTCCGCGTATGTCTTGGTTTTTAAAGAATCTGGAATATAGAATCTTTTAGATTTTTGAGAATATCCTATTTGAAAACAGCCCAAAAGTATGAGAAGAATTATATTTTTTAACAGCGCATAATTTAAAAGACCAATGCTGTTTTTAAAAGTTGTATGCTTTACCATTAAATTTTTTAATTTCTTTCTCCTGAACAAAAATAGGCATTTTGAAATGAAAGACTTTGATTGATCACTGAAACTTAGAATTTTTTGCAGTTATTAATTAAAAAACGAAACAATTATTGCTTACCTGTAAGAAAAACGATGTATTCAGTACAAATTCATAAACAAACGGTCTAAATTTATGAATATCGAGTAGTTAAGCTTTCTTAATTGGCAGAAGCCATTTACATTTGCCCCAAGGAATCTTATATTGTTTTTGGTGTTAGTAAGGGGTTATTAAAGCCAGAAATTTAGGATTATTTACAAGGAAAGTTGCAATAAAAAAACTCGAAATTATATTTCGAGTTTTTTTAATTTACGGTTAAACTAACTATAAATTCTTAAGAATTCATCAACTCCTCAATCTCTTCAATTTCAATAGGGATATTGCGCATTAAGTTAAAAGGAACTTTGATTGATTAATCACCACATCATCTTCAATTCTGATGCCCATTTTTTCTTCGGGAATGTCCGCTCTTGTTATTTTAAAACACTTTGCTAAGCGGTTTTTTGCTCTTTCTGAAAAAAACCGGGTTTTGTTTTGTGGGGGGATTATTTCTTCTTTTTCTCTGGATTTTGCCAAGTATTGAACACAGAATACACAATGACTTTTCTTTTTGTGATTTCGTAAATAACCAAGAATGGAAAGCGTTTCAGAAAAGCTTCCCGATAGGGTTTTCTCTTTTGTGGGAAGTGTTTTGGATTTGCTATAATCCTATCAAAATAAGCATCTAAATGTTCTAAAAATTCTTCACCCAGCCTTGTGCGTTTTTTTTCGTAATAAAGATAAGCTTCTATGATTTCTAAATTAGCATCGTTTGTAACTTCTAAATCGTACGCCATCACTCCGCAGCGTTTCTTGCGTTTTGTTTTACTTGCTCCCAAGTAAATGATTTGCTTTCACCTTTTAAATGTGATTCCCTGCGCTTATCCATAATTTGATACTGTTCTTCACTTAACGTTAATGTTTCCTGATCGTCACTTTGATAACTTTCCGCTAATGCTTTTATCATTTTCAAAAGTCTTATGTCTGCCGTATTTATATACGCTTTGACAGTATTTCTTAAATCTAATGTTGCCATAATATTTTCTTTTTTCGTATTGTAAAGATACAATTTTTTTTATTTTTCAGTGGCCTCCTCTAAAGCTTAGTATTTTATTATTGATATCTTAAGAAATATTTCCTTTTTTCACAAACGATAAAATAACCGCGCTTAAATGCTTAAACCATTACATTTTTGATGGTGTAACCGCTTAAATTTCTATGAAGGAACAATTATTTGGTTGATAAAAAAAAGCCCGAAAACTTAGTTTTCGGGCTTTTTGATTTAGATGCTTAAAAATTATTTATTCATCAACTCCTCAATCTCTTCAATTTCAATAGGAATGTTGCGCATTAAGTTAAATGGCAATCCCGTTTTTTGGATTACCACATCATCTTCAATTCTGATGCCCATTTTTTCTTCAGGAATGTAAATTCCGGGCTCAACGGTAAAAACCATTCCGGCTTTCATCGGTGTTTTTAAGGCACCATAATCGTGCGTGTCCAATCCCATGTGATGCGAGGTTCCGTGCATAAAATATTTTTTGTAGGCTGGCCAATCCGGATTTTCATTTTTAACATCCTTTTTATCAATCAAACCAAGTCCAATCAATTCAGAAGACATCATTTTTCCCACCTCTTTTTGGTATTCAGCCCAAAGAACTCCGGGTGTTAACATTTTTGTGGCTTCATTTTTAACCCTTAAAACGGCGCTGTAAACCGCTTTTTGTCGGTCGGAAAAACGACCGTTTACCGGAATTGTACGCGTCATATCACTTGAATAATTTGCGTATTCGGCGCCAACATCCATCAACAACATATCGCCGTCCTTGCATTCTTTGTTGTTTTCAATATAATGCAGCACACAAGCGCTATAACCGGAAGCAATAATTGGCGTGTAAGCAAAATCTTTGGAACGATTTCTTAAAAATTCGTGCATAAATTCGGCTTCAATTTCATATTCCATAATGCCGGGTTTTACAAAAGGCAATATTCTGCGAAAGCCTTTTTCGGTAATATTGCAGGCGGTTTGTATGATTTCAATTTCTTCAGGCTCTTTTACGCCTCTGATTTGTTGCAAAATCTGATTGCTTTTTTCCCATTTGTGCGCAGGATATTGTGCTTTACATTGTTTTATAAATCGGTCCTCACGAGATTCCAATTCCTCAGCTTGGCGGTAATGTTCGTTGGTGTTAAAGTAAATGGTTTCGGCTTCGGTCATTAAATCATAAAAAACTTTTTTAAATTCCGAAAGCCAATAAATTGTTTTTATGCCTGAAACTTTAGAAGCTTCTTCTTTGGAATATTTTGCGCCATACCATATAGCAATATGCTCATTGGTTTCAGTCAGGAACAATATTTCTCTATGATTTTCATTGATGGCATCAGGGAATAGCAACAAAATGCTTTCTTCCTGGTCGGCACCGCTTAAATATAAAATATCGCTGTGTTGCTCAAACGGCAAAGTGCTGTCGGCGCCAGTGGTAAAAGTATCATTGGAATTAAAAATCGCAACGGATTTCGGTTTCATTTGCGCTGTAAACTTCGCTCTGTTTTTGATAAAAAGCTTGTTATTAATAGGATGGTATTTCATCTGTGTATATTTATTTGTTTATGAATGGTCAGATGGAATGCTTGTGGAAATTTTTCTGCTTGGCAAAATGTTTTGGTGTCGGCATTTCATCTGTTTATATTTATTTTTTTATGAATGATCTTGCGGAAAACTCAAAAAAACTGATAATGTTTGGCGAAATGTTTTGTTGGGGCATTTCACCTTTAACGTTTTTTGAACCCAAAGATTCACAAAGTTAAGAATTTGAAACGAAAGGAGACTTTTATTTTGGTGGTTTTTTTAAGGCGAAAGGATTACAACAATCAAACAAAAGACAGTTTATTTAACACATAAAACCTAAATTTTAATGCACAATATTGGGTAAACTTAATTGAAGTAATAGCATATTTGGTTAATAACAAAGATATTGCATAATTTACACCGAATAATAAAACGGTTTAAGGAGGTTAAATGTATTGATAATATATACATTAATTTGACCCTTTGATTGCTGACAATTGTCACTTTTGCTTTTGCTTTTATATGTTACTTTTGCTACATATTTAAATTGAATTTTAAAACGTATTATGAAACGAGCTTAACAAATTATGATAAATAAGGGAATAATTAATAGCGAACAGTCCCGAATTTTCGGGATTACCGCTAAAAAATAAAATTTAAACAGATGAAAAAATTATTAAACATACTTTATTCACCCAGAACAACGCTCGGTCTATTGGTGATATTTGCAATTGCCATGGGCGCGGCCACTTTTATTGAAAACTCTTATGACACCATTACCTCCAAAATATTGGTTTATAATGCAATATGGTTTGAAGTTTTAATGGTCTTGATGATCATCAATTTTTATGGAAGCGTTAAACGATACAATTTATTTTCATGGAAAAGAATGTCGGGATTTATTTTTCATACTTCTTTCATTGTGATGATTATTGGCGCAGGCATTACGCGTTATTATGGATTTGAAGGAAAAATGTCTATTCGCGAAGGAAGTTCAGCCGATTTTATTTTTAGTGATGAAACTTATTTAAATATTAGGGCAAATGACGGAACGAAGGAATATGCAGTTGACAAGAAGTTATCCTTCGGATTGATTACCAACAATTCTTTTAAAGTGGAAGTTGAAACCCCAAATAAAGGAACCATAGAAATAAAATATAAAGACTATTTTAAAAACGCCATGGAAACCTATTCGGAAGGAAAGGAAGGCGGTTTTACCATGTTGTCATTAATGGTTAATGATGAAGGTGGTCATAAACATGAAATTCAGCTAAAAGAGGGAGATGTTACCATGTTGCACAATACTGCTGTGTCATTTAATAACAATCAACGTCCCGA
>PHDE01000045.1:0-20296 GCA_002842505.1 Bacteroidetes bacterium HGW-Bacteroidetes-3 | reverse complement strand
AGGCCCGCCATGACAGCAGGCCTAATTTTAAAAGACAGTTTAGGTGACTTTAGCCGCATGCGTTTATACCAACCAGAAGGATCTGGAATTACCGTGTCTTTAACTAAAGTAACTAAAAACACCATCGTAAAATATGTTAAAAGTGCAACCAATCAAAATGGTCCGGAGGCTTTAATTTTGGATGTTGCCTATAATGGAAAATCAAAAGAAGTGACCGTTTTGGGTGGCCCGGGATATATTGAAAGTTTTGTGGAGGTTCCTTTAGAGGGAATTAATTTGAAACTTGCCTATGGCGCAAAAAAAATCCCTTTGCCATTTTCTTTGCGGCTCAATAAATTTGAGCTCGACCGCTATGCAGGTTCTATGAGCCCATCATCCTACGCCAGTGAAGTAACTTTAATTGACCGACGAAAAGACATCCAATTTGACCATCGAATTTTTATGAACAATGTATTGGATTATGACGGTTATCGATTTTTTCAATCGTCTTATGACCAAGATGAAAAAGGAACAGTGTTGTCCGTAAACCATGATTATTGGGGAACTTTAATCACTTATTTGGGTTATGTATTAATGATTTTAGGCTTTGTTTGGACTTTGTTTAACAAAAATTCAAGGTATTGGGATTTAATGGGTAAAATAAAACAACTTCGGGAGCAAAGAAAAACCTTAACGTTATTGGTTTTAATGCTTGTAAGCACTACCGGTCTTTTTGCACAGCTGCAAGAGCCACAAAGCCGCGAACACCAAATAAATCCGTATGCGGTAAGCGCCGAACATGCCAATAAATTTGGGGAAGTGATTGTACAAACTTATGAAGGAAGGTTTGCGCCAGTGCACACATTGGCTGTTGACGTAATGCATAAAATTTCAAGAAAGGATAAATTTGAAATTCCGGGAAGAGGCAAAATGACTTCCATTCAGGTATTTTTGGATTTGCCTTTGAATGTGGAATTTTGGAAAAACCAAAAAATTATTTATGTAAGCGAAAAATCAGTAACCGACCTTATAGGCGTTACGGGAAAATATGCTTCTTTTAATCAGTTTTTTGATGAAAAAGGACAATATAGACTGCAATCTTATGCCGAAATAGCTTTTAGAAAACCAGATGCTGAACGCAATAAGTTTGACAAGGAAATAATTAAAGTGAATGAGCGCCTAGAAGTATTTATGATGACTTTTCAAGGAAGTATGTTAGATATTTTTCCTGTTCAAAATTCAGAAAATAACAAATGGGTGAGTTGGGATGATCAATTGGCGCAACAAGAATTAAAGGGCAGTTTGCGCATAATCAACGACGATTTACAATTGCCGATTTTGAATTATAGCGGTATTATGAAAGCCTATTTTACGGAAGTTTTCAATGCCACCAAAACACGTAATTATGTGAGAGCGGATAAATTATTGGGCTATATCAAAACGATTCAACGACAAAGTTCAGCCTCAGAAATTATTCCTACGGAAGCAAAAATTAAAAGTGAAATTAGCTACAACAAGTCCAATATATTTATCAATTTAAAAAATGTGTACGCTTTATTAAGTGTATTGCTTTTATTTCTTGCATTTGTTGACAATCTTCGATCCAAAAAAAGCAAATTATTGACTTGGTCCTTAAATGTTTGCATTTCAATATTGGCGGTTGCTTTTTTATACCACACTTATGGAATGGGAATGCGCTGGTATTTGTCCGGTCACGCACCTTGGAGCAACGGTTATGAAGCCTTAATTTTGGTTTCTTGGGCAAGTTTATTGGCTGGATTCAGCTTTATGCGCTATTCAAAAATTACCTTGGCGGCAACCTCATTATTGGCGTTTTTTACTTTAATGACAGCGAGCCACAGCAGTTATGACCCCCAATTAACCAATCTTCAACCAGTGTTAAAATCGTTTTGGTTAATTATCCACGTGGCTACGTTAACCATCAGCTACGGATTTTTAGGTCTTGGTTTTGTGTTAGGACTTTTTAATATGGCCATCTATTTGTTTAAAACGCCAAAAAACGCAAAACGTCTTTCCTTAATTACCAGAGAGTTAACCTATATCAATGAAATGAATTTAACCATAGGCCTGTTCTTGGCAACGGTCGGCACTTTTCTTGGCGGTGTTTGGGCAAATGAATCTTGGGGTCGCTATTGGGGCTGGGACGCAAAAGAAACCTGGGCTTTGGTTATTACCATTGTGTACACCATTATTCTGCATTTAAGATTGGCGCCGAAAATTAAAGGGGAATTTATTTTTAACGTGGCTTCTATCTTTGGATTTGGGTCGGTATTAATGACCTTTATTGGCGTAAATTATTACTTTACAAAAGGAATGCACTCTTATGGAAGTGGAGAAACTCCAGTATTTCCTATGTGGGCATGGATCACCATTTTGGCAGTCATTGGTTTGGTGGTGATTGCCGGGTTAAAAGAAAGAAGCAATAAAAAGCACAACGCAGCATACAATGAAGAATAATTAGTTGAAACTCTTTTTATAAATAGGGAAAACCTTGTTCATTTGATTGAACAGGGTTTTTCATTGAACTCCTCTTGACTTTTTTGATTGAAGCGAAAATTAGCTATTTTGGGTCTGATTGAAGTACTTTTTTTAGTTGCATAGCAACGCTACGGAAGGAAAAAAAGACAAAAAGCAGGCTCAAAAGAGCAATTTTTTAGCCAATTGAAAAAAGTCAAGATGAGTTCATTATAAAATATTGGCTAATTTCAATGAGCAACAGCAATCTATTTAAAAATATTTTGGGTCCGTCTGCCTTTTCGGTTGGCGTTACCACAAGGGTCGCGCCTTTCGTTCCAATCTTTTTTTCGGTTGAAAAACCTCAAAAAAGGATTTCCTCTACAGTCCCTAACGCAGCTTGTCGTCAAAACAGACATCAATTTTAATCAAGCAATTATAAATGCTGCGATTTTTAGAATACGGCCAAAAAATTTAATTATATTAATTGGCGACAAAATCATAAATTTGTTGAAAACCAATCCTTTTAAATCAAATATTTTTATGCGAATATCTATTACAACAATGCTTTTATTGCTTTTCACCACCTTAACTTTTTCACAAAACAAACCTGCTTACAAGCTATACAACGGCAACGGAAAAAAAGTTTCCTACAAAAAAATGATTTGCAAAATGAGCAAGGCCGATATTGTTTTGTTTGGCGAACACCACTACAATCCAATTGTGCATTGGCTTCAATATGAAACTACGGTAGATTTAAGCAAATCAAGAAAATTAACTTTGGGCGCCGAAATGTTTGAAGCCGACAACCAACAGGAATTAAACGATTATTTATCGGGGAAAATCACCCAAAAAACTTATGACACCGTTGCCAGATTATGGGAAAATTATCCGACCGATTATAAGCCTTTGGTGGATTTTGCCAAGGAAAATAAATTAAGATTTATTGCCACAAATATTCCTCGAAACTTTGCAAGCAACGTTTATAAAAATGGGTTTGAAAGTTTAGATTCACTTTCATCCGAAGAAAAACTGTGGATAGCGCCTTTGCCAATTAAATACGATGCCAATTTACCCGGTTATGTAAAAATGATGAAAATGATGGGCGGCCACGGCGGTGATAATTTGCCAAAAGCCCAAGCTATTAAAGATGCCACAATGGCTTATTTTATTCTTAAAAACAAGGAAAATGGCAAGTTGTTCATTCACTATAACGGTTCTTACCATTCCGATGATTTTGAAGGAATCAATTGGTATTTGAAACAAGAAAATCCAACTTTAAAAATTATTACGGTAAGTGTTGTTGAAGCCAAAAACGTAAAAAAGTTCGATAAAGAAAAAAAGCATAAAGCCAATTTTATTATTGTGGTTTCTTCAACAATGACAAAAACGAATTAAATGAGCCCGAAGTCGGAAGTCAGAAGACCGAAGAAAAAGTTATAATCTTATGACAAGCTCCTTTTCCTTGGGAAAAAGTCTGTCCAATTTTTAGTACGGAAGGCTGGGGATAAGATAAAAACATGAAAAAACGCGCAGTTTTTATTGTAATGCTGTTTTTGGGCACTCAATTGAGTGCGCAATCGAATTGGGAAAAATTTTGGAAGCTGTCTGCTCCATACAAAAAATGGGTGCTCTTTCATCCGTTTAAAGCCAAAAAAGCTTTAGAAATATCTTTTGAAGCCAAAAGGGTTTCCGATTCTATTGCCAAAACCGATTTGCTGGATAAAGATATGGCTGGCGGACAAGCAGATGCCTTCCGTCACGCTTATTGGATGGCGAGATTGCGGCAGAATATTGGAAAACGGGCAGCTTTTTCTTTGGGGAAAGCACACGAAAAAGACAATTATATAACATTTAAAAAGCATCTGACCGAAGATGGCATTATTCCCGATAATGCTTCAAAAGAAATGGACTTATATAATAACAATGTTGGATTGGCTTTTACGCAAAAAGGAATTTCAGCAGGTAAAAATGAAATTATCTATCAAATTATTAAGGCCATTTTAATGGGCGATTTAAAAGTTATTAAAAAAGACTCTCTCGGAAATTTTTTAACTTGTGACGGAAAATTAATACCTTCAGAAGAATTGCTTCATTCTTGGAAAAATAACAAATGTTTAATTCCTTCAAATAAGTAAAAGATTGAACAATTTGAAAGTAAAAAGGCTATCTAAAAAGTCGGTTTAACCGCAATGCTCGCGAAGAAAGCGCAATGCTCGCAAAGTGTTAAGTTTTTAAAATCAGTATTTTGCGTCCCTTGCGAAAAACTAGCGTCCCTTGCGGTTAAAAAATGATTTCTTTTTAGACAGTTTCTTTATTTAATATTAAATCGACAATAATATATAAGGAAAATGAAATGCTTTAAATAATTGATTTCTGTATCAAGAGTCTTTTTTCTAAGTTCTCCATCTGTTTAATATGTTCTTTATAATCATTCTAAATAAAGAGTTGTGCCTAAATTAAGTTTACAGATGTTTTCATACAAAAAATGAATTGGTATCTTTGTTACTTTCTAAAAATTTATTTAAAAAATGAGCGGATTTTTATCTTCATCAATCGCAAGGAAAGTAGCGATGGCTTTATCTGCACTTTTCCTTATTATTTTCTTACTTATTCATTTAACGGTAAACATAACATCATTATTCAGCAAAGATGTATTTAATGAATTGTCCCATTTTATGGGAACCAATTTTTTAGTGCAATTTTTAATGCAGCCAATTTTAATTTTTGGCGTTGTTTTTCACTTTGTGATGGGATTTGTGTTAGAGTTAAAGAACAGAGGTTCAAGGAGCGTTAAATATGTTAAATACAATGGCGCTGCAAATGCCACTTGGATGTCAAGAAATATGGTAATTAGCGGCGGCGTTATTTTGGCATTTATTGTGATACACTTTTTAGATTTCTGGATTCCGGAAATAAACCACAAATACATTGAATTCTTACCGGAAGACCCAACAAGGTATTTTGCTGAATTGCAACATAAATTTACCAACCCCTTAAGAGTTGGCGCTTATGTAATTGCCTTTGTGTTATTGGCACTGCATTTATTGCATGGTTTTCAATCGGCTTTTCAATCTTTGGGCATAAACAGATATGCAAAATGCGTAAAAACATTGGGCAAAATTTATGCAATAGTAATTCCTTTAGGATTTATTATCATCGCATTGTTTCACTATTTTAGTCAATTAAACCATTAATCTTATAAAATTATGACGACTTTAAATTCAAGAATACCAGAAGGTCCAATAAAAGATAAATGGACATTATATAAAGACAAAATTAACTTGGTAAACCCAGCCAACAAACGCAATATAGACATTATTGTTATTGGAACAGGTTTGGCCGGTGGCTCTGCTGCCGCTACTTTAGCCGAGTTAGGATATAGCGTAAAAGCATTTGCTTACCAAGATTCTCCGCGTCGCGCACACTCAATTGCCGCGCAAGGGGGAATCAATGCTTCAAAAAATTATATGGGTGATGGTGATTCAAACTATCGCTTATTTTATGATACCGTAAAAGGTGGAGATTATCGTTCGCGTGAAGCGAATGTGTATCGTTTGGCTGAAGTTTCAGGGAATATTATCGATCAGTGTGTTGCTCAAGGCGTACCTTTTGCCCGCGATTATGGCGGATTGCTGGACAATCGTTCCTTTGGTGGCGTGTTGGTTTCGCGTACTTTTTATGCGAAAGGACAAACTGGCCAACAATTATTATTGGGCGCTTATTCAGCAATGAATCGCCAAATTGCTCGTGGTAAAATAGAAATGTTTAACCGTCACGAAATGTTGGATGTGGTGAAAATTGACGGAAAAGCAAGAGGTATTATCGCCCGTAATTTAATTACCGGTGAAATTGAACGTCATTCTGCACACGCAGTTGTTATTGCAACGGGTGGTTACGGAAACGTTTATTTCTTGTCAACCAATGCCATGGGATCTAACGCAACCGCTGCCTGGAAAATTCATAAAAAAGGAGCGTTTTTCGCAAATCCTTGTTTCACGCAAATTCACCCAACTTGTATTCCAAGATCTGGTGATTATCAGTCAAAATTAACATTGATGTCTGAATCATTGCGTAATGATGGCCGAATTTGGGTTCCTGCAAAATTAGAAGATGCAAAAGCCATTCAACAAAAGAAATTAAAACCAATTCAAATTGCTGAGGAAAACAGAGATTATTTCTTGGAAAGAAGGTATCCTGCATTTGGGAATTTGGTGCCTCGTGATGTGGCTTCAAGAGCAGCAAAAGAACGTTGTGATGCCGGTTTTGGTGTAAACGCAACAGGCGAAGCAGTTTATTTAGATTTTGCCACTTCCATTAAGCGTTACGGAACAGAACAAGCCAAAATACACGGAATTCATGATGCTTCAACAGAAAAAATTACGCAATTAGGGGAAGCTGTTATTGAAGAAAAATACGGAAACTTATTCCAGATGTATGAGAAAATCATTGATGAAAATCCATACAAAACGCCAATGATGATTTATCCTGCAGCGCATTATACCATGGGCGGTATATGGGTTGATTATAACTTAATGACCACCGTTCCCGGATTGTACTGTATTGGGGAAGCCAATTTCTCCGACCACGGAGCAAACAGGCTTGGCGCTTCTGCATTGATGCAAGGTTTGGCAGATGGTTATTTTGTGCTTCCTTATACCATTGGCGATTATTTGTCAAATGATATCAGAACTGGGAAAATTTCAACTGATAGCCCTGAATTTGAGGCAGCTGAAAAAGAAATAAAAGACAAATTGGATTTCTTTATCAACAACAAAGGAACACATACCGTGGATTATTACCACAAAAAATTAGGCCAGGTAATGTGGAATAAAGTTGGAATGGCACGAAATGAAAAAGGGTTGAAAGAAGCCATCTCAGAAATTCAGGAAATTAGAGAAGACTTCTGGAAAAATGTAAAAGTTCCGGGTAGTTTGAACGAATTTAACCAAGAGCTTGAAAAAGCAGGCAGAGTAGCTGATTTCTTAGAGTTGGGTGAATTGTTTGCAAAAGATGCTTTGGAACGCGAAGAATCTTGCGGAGGTCATTTCCGTGAAGAACATATTACAGAGGACGGTGAAGCAAAAAGAGACGATAAAAATTTCGCTTATGTTGCCGCTTGGGAATATACAGGGAAACCTAGTGAGGCTATTTTGCACAAAGAAGAATTAGAATTTAAAGATATCGAATTAAAAACTCGGTCTTATAAATAGGCAATAGTAAAATAGGCAAAAGGCAATAGGTAAATGAGTTCAATAACATCATATAAAGATTTATTAGTTTGGCAAAAAGGTATAGAAATTGTCAAGGAAATATATTTAGTATGTGCATATTTACCTAAAGATGAAGTGTTTGGTTTACAAAGTCAAATGAAAAGAGCATCAATTTCTATTCCTTCAAATATAGCAGAAGGATACGGTAGAAATTACACACAAAACTATATTCAATTTCTCAAAATCGCCAGAGGTTCATTGTTAGAGTTAGAAACTCAAATAATTATTTCAAAAGAACTAGATTTGATAAATGAAGATCAGTATAATAAATTAATAAGTTTAATTACAGAAGAAAATAAAATGTTAAATGCCTTTATTAAATCAATAAGCAACAAATCTAATTTGCCTATTGCCTAATGGCTAATAAACTAAAGATATGAATTTAACGTTAAAAATTTGGAGACAAAAAGGACCACAAGACAAAGGTCAAATGGTCGAATATAAAGTAACTGATATTTCAGAACACATGTCATTTTTGGAAATGATGGACGTTTTAAATGAAAGTCTGGTTGCAAAAAATGAAGAACCAATTGCTTTTGACCACGATTGCAGAGAAGGTATTTGCGGAATGTGTTCTTTACAAATTAATGGAGAACCTCACGGACCAGACAGAGGAATTACCACTTGTCAATTGCATATGCGTATGTTTAAAGATGGCGACACTATTTATATAGAACCTTTTAGAGCAAATGCTTTTCCGGTAATTAAAGATTTAGTGGTTGACCGTATGGCTTTTGAACGTATTCAACAAGCCGGAGGTTATATTTCCGTAAACACATCGGGAAACACACAAGATGCAAATTCAATTCCTATTTCTAAGCACAATGCAGATTTATCTATGGATGCCGCTTCTTGCATTGGCTGCGGAGCTTGTGTTGCAAGTTGTAAAAACTCAAGCGCTATGTTGTTTGTTTCGGCGAAAGTTTCACAATTTGCCTTGTTGCCACAAGGAAAAATTGAGGCAAAAGACCGGGTTAAAAATATGGTTGCGCAAATGGACTTGGAAGGATTTGGTAACTGTACCAATACAGGAGCTTGTGAAATCGAATGTCCGAAAGGAATTTCAATTGAAAATATTGCCCGCATGAATCGGGAATATTTAGCGGCGAGCATTTAGTTTAGCATAAACCAAACTTTATTTTTTTAAATAAAAACCCAAAAGAACCTTCTTTTGGGTTTTTTATGCCATTTATATTTTGGATTGAACTAAAAATATAAATTTCAATGGTTAATGCCGACGCAACAAATATTTAGTGCAATGAGGCAAGGCCGAGATTGGGCTATTTATATTTGTGCATTCGGTATTAATGGAGGATTAAATAAACGATTCCGGCAATCATAAAAATAACAATAATGATTAAATATTGCCAAACATCTGTAAAATAAGGCGCATAAGATTTCCAAAGGTTTTTAAAATAATTCATCTTTAAAATTTAAAACCGCAAGTTGGCTAAATTTGGATGACATTCAAAATAAAATAATGGTGAATTTTTACAACTTTAACCTCAAATGTCTTGGATAAATTTAAACGCCTCTGGCAATCTTATATTTTTTCCAATATTGCATCAATATAAAAGTACAGATAAGCGATGAGGAAATCCCTTCAATTAAAATAGCAAAAGTGATTAAAACCGGATTTAAATTACTGCCCCAAATTTTTAAATCTTCAATAGCGGTAATTAAATTTGGATCAATATAGGAAAGATAAATATTTAAAGACACTCCCAATAATATAATCGCTAAAAATGACGTGGCAAAACCAACATACAAATTTTGGACATACTCATTTTCGTGATTTGTAAAAATATTTTTTTTGATGGCACTGTTAATTCCCCAAAAAACAAAAATAAAATTCAACAATCGCAATTCGGTAATTTGTTCTAAATTAAAGAATTTCATTAAAAAGAAAAATAAAACAATGCCAAGGTATATTTTTGAGGCATTTAGCAGAATGATTTTTTTTGTGTCCATAATTGTAAAACTTAAGATTATAAGTTCTTAGTCTCTGAAACCGACAAAAAATTACTTGAAATTTTAAATTTGATGTAATTTTTGTATTTCAATAGTTAAAAAAGGCTAAACTCTAATTTAAACAGCAAAATAAAATAATCACTGTTTTGGCGTTACCACAAGGGTCAGGCTTTCGTTGCAATCTTTTTTTGAGAAAAAAAACTCAAAAAAAGGATTTTTACTTCAATCCTTAACGCGGATTGAATGAATAATTTAAAATATTTAGAAAACGTTCCAAAGGTATTAATCCCCTTGTTAATGCATAATATTGGCTTTTTTTCAACTGAACTTCCGTCTTTGCATTTTGGGCGTTCCTATCCCCTTTTCTTCTATCCTAAAAAAACATCCATCCTGTTTTTTTGTAAATTTAAAATCGAGCTAACAAACCTAACAGGTTTTCATTGATAAAATGAGTGGTAATTTTTTGTAATTTCACTTGCTTTTCATCATATAATACGCAAAAAAAGGTATTAATTAAAATTTAGCCTTAAAAATTATTTGCTATTTTAAATTCCGCAGCAAAAACCTCTCATCATAAGTCTGTTTGTTTTTGTAACTTTAACAGCTCAATCTATCATTTTTATGCAATCGTTTACAAATTTAATCCGATCCAAACTACCAAATGTGCCAACGTCCATTTTCTCAGTGATGAGTGCTTTGGCCGCCAAAGAGAATGCCCTAAATCTTTCACAAGGTTTTCCAAATTTTGAAAGTGATTTTAAGCTGATTGCCTTGGTGAATAAGGCTATGATTAACGGTAAAAATCAGTACGCGCCAATGCCGGGGATTTTAAGTTTGAGAGCAGCCATTGCCGAAAAAATGTTCAATTTATATGGCGTTTCTTACAATCCGGAAACCGAAATAACCATTACCGCAGGCGCTACACAAGCCATATTCACCGCTATTGCAGCTGTTATTAAAAAAGATGATGAAGTCATTATTTTTAAACCGGCTTACGATTGTTATGAGCCAACCATTGAGCTTTTTGGCGGAAAAGCAATTTCGGTTCAATTAAATCCGGAAGATTTTAGCATTGACTGGCAGAAGGTAAAAGGGCTGATTACCGATAAAACCAAAATGATTATTATTAATTCGCCGCACAATCCATCGGGCAGAATTTTATCAAAAGAAGATATGCTTCAATTGGAAGCGCTGTTAAAAAATACCAACATTTTATTGCTGAGTGATGAGGTTTATGAACATATTATTTTCGATGGAGAAAAACACCAATCGGCAGCTTTGTTTCCTGCTTTGGCGGAAAGGGCCTTTATTGTGGCTTCCTTCGGAAAAACATTTCACAATACAGGCTGGAAAGTGGGTTATTGCATTGCTCCGTCCTATTTAACTGAAGAGTTCAGAAAAGTGCATCAATTTAACGTGTTTAGCGTAAATCATCCCACACAAATTGCTTTGGCCGAATATTTAAAAAATCCCAATCATTATTTGGAATTGGGCAATTTTTATCAGCAAAAAAGAGATTTGTTTTTAAGTCTGCTGAAAGATTCCCGTTTCGATTTTAAACCTTCTAAAGGAACGTATTTTCAATTGTTGAATTTTTCAAAAATAACCGATGAAAGCGATGTTGACTTCGCCGTCAAATTGACCAAAGAACAAAAAATAGCTTCCATCCCAATTTCGGTATTTAATGAAGCCGGTTTAGACACCAAAGTATTGCGTTTTTGCTTTGCAAAAACAGATGAAACCTTAAAAAAAGCCGCAGAAATATTATGCAAAATTTAAAAATAGCGATGCTGCAAGCCGATTTGGTTTGGCAAAATGCAGCGGAGAATCTGAAAAATTTTTCAGAAAAAATAAATGAAATTAAAGAACAGGTTGATCTCATTATTTTACCTGAAATGTTCACGACCGGTTTTAGTATGCAGCCTCAAAAAATTGGGGACACGATGCACGGTGAAACCGTTGAATGGATGCGAAAAATAGCTTCCGAAAAAGATAGCGCCATTGCCGGAAGTGTCATTATTTATGAGAATAACAACTTTTATAACCGATTTTTATTTGTTCATCCTTCAGGAGAAATTAATTTTTACGACAAGCGGCATTTATTCACCTTGGCCGGAGAAGATAAAGTGTATGTTGCCGGAAAAGAAAAGATTATTGTGGAGTACAAAGGCTGGAAAATTTGTCCGCTTATTTGTTACGATTTACGTTTCCCGGTTTGGGCCAGAAATGTGGAGGAATATGATTTGTTAATTTATGTTGCCAATTGGCCAAAAATTAGAATTGCGGCTTGGGACACTTTGCTAAAAGCGAGATCCATTGAAAATATGTGTTATGGCATTGGCGTGAACAGAGTAGGCGTTGACGCCAATAATTACGAATATAACGGCCATTCCGCAGCTTATGACTGTTTAGGGGAACAAGTGGCCGAAACGCTGGAAAACAAAGAAGAAACCGTTGTTTTTACCTTGGATAAAAATCATATTTCCAAAATCAGGAATAAACTGGGTTTTTTAAACGACCGAGATGATTTTGAAATTGAATTTTAATAAATTTCTTTACCCTGAATTTACGTCATGCTGAACTTGTTTACTCACTGTTCTCTTTTAAATGTTTTTAAAGGTGTTCGTGAATCTGCGATTTCAGCATCTCATCGTATAAGTACGTGACACTCAAACAAGTTCAACTTAACATTATAGTTTTAAACCAAAGGATTCAACCATTTAAACGGATATTTTGTGTCAGGAACCACAATTCGTTCGGTAATGCGATACATACGTTCGGGCAATTTCAACAAATATTCCCTGGCTTTTTCGGCTTCATCCGTCAAACCAGAAATTTTGTCGATACTCCAAATATCGTTTAGTTTTTTAATGATATCAACATAATCGAAACCGGTATAAACACCTGCGCGCTGCGCCACGGTTGAAAATTGGCTGAAAAGTGTTCCTTTTTCTTCAAAAGAATGCCTTAAATGATAAGCGGGCATCACAATTTTATGTTTCATCATATATTGAAAAGCCAACATCATTTCACTTGGATCGTACTTAAAAATTTGCTTCACAAATTCTGTATAGGCCAAATGATGGCGCATTTCGTCGCCGGCGATAATTTTAGACATTTTTGCCAATAAAGTATGTCCGTTTTTGCGTGCAATCTTCGCCACATTGTTATGGGAAATGTAGGTGGCCAATTCCTGAAAACTGGTATAAACAAAATTTTTGTAGGGATCACGGCCTGTGCCAATATCCATTCCGTCGGCGATTAAATGTTGGGTGGTTACTTCAACTTCACGCATATTTACCCTGCCCGATAAATAGATATATTTATTCAACACATCGCCGTGTCTGTTTTCTTCACTGGTCCAAGCCCTTATCCATTTTGCCCATCCATTATCACCGCCATTATTGCTGTGTTGCGAAATTCCTTCAACATCAAGCAGCCAGGACTCATAAGTTGGCAAGGCTTCTTCGGTAATGGTGTCACCCACCAAAACCGTCCAAAAATCATCATCCAATTCCTTGGAAATTTCCCTGATTTCTTTTACTTCTTCCATAAATTTATCGCTTTGGGAATTGGGAAGAAAGTCGGTTGGTTGCCAAATTTTTTCGGGGGAAATCAAAAATTTCTCCACAAAAGTATCGATGCTTTTTTCCAAGGTTAGCATGACCTCTAACCTGATGTTTTGTAATGACATATATTTTAATTTAGTAGTAGGCCGCTAAATTACGGCATTTTTAACAGTATTTTCAACCTTTTCAAAAAGTTTGTCAAATTCCATGGAATTTGCTTTAATGGGTTCGTGAAGTTCAAAGGTAATTTTCACGCCCAATTCCAAGGGAAATTTTCCGTTTTTATTGAGTTTCCAACAATTGTTAATCGTCATTGGAATCACATAGGCAGAAGGCGCGTATTTGGTCAGCATTTTAAGTCCGTTTTCAGAAAAACGTTTGGGCACGCCATCTTTTCCTCTGGTTCCTTCCGGAAAAATAACTGCAGAATAGTTGTTTTTTTCAATATATTGCCCAAATTCTTTAAGGGCGGTTAATGCCTGCTTGGAATCCTTTCTGTCTATTAATACAGAGCCGCCGTGAGTTAAATTATAGGAAACGCTCGGAATTCCCTTTCCCAATTCAAGTTTAGAAACAAATTTAGGATGGTGTTTTCTTATAAACCAAGATATTGGGGAAATATCGTTCATGCCTTGATGGTTTGACACAATTATTAGCGGAACATTTTCGGGAATTGGATATTTGCTGATAAATTTTATGCGGGTTCCCAAAACATAAAGGAGATAGGTTAAGGTGCCATTCATTAAATCCACCGCAATTTTATGTCCGCGGTATTTGCCAATATTGTAACCAAGCCATTGCAACACATGAAAAATAAGCAAAAAGCTGCCAAAAAGAATGTAGAAGATGGCGGACAGGAAATATGACAATAATTTTTTCATAGTTTAAAAAAATAAAATCCGAAGCCAATTGACTTCGGACATAAATTTAGTTATTTAGAAAGCCATAATCCCCAAGGAATAACAGCTAAAATAAGCAACAATGCAATACCGTAAAAAATAGTTACAGTCTTAAATTTTGCGGCATCGGTTGTTTTCTTTTTGTGTTTTGAAAAGCCTATGGTAATTAAAGCAATGGCAATAATAATCAGCAATGGATGCTCGATTAAAGGTTTTCTGAGCTCACTGTTTTTCATCACTTCTCCCATTCCTAAAAGTCTCATTTGTTCATAATAAACAGAAGTGTAGTAGGCAAAAAAACCAAATATAAGTTGAATGTGCGCAGTAATTAAGGCAAATAACGAAATACGCAAATCTTTGGCCTTGAATTCTTTTTTAGAGGTTAATCCAATAATGGCGTTTACAACAGCGATAATTAAAATGAGCAATACAATGTAGGCCCAGTAAGAATGAATCATTTTAGTCATAGTAAATGTGTTTTTTTAGTTTGAAGCAAAAATAGGGAAAATTTTTACTTTAAGTAGGAAAGCGTTAAACAAAAAAACCACCCGATTTGGGTGGTTTTAGTTATAATAACACTAGTTTATTTAAAAATATACCTTAAACCAATTTGCATTTGCCATCTTGAACTTTCAATTCCGCTGTCATCAATAGTGAACATATTTTCAACTACAGCAGGGTTAAAACTATAAACAGGGGCAACTCCATTGGACTCTGTTTTAAGAATTGCAATTTCCCCAAAATCTGGAGCAAATTTTTGAACACCCCAATTTTTGTTAATTAAATTGGTAAAGTTGAAAATATCAAATGAGGCTTGTAAAGTGTGTGTTTTTTTGCCAAATTTAATAGAGAAATCTTGTAATACTTTTAAATCTACTACATGGCTCCAAGGCGCTCTGTCAGCATTAATTTCCGCATATTTACCTCTTCTGCTTTTTAGATAGTCGTTGCTTTCAATAAATGAATCTAACGCGTCCCATTGTTGGGCCGCTGTTAATCCGTTAGCGCCTTCTTTTAATCTAATATCTGCAGCATTTGCCGGCACATATATTACAGCATTGTCACTTGAATCATCGTTTAAAACATCTTGTCCCTCTTGGTAAGTGTATGTGAAAGAATTTCCATTAATCCCTTGGTAAAATAGGCCAAAAGTAGTTTTAATGTTATCGTTCCATTTCAAATCATAAGAAGCGTTGGCAATAACTCTATGGCCTTGCGCAAATTGTGATCTTGAAGCAGGTAAATTAGAGTTTTTACCATTAACACTTAATTGATTTCTCCATTGTGAAGAGTTTTGTGAACTAGTTCCCTCAAAAGTAGTTTTTGAATCGCCATAACTATAAGATGCACTTGCAAAAAATCCATTAATATTAGGTCTGGTTAAGGTTATAGATCCATTCCAAGAATATCCTTTACTAGTATTTGAACCTAAATAAATCCCTTGATAAGTAGGGTCAATTCTAGAACTTCTATTATAAAAAGGACGGGTATCTCCTGTACCGCTTTGAAATTGAGTTGCATCCTTAATGTTCAAATTTTCGTAATACACTGCTGAAATATTGTCATTGTAAAGCAAATCGGCAGATGCGATTAATCCCCAGAATGGTAATTTTTGGTCTACTGCTAAATTAACTTTTAATACTTGCGGTAATTTAAAATCTTTTGAAAAAAGGTTGATGTCACCCCCTAATTGGCCTGATCCAACTGCAGGCCCAACTGGCTGACCAAATGGATCAGCAATAAATACACCGCCATTAGGCAAGTTACTTTCAGTTGCTGCACCAATTGCCATACCGTTATTGTTATAAACAGCTCCAGGCCAAACTAAAGGAACTCTTGAAGTAAATACTCCTATACCACCACGAACTTGGGTGTTAAATTCCCCATTTACATTCCAGTTAAAACCAACTCTTGGAGAAAAATGAATCGTTGTAGAAACACCTTCCCCAACTCTTGCTCCCTGTAAATCTTTGCCTTCAGCTTCTAATAAGGCTACGGTTGTAGTATTAAAGGAATCATTTACCAAACCATCTGACCATATAGGAGCGTCAAATCTTAATCCTAAACTCACTTTAAAATCATTTGAAACTTGTATTTCATCTTGAACATACATTCCAATCTGAAACATATCAAATTCCGCTGCACCTTTTGAATCATCACCAATACCGCCTTGCAAAGAATAACTTCTATTATAATCTTCAGCAGGGCCATTTGTTAGAAAAGTGTTTAAATCTGTAAAGACATAATCGCCAAAATTTTGTCTTATAAATACATTTCTCACATCTGAGTATTCTAAATTCGCTCCTAACGTCATGGTATGTTTACCATAGTAAATTTCAAAGTTATCAGTTAGTGTCGCAATTTTTTGTTCTAAAATGTTACCGGTTGAGAATGCCTCTGACCCAAAATAGATATTTCCAGTACCATCTTTAATTCTTACAGAAGGAAATGGATTTCCTACAGGATCTCTATCATCTAAAACAGACGTATAAGCAAGTGTTAAACTGTTTGAGGTCTTGTCGCTTAGCTTAGAGTTTAATTCTGCAGAAGTTGTATTCGTTGTTGAAGGGAAGTAAATACCGCCACTGCTAAAACGTATGCCATTTGTACTAGAAGTTGCTGCATTTATTTGTTCAGCTTTTACATAACTGTGTTTTACTACCAGTTTATTATTATCGTTAATGTTCCAGTCTAATTTAACAACCAATTTATCGCTTTCCAAAGTATTGGCATTGCTTAAGTAAGTTCCTGGATTAAAACCATAAGTATTTGTAAGAAAACTGCTTAAATTTTGAATATCACTTTCTGATGAATTCCCAATATAGTTAGCATAATTAAATGGCCTTGGGGTTTCATCTTTTTGATTTTCATAATTTATAAAATAAAATAACTTGTCTTTAGTTATGGCGCCAGCAGCTCTTATTCCATAAGTTTTAGCTGAAAAATCGTCCAATTTTTCTCTTTTGCCTCCTTCAGGCACTAAATCTACCGGCGTTTTACCTGCTAAGGATTCGTTACGCACAAAACCATATACTGATCCTTCAAATTCATTTGTTCCGGATCGTGTAACTGCACTTATTGCTCCACCTGCAAAACCAGAGATTCTAACATCAAATGGCGCAACGGAAACTTGGAAAGATTCAATTGCATCCACAGAAATAGGATTAACACCTGTTTGTCCTCCATTAGTTCCCGATGATGCCAAACCAAACACGTCATTATTTACAGCTCCATCAATATAGATAGCATTGTATCTGTTGTTTTGACCAGCAATTGAAATGGTGCTTCCATTAACTTGAGCCTGAGGAGTTGTGCGTAAAAAATCTCCAATACCTCTTGAAACTGTAGGCAAGGCTTCAATTTGTTTTTTACTTACATACGTTCCTGTGCCCGTTTTGTTTCCGTCAAAGATGCCGTTTCTTGAGCCAGTAACAACAACCTCTTCTAATGCGTTGGCTGCTTCCGTCATTTGATGATTAATCGCAAATGTTTGGCCTAATTGCAAAAAAACATTGTTTTGAGAATAGTCATTAAAACCAACGAAAGATATCGTGATCGTATATGGTCCGCCAGCTCTCATATTTGAGATCCTGAAAAAACCATCAAAATCCGTTGAGACACCATATTTTGTGCCTGATTCAGTATGAACCGCAACAACATTCGCTCCCGGCAAGCCATCGCCATTATTGTCGATTATTTTACCGTTAATAGATGAAGTAGTTACACCTTGTCCAAACATGGACGCTGTTGTAACTAAAACTAGGGTAATAAGCCAATTTTTTAAATTTTTCATTGTTTAATTTTAAGTTGAATTAATGTTTGTGCAAAAATGGTAATTTTTACCAAAGTAATCTTTAACTAATTGTTAAATTTTAACAAGAAATTAGGATAAAAATAGTGAAAAACACCTTTAAAACTGCATTACATAGTTTTAAATGTTAACAGTTTATTAACAGATGGTAAATTAACGTTTTGGTTGCTTAAAATATTAACAGAATAATGGAGCCAATAAGCATTTAAATCCCTTAAAGGTTGAAATTCTTACAGTTAAAAGTAAAATAAAAATGAAACACCGTCGAAAAAAAACAGCTTGATTTAATTAAAAATCAGCTGTTTGTCTTTAAAGGTTATAAAGAAGCCTCTTACGCCTCATGTAAAAACGAGGAATATTTAAATTATGGCGTTTTAATCGTTCAAATTTTAAGAAATAAATTAAAGAAATTATTTTTTTTGAAGATTTTTATTGGCCAATTCTTTCCCTAATTCAACGCCAAACTGGTCGAAACTAAAAATGTTCCAAATAATTCCCTGAACAAATATTTTGTGTTCATAAAAAGCGATTAAACTTCCTAAAGTTTTAGGCGTAAGTTTATTAATTAAAATGGTAGTGCTTGGTTTATTTCCCTCAAAAACTTTATAGGGCAACAAGGTTTCCATTTCAGTCATTTTTCCTTGCATTTTTAAATCTAAATGGGCTTCTTCTTTTGTTTTTCCTTCCGCCAAAGCTTGGGTTTGTGCAAAAAAATTGGCCAATAATTTGGTGTGGTGATCTGTATTGCCGTAAAGAGATTCTCTATATCCAATAAAATCTGCCGGAATTAATTTTGTTCCCTGATGCAATAATTGCATAAAAGCGTGTTGGGCGTTTGTTCCTGTGCTTCCCCAAATAACATTTCCTGTTTGGTAAGTTACCCGTTTTCCATTTCTGTCCACGCTTTTGCCGTTACTTTCCATAATGGCCTGTTGCAAATAAGGCGCAAATTTACTTAGGTATTGCGTGTAAGGTAAAATCACTTCGGTTTCAGCATTAAAAAAGTTGGTGTACCAAATGCCTATCAAACTTAAAACTATTGGCGCATTTTTTTCATAAGGCGTGTTTTTAAAATGTTCATCCATTTCATAAGCACCAACTAACAGCTCTTTAAAATTAGGGAAGCCAACCGCCAAACTTATGGTTAAACCTACGGTACTCCATAATGAAAATCGGCCTCCAACCCAATCCCACATCGGGAAAATGTTTTCAGCGGCAATGCCAAAATCATTCGCTGCCTTTAAGTTTGTGGAAACGGCAACAAAATGTTTTGCAACATCATTTTCTAAAGCAGTTTGCAAGAACCATTTTTTGATGGTGGTGGAATTTGTAAGGGTTTCTTGCGTGGTAAATGTTTTTGAAACAATGACAAACAAGGTGGTTTCCGGATTTAAGGTGTTGATCACTTCCTGAACATGGTCACCGTCAATATTTGACACAAAGTGAACATTTAAATGGTTTTTGTAATATTTTAAGGACTCCACAACCATATCCGGTCCTAAATCCGACCCGCCAATGCCAATATTTACCACATCGGTAATCGATTTATTGGTATAGCCTTTCCAGTCTCCCGAAACAATTTGATTGGTGAAAGACTCCATTTTACACAAGGCATCTTTTACGTCAACCATAATATTTTTTCCTTCAAATAAAACTGGTTCATTTGATTGATTTCTTAAAGCCGTGTGCAATACTGCCCTATTTTCGGTCTTGTTAATTTTTTCTCCTGAAAAATAGGATTTAATGGCGCTTTCCAAATCAACTTCCTGGGCCAATTCTAATAAATATTTCAGCGTTTCTTCGGTAATTCTGTTTTTGGAATAATCAAATTCAAAGTCGTTGAAATTGATGGTGAATTTATTTTTCCGGTCAGCATCACTGTTAAACAATGATTTTAAAGAAATTGAATTTATGGTTTTATAATGGGAAGTTAGCGATTGCCAAGCTTTTGTTTCGGTTGGGTTGATGTTCTTCATGGTCTTATTCTGTTAATTTAATAATGTTTTTATTTTTAAAATAAAATATTTTTATGTGGATATTCTATGGAATCCAATTGCGTTTTAAGTGGTTCAATATATTTGTTATAAGCTGGCACTTTGTCTTTTTTCATAGGTTCTGAATTGGGGAATTTTTGCCTTAATGGGTCAACTTGTTCTCCATTTTTCCAAAAACGATAACACACATGCGGCCCAGCTGTATTTCCTGTCATCCCAATATACCCGATAACTTGTCCTTGTTTTACATAATCACCAACCTTAACAGCGCGTTTACTCATGTGTAAATATTGCGTGCTGTAAGTGCCGTTATGGCGACTTTTGA
>PHDE01000234.1 GCA_002842505.1 Bacteroidetes bacterium HGW-Bacteroidetes-3 | reverse complement strand
AATATGTTTTTCAAAATTTTCATCGTAATATTCAAGCGTAATTTTTTCTTGTCTGAAAACATCTTCGGTGATGTTTGGAATGCTTAAACATCCTTCATTAAAAGCCCATTCATCGCCTTCTTCTTTAAGTATTTTCGCATTGATGAATACCTTTTTAAAACTGCCCAAATAGTCACGTTCCTTTTCGTCTAAATCTTCATCATCCCCAAAAGGCGACGTGTCAACAATAAAAAGCCTAATTGCTTTTCCAATTTGAGGTGCCGCCAATCCAACGCCGCGGGCATTTATCATGGTTTCTTTCATATTTTCAATGAGTTCATCCAAATTTGGATACTCTTTGTCAATATCAATACCCATTTTTCTTAAAACAGGATCGCCATAAGCTATAATTGGTAATATCATACTCTTTTTTTGGTTTGCAAAATTACAAAAGATTTAAGTAATAATAAAATAGTTGTGGCATACTATTTATGATAAAGATAAGTCTGCAATATAATGGTTGCGCTAATTTCATCAACCAAAGCCTTATTTTGCCGTTGTTTTTTCTTCAATCCGCTTTCAATCATTGCTTGGAAAGCCATTTTTGAAGTAAAACGTTCATCTACTCGTTTTATGGGAATTTTTGGGAAAGTCAGGCTTAATTTTTCAACAAATGGTTTGATAAATTGTTCGCTTTCACTCGCCATATTGTTCATTTGTTTGGGTTCGCCAACCAAAAACAACTCGACTTTTTCTTTTTTCAAATAGTCGGTTAAAAACGTGAAAATATTTTTGGTTTCAACAGTGGTCAATCCGGAAGCAATAATCTGCAATTCGTCCGTGATGGCAATTCCTGTTCTTTTTTCACCGTAATCTAAAGCTAAAATTCGCGCCAAAATGTTAACATAATTTATAAAGTTGTGCAAATTTAGGTATTTTGAACGGTAATTTTTTTTTAAAGCAATATATTTGTGCTTCATAGAAAAATATAGAAATGAAGGCACTTAAAGAAATAATCGCGCAAGCTTGGGAAAATAGGGAATTGTTAAAAGAAGAAATTACCCAAAACGCCATTCGCGAAGTTGTTGATTTGTTGGACAAAGGAGTTTTAAGGGTTGCCGAGCCCACTGAAAATGGATGGCAGGTAAATGAATGGATAAAAAAAGCGGTGGTGCTGTATTTTCCCATTCAAAAAATGGAAACTTTTGAAGTTGGAATTTTCGAATATCACGATAAAATACCTTTAAAAAGAGGCTATAAAGAAAAAGGAATTCGTGTGGTGCCACATGCAGTGGCGCGTTACGGTTCCTACATTTCGGTAGGCACCATTTTAATGCCCAGTTATGTAAATATTGGCGCTTATATAGATGAAGGAACGATGGTCGATACTTGGGCAACCGTTGGAAGCTGTGCGCAAATTGGCAAAAATGTTCATTTAAGCGGTGGCGTTGGCATTGGTGGCGTTTTGGAGCCCTTGCAGGCAGCGCCGGTAATTATAGAAGACAATGTTTTTGTGGGTTCACGTTGTATTGTTGTTGAAGGAATTCGCGTAGAAAAAGAAGCCGTTTTAGGCGCCAATGTGGTGCTTACGGGTTCTACCAAAATAATTGACGTTACAGGCAGCGAGCCTAAAATAATTAAAGGCTATGTTCCTGCGCGCTCTGTGGTAATTCCGGGAAGTTACACCAAAAAATTTCCTGCAGGAGACTATCAGGTTCCTTGTGCATTAATCATTGGCCAACGCAAGGAAAGTACCGACAAAAAAACATCGCTAAATGATGCGCTTCGAGAAAATGATGTGGCGGTATAATTTTTATATCTTTGCTGAAAATTTCTTCCACATAAATGAAACGATTTTTAATTCATATTTCGCAAGGTTACAGCATTCCTATTGGCAAACCGCTTCAAAAAGAAATTAGGGAACGGGGTTATGAGGTGAAATGGTTTTCTGAATCGGAAAATGCAAAAAAATATTTGACAGACGAGGAAGAACTGCTGGAAACGGTACAGGAAGTTATGGATTACAATCCGCATATTGTTTTGGTGGCCACAGATTCGGTTCCTCATTTTTTCCCTGGGATTAAGGTTGAAATATTTCATGGTTTTTTGGTTAATAAATGGAGTTTTAAAAAAGGACATTTTAGAATCAGGGGATTTTTTGATTTGTATTGCACGCAAGGTCCATCTACAACTGGGCCTTTTAATGAATTAAAAAAGAAATACGGCTATTTTGAAGTGGTGGAAACCGGCTGGTCAAAAGTAGATCCTTTATTTGAAGTTGCTAACAGGTTAAAACGATTAAATGATAAGCCAACGGTGCTTATTTCTTCAACCTTTACAACGCGATACAGTTTGGCCAAAATTCCTGATGTTTATGAAGAAATTAAACGATTGTCGTTGATTGGAAAATGGCAATTTTTGGTGATTCTTCACCCAATGATGGATCCTTTAATTGTTGAAAAATTCAAACATCTGGAAAATGAAAATCTAAAATATTTCGACACCACTGATATTATTCCGATTTTAAAAATTGCAGATGTAATGTTTTCCGACACCACTTCTGCAATTCCTGAATTTATATTGCAGCGCAAGCCAGTGGTTACCTTCAGAAATACCAAACCGATGCCTCATTTAATGAATATTGAAAAGGTGGCCGATATTGAAAAAACCATTGAAGTAATGTCAAATCTGCCG
>PHDE01000044.1 GCA_002842505.1 Bacteroidetes bacterium HGW-Bacteroidetes-3 | reverse complement strand
AAGAGTGATTAAACCATTATCTATTGCATCGCCCACTAATATAATTTCAGAACTGTACGAACCTTCGTTTTCGGGTACGAAATGAACATCAATCAATATTTAGACTCAACCTATTTAAAAACAGCGCAACAAGCGGGAATTTCTGAAAGCGAAACAGAAAACAAAGTTAAAGAACTGGTGAATGAAGCCATCGAAAATAATTTTAAGCTTGCGATGATTCGCCCAAAATTTGTTACGATGGCGCGTGAAATGGTAAAAAAAGCTAATTCAGACACTTTAATTGGCACTGTAATCGGATTTCACGAAGGCACTTATGAAACTTGTGAAAAATTAGCGGAAGCGCAGCAAGCAATTAATGATGAGGTTGATGAATTGGATTATGTGGTAAATTATCGGGCATTTAAAGAAGGAAAAATAAATTTAGTGAAATCGGAAGTTTTTAAGGGCACAAAATTGGGCTTAGACAACGATAAAGCCGTGAAGTGGATTATTGAAATTGCCACATTGACCAATGATGAAATTATCGGTCTGTCGCAATTGATTCGCGATGTGGTGCTCGATAATTTTGGGGAAGAAAACGCACAAAATGTATTTGTGAAATCATCCACCGGATTTTTTAAAACTGAAGAAGGCAAACCAAATGGCGCCACTTTTGAAGCAATGGAATTGATTGTTGAAAATTCAAAGCCTTTGCAGGCCAAAGCTGCGGGAGGCGTAAGAAATTACGATGATGCGGTAAAAATGGTAAAAATGGGCGTTACAAGAATTGGAACGTCGGCAGCAAAAGTTATTGCTGATGGCGGAAAAACCAATGAAACATATTAACATGGGAGATTATTTTGCACACGAAACAGCCGTTATAGATGAAGGTTGTGAAATTGGAAAAGGCACTAAAATATGGCATTTTAGCCATATTATGCCCAATTCAAAAATTGGCGAAAACTGCAATATTGGCCAAAATGTGGTGGTTTCGCCGCGCGTGGTTTTAGGCAAAAACGTAAAAGTGCAAAACAATGTTTCCATTTATTCGGGCGTTATTTGTGAAGACGATGTTTTTTTGGGGCCGAGTATGGTGTTTACCAATGTCATAAACCCGAGAAGCGCCATTATTAGAAAAGATGAATATAAGGAAACTTTGGTAAAAAAAGGGGCGAGCATTGGCGCAAATGCCACCATTATTTGCGGCAACGAAATTGGCGAATATGCTTTAATTGGTGCTGGCGCGGTGGTTACAAAACCGGTTTTGCCCTATGCGTTGGTGGTTGGGAATCCTTCAAAACAAATTGGGTGGATCAGTGAATTCGGACATCGGTTAAATTTTGACGAAAACGGATTTGCAACTTGCCTTGAAAGTGGCGAGAAATACCAATTAAAAAACAATAAAGTTCTAAAAATCTCGAAATAATTTACAATGAACAAGCTATTTTTAAGTTTTCTGGCAATTCTTTTTTCAATTTCTGCTTTTTCCCAAATAGAAAAGTATCCTGTTTTTAAAGATTGTGATTCAGTTGGTATTTCTGAATTGGCGGCTTGTTTCAGAAATCAGGTTAAAAGTGCACTATTGGCTGAATTTAAAATCCCCGAAAACTTAAAAAAGGATTATTTTAAAGCAACCGTCAATATTATTTTTTTGGTGGATGCTTCAGGGAATTTTAAAGTGATTTATGTGAATTCCCCATACATTGAGTTGAAAGAGGAAATTGAGCGCGTTTTTGCTACACTGCCAACCATTACGCCCGCAAAATACAACAACCATGCCATTGAAATGCAGTTTGTGTTTCCTTTAAAAATTCCTTTGGAAGACAATGCAGAGGAAGTAATTACTGAAAAAGGAGTGTTGGCAGAAGTGCTGAAGCCAAAGGAAGATGTGATTGTGGATAAACCCAAAACCACTTTATTTCCCGAACACAAAAGCGAATTAAACATTCCTTTCACTCATCCAATGTACAATGCGTACGACGCTTATTTAAACAATGCAGAAAATTCACACACCGCAGTAAAGCCTTATTTATACAATGAAGTGAGTGAATATGTGGATTTAGATGCGTTAAAAAATAAGTTGATTACACCAAAATCGACTTGGTTTGGCAGAAAGTTGTTGAATGAGCATATGGCTTATGTGCAAGGAAAAGATTTTTGGTTTACCATCAATCCAATGGTCGATTTACAATTGGGGAAAGATAGCGAAGGCGTTAAAACTTACAACAATACGCGTGCCATTCAGGTAAATGGATCAATTGGCAAAACGCTTAGTTTTTCCACCAGTTTTTATGAAAGTCAAGGGCGATTTGCAACTTACGTAAATGACTATGCCGAATCCATAAAACCTTCCGGAGGAAATCCGGCCATCATTCCGGGGCGCGGAATTGCCAAGCCATTTCAGGAAGATGCTTACGATTATCCTGTGGCCGAAGCCTATATTTCCTATACGCCAAGCAATCATTTTAATTTTCAGTTTGGCCGTGGAAAAAATTTCATAGGCGATGGCTATCGCTCTTTATTCTTGTCGGATGTGGCTTCTCCTTATCCGTATTTCAAAATTTCGACCAATTTTTGGAAAATAAAATACACCAATTTTTTTATGTGGATGCAGGATGTAAGGCCTGAATTAACGGTTGATGGCGCTTACAAGCAAAAATATATGGCGATGCATTATTTGGACTGGAACGTTACAAAAAAATTCAATTTAGGACTTTTTGAAACCGTTATTTGGGATGATGCAAACAACAGAGGCTTCGACATAAATTACGTAAATCCGCTTATTTTTTATTCTGCAGTGGAATTTGCGACAGGCTCAAGAGCTGGAAATACGACACTTGGTCTTAGTTTAAAATACAAAATGAAAGCCATTACGCTTTATTCCCAATTTTTGTTAGATGATTTTAGGGTAGGCGAAATGACCAAAAGCAACGGCTGGTGGGGAAATAAATTTGGGGTGCAATTGGGCGCAAAATATTACAATGCCTTTCATGTTGAAAATTTATTTTTGCAGGCCGAATTTAATGCCGTGCGTCCGTACACATTTTCCCATGATGAGTTAAATCTTAATTTCGGACATAATAACCAACCGTTGGCGCATTTATGGGGCGCTAATTTTAGGGAAGCCGTCGGAATTTTAAATTACACCAAAAATCGCTGGTTTGTAAATACAAAAATTGTGATTGGCAAAAAGGGATTTGATTTTGCTGACGGAACGGATACTTTTAGTTATGGTGGCGATGTTTTCGCGGACAATGATAACCGAGGTTCGGATTATGGAAATAAAATAGGCCAAGGCAATACCGCCAATGTTTTTATAGGAGATATGCAGTTGGGTTATTTGGTAAATCCGGCCACAAATTTAAAATTATTTGGTGGTGTAACGTATAGAAAGTTTGATCCAATCGCTCCGGCAAAAGGTTTTTTGGCATCAAATTCCACTTGGATTTCCTTCGGATTAAAAACCGATGTGTTTAATTGGTATTTTGATTTTTAACATGATTCAAAATCAACATTCAACAAAAATAAAAGTCGTGATTCAAATATTTGAATCACGACTTTTTTCGTCTTTGGGCAATATTTTTATACCGAATATCTTTAAAAATGTCGCATATTTTAACGCTGTTCAATCTGCTCCTTTTAAAGGATATCGGCATTAATCCCAAATGTTCCCCGAAAAATCGGGGCAGGCTTGGATAAATTTAAAAATTGCCATACGACATTTTAAAATACAATTGGCATTACATACCGGTAGCTTCAAAAAACTCCTTTTCAATCGCTTCTCTATGCAACGGATGCGCTATTTTAACAAGCTCTTTTACCCGTTGTTTAATGGTTTTTCCATATAAATTGGCAACGCCATATTCAGTGACAATATATTCAACATGGGCTCTTGTGGTTACAACTCCTGCTCCTTTATTCAAAAAAGGCACAATTCTGCTGATGCCTTTATCAGTCATTGAAGGAATTGCAATAATGGCTTTTCCGCCTTCACTTAAACTGGCGCCTCTAATAAAATCCATTTGTCCGCCAACGCCCGAATACATCCTTGTTCCAATGGAATCAGCACATACTTGTCCGGTTAAATCAACTTGTATGGCCGAATTTATGGAAACCATTTTAGGATTTTGCCTGATTACGGAAACGTCATTCACATAATCGCAAGATCGCAATTCAACAAACGGATTGTCGTCCACATAATCATACAAGCGTTTGGATCCCATTAAAAATGTAGCCAAAGCCCTTCCTGCATTTACGCCTTTATAATTTCCGTTAATTACATCTTTTAAAATTAAATCAATAACGCCATCGGAGAACATTTCGGTGTGCAGACCTAAATCTTTATGATTTCCCAATTTATGCAAAACCGCATTTGGAATATTTCCAATGCCCATTTGCAAGGTGCTTCTGTCTTCAATTAATTCAGCAATAAAGCCGCCAATTTTATTTTCTATGGCTGTTGGTTCTGATAAAGAATGCTCATGAATAGGCATATTCACTTCAACAAAAGTATCCAGTTCAGAAATATGGATTAGGCCTTCGCCATGAACCCGTGGCATTTGTTCGTTTATTTGGGCAATTACATGTTTTGCGTTGTCTATGACGGCTAAAATGGCTTCTACCGATACGCCCAGCGAGCAATAACCATGTTTATCTGGCGTTGAAACCTGAATTAGCGCAACGTCAACAGGAAGAATATTGCGTTTAAATAAATTAGGCACTTCACTTAAAAATACCGGCGTGTAAGAACCATTTCCGGCTGTTAAGGTATGCCTAACATTTTTGCCTATAAACAACGAATTTACGTGAAAACTTTCTTTGTATTTTGGGTCGGCATAAGGCGCTTCCCCTTCAATATGTAAATGGCAAACTTCAACGCCACGAAGTTCTTCGTGGCGTGCCGACATGGCATTTATCAATTCTTGTGGCGCTGCCGCTGCCGCTTGAATATATATCCGGTCATACGATTTTATAATTTTCACAGCTTCTGCCGCGCTAACTGCTTTATACATAAACGATCAATCAAATAATTATGGACCAAATGTACAACTGATTTTAGGCAAAAAAACTGTTTTAAATCAGTTTTTAAACTATTTTTTGAGGAAGGGTATTTTCAGAAAAACGAAGGCTGAAAATTATTTTTTTGAAGTACCTTTGCAGCATAAATTTTAGGAGAGAATGATAAAACTTAAAACGAGAGCTGAAATTGAATTAATGCGTGAAAGCGCCCTAATTGTGTCAAAAACTTTAGGGATTTTGGCAAAGGAAGTAAAACCTGGCGTTACTACGTTGTATTTAGATAAATTGGCTGAAGAATTTATTAGGGATCAAGGAGCCATACCGGGATTTTTGGGATTGTATGATTTTCCAAACACTTTGTGTATGAGTCCGAACGCCCAAATTGTTCATGGCATTCCAAACAACAAACCTTTGCAGGAAGGCGATATTATTTCAATAGATTGCGGTGCCTTAAAAAACGGATTTTATGGAGATCACGCCTATACTTTTGAAGTTGGAGAAGTTGATGAGGAAATCAAAAAATTATTGAAAGTCACCAAAGAAAGTCTTTATATGGGAATCCGCGAGTTTAGGGCAGGCAACAGGGTTGGTGATGTTGGCTATGCCATTCAACATTATTGCGAAAAACACGGCTATGGAATTGTGCGGGAATTGGTGGGTCACGGTTTGGGGAAAGCAATGCATGAAGATCCGGAAATGCCAAATTATGGCCACAGAGGAAGAGGAAAAAAATTTACGGAAGGAATGGTGGTTGCCATTGAACCTATGGTAAATTTAGGAACTCATCAAATTAACCAATTACAAGACGGCTGGACTATTTTAACCAAAGACGGCAAACCAAGCGCACATTTTGAACATGATGTTGCTATTGTAAACGGAAAACCTGAATTGCTTTCAACATTTAGCTATATTTATGAAGCGTTGGGCATTGAAAGTGATGAAGAAAAGGAGTTCAGACAATAAATAATTACACAAATGATTCAGGATATTTCCAACATTGAACAGAAAGAAATCATCAAAGGTTTTAAAGGTCGGTTTTTTCACGCCAACAATTTCACTATTGCTTTTTGGGAGATTGAAGAAGGCGCTATTTTACCTGAACATTCACATATCCATGAACAATCAACCCAAGTGATTGAAGGGAAATTGGAAATGGTTATTGGAAGTGTTTCTACAATTTTAGAACCAGGAATGATTGCCAATATTGCTTCAAATGTGATTCATAGCGGAAAAGCGTTGACAAATTGCAAAGTGACAGACGTGTTTTCTCCAACTAGAGAAGACTATAAATAAGTGGAAAGATTTTTCAAATGCATCCTTAATAACATTCCTCGCCCAATTTTAATAAAAGCGAGTTATTTGTTTAGTCCCGTAATTTCAATATATTTAAGGGGCTCTCGTTTTACCGATCCAATTGACGGAAAAAGTTTCAGTAGTTTTTTGCCTTATGGATACGGAAAACAGCGTAAAAATGCTTTAGCGCCAGGCACACTTTCTTTGGAACGTCATAGATTGTTATGGCTGTATTTAAAAAATGAAACCGATTTTTTTACTGCATCAAAAAAAGTATTGCACATTGCTCCTGAACAATGTTTTTTAAAACGTTTTAAAAATCTGAAAAATTTAGATTATTTAACAGCCGATTTGTATTCGCCAATTGCTGATGTAAAGGCGGATATTTGCGATTTGCCTTTTGAAGAAAATTCTTTTGATGTTGTTTTTTGCAACCATGTGTTGGAACATATTGAAGATGACAAAAAGGCGATGGGCGAGTTATACCGTGTTTTAAAACCTGGCGGAATGGGGATTTTTCAAATTCCGCAAGATTTGGAGCGGGAAAAAACTTATGAGGATTTTTCAATCACTTCTTCTGAAGAGCGCACCAAACATTTTGGACAATATGACCACGTTCGCATTTACGGGAAAGATTATTTTGACCGTTTACGAGCGGTTGGATTTAAAGTGGAAGAAGTCAATTATTCAGAAAAAATTTCTTTTGAACTTATTGAAAAATACTGCTTGACAAAAGGGGAAATTTTGCCTGTTTGCACAAAATAAAGGATTTCAAAGTTGTTTTAAGAAGGTTTTTTAAACTGATAAAGTTTTACATTGTGTAACTTAGTGACTCTTTGTGAAACTTTGTAAAAGCTATTTCACAAAGTTTCATCAAGAAAATAAACAAAGACCCACAAAGTTGAATAGCGGTGAAATTAAAAAATACCCTAATTAGAACCAATTAGCTCAAATGTCGAAATTGTCCGATTTATAGGTTTGCATTTCTCCTTTTTCATCCACAAAAATCAGAAAAGCTTTTAATTCGGGATGGGTTTTTAAAAAAGCTGTAGATTTTTCGAATCCCATTTCCATAAAAGCCGTTGCATAACCGTCAACATCTGCACAATCGGATTTTGAAATCACCGATGCGCTGAGCAAATTGCTTTCTTTGGCAAAGCCTGTTTTCGGATTTATGGTATGCACATATTTAGTTCCGTCTTCCTTAATCTTAAATTTTCGGTAATTTCCGGAAGTGGCAATGGATTCATCTTTAAGTTCAATAACGGTTGCAAAAGAACGGCTTCCGTCGCTGTTCGGATTTTCAATGGCAATTTTCCATGGCAGTCCTTTTTCATTTTGGCCTCTTGCCCTAATTTCACCGCCAATTTCTACCATATAATTTGCAACGCCATTTTTTTCAAACATTCGGCTCACCATATCAACCAAATAACCTTTTGCGATGGCATTAAAATCTAAATAGATTTCAGGGTATAATTTTTTTATTTTTCCATTTTCGAGTTGTACTTTATCAAAACCCACAAATTTTAATAATTCTTGCACTTTTAAGGAATCCAAATTTTCAATCGGTTTTTCTGGACCAAATCCCCAAGCATTCACTAAAATACCAACTGTTGGATCAAAAGCGCCTTCAGTTTCTTTGAATATTTTTCCTGATTTTATGAAAACCTCCTGCAAGTATAAATCCGCCAAAACAGTGGTATCACCCTTATTTATTTTTGAAAGATCTGAAGATGGAATATAAGTGGAAGCCGATTTGTTGATTGCAGCAATTAAACTGTCAATTTTTGCTTCATAATTGTTGCTCCTCGCGGTAAGATAACGAATTGTAAAGGTGGTTCCTATGGCATTTCCCTCTATAATTTTTAGGTCACTTTCTTTATTTCCACAAGAAAGAAATACCAATAAAAATAGTGTAAACAGGCAATTTTTCATAACTTTAGTTGTTATTGAATTATAAACGAAATTAGACTGTAAATATAAAGTTTTATTTTTTCTTAAAAATATCATAAATTAACTATAATTTAAGAAACGGTACTTACTTTTATTTACTTTTGTTTCACACTAAAAACAATTTAAATTATGAGAAAAATCGGAATACTGATGCTAGTTGCATCTATTTTTTTAACTTCTTGTGTTTCGCAAAAGAAATACACGGATATGGAAAACAATTATAACAAGACAAATAAGGAATTGGTTGACACCAAAGCCGATTTGATGAAGTGCAGAATTGAAAGCGAAAGTAGATTGAATGCTTTAAATCAACAGGTGGAAGATTTAAGAAAAGACAAAGCAAAAACTTTGGAATATGTTGAAAATTTAACGGTATTGTCTAAGTCAGCTTCAGATAATATTAAGGAAACTTTAACCCAAATGGGTAAGAAAGACCAATATATTCAATATATTCAGAAAGCAATCACCAAAAGAGATTCCATGAATTTAGCGTTAGGCTTTAAATTAAAAAGTGTGCTAAAAGATGGTTTTACGGATGAAGATATTCAAATTGATGTTGAAAAAACAGTGGTTTATATCTCAATTGCCGATAAATTACTTTTTAAAAGCGGAAGCCATGTGATTTCTAGCGACGCAAAAAGAGTGTTGAAAAAAGTGGCTGATGTTATTGCCGCACAACCTGAATTGGAAGTTATGGTGGAAGGTTATACCGATAACAAACCAATTAGCACTTCAGATATGAAAGATAACTGGGATTTAAGTGTGAAACGTTCTACCTCTGTAATACGAGTGTTGCAAAATGACTTTAATATTCAGCCAAGTCGTTTAATTGCTGCCGGCAGAAGCGAATATTTGCCATTGCAAACCAACGAAACTGTTGAAGGAAGAGCCAGAAACAGAAGAACACGTATTGTTTTAATGCCTAAATTGGATCAATTTTTCAAATTACTTGAAAGTAAAGTGGAGTAATTGACTGAAAAAATTATTATTAAAAGCACGCCATTGGCGTGCTTTTTTTGTTAGTTTTTATAATGGTTCTGGTTTAGTTTAATTCGACATCCAATAGTTGCAACCCTTCATACTGCAGTAGGTATTCTTCATTTAAATGAGGAGTATGTTCCGGATTGCCGGTATTCCCCAATCCTACATTTGCAAACAGCACTTTGGACTTATTTTTTTGTGCATGGAGTTTAATGGTCTCCATCCAAATCACATCATAAGGAATGTGGTATTCAGAAATCGCAACCACTTTTACGACCACAAAATAACGCTCGTTGTTTTTGTCAATGCACACAAACTGCGGGTTCATTTTTAATTGGCTGTTAATGGCTATAAATTCATAGCCTTTTGCTTCCAAATCTTTTCCAACGATATTCATTGCCAAATTATGTAATTCTTGGTTTGTAAGTGGTCTGCTCATTTTTAAAACGTTTTACATAAAAAAATCCGACACAAAGGTATCGGATTTTAATTTATTATAAAACACTTCGACAAGCTCAGTGTGACATGTAAATTCTAAAAATGTTATCCTCCAAAGTCATCAAATCTAATGTTTTCATCGGCCAAACCATAATCTTGACCCATTTTTTGAACAGCCTGGTTCATTAACGGTGGTCCGCAAAAATACAATTCAAGATCTTCTGGCGCCTCATGTTTAGATAAATATTCATTGATAACGGCATTGTGCACAAAACCTGTAAATCCATCTCCTTCGGTGTCATTTATATCTTTTTTATTCACCCAATTGTCCACAGGCAATGGTTCTGAAAGCACCAAGTAAAATTTAAAGTTAGGAAATTCTTTTTCCAGTTCGCGGAAGTGATTAGTGTAAAACAACTCACGTTTTGATCTGCCGCCATACCAAAAAGTTACTTTTCTGTTTGTTTTTAATGTTTTGAATAAGTGGTACAAATGCGAACGCATTGGAGCCATACCTGCACCTCCGCCTACATATAACATTTCAGCATCAGATTCATTGATAAAGAATTCACCGTAAGGTCCTGATACGATTACTTTATCACCTGCTTTACGAGAGAAAATATAAGACGATGCAATACCTGGGTTTACATTCATCCATCCGTTTTTAGCTCTGTCAAAAGGCGGTGTGGCTATACGAACATTCAACATAATTTCTTTTCCTTCAGCAGGGTAAGAAGCCATGGAATAGGCGCGCACAACAGTTTCTTTATTTACCATTTTTAAAGGCCATAAGGCAAACTTGTCCCATTCTTCTTTAAATTTATCAGGCGTTTCATGTTCTTCTGGATGTGCTGTAATATCAATGTCTGAAAAATTGACTTCGCATGGAGGAATTTCAATTTGAATATAACCACCTGCTTTATAGCCCATATCTTCAGGGATTTCAACAACGAATTCCTTGATAAATGACGCCACGTTATAATTACGCACAACAGTTCCTTCCCATTTTTTAATGCCGAATACTTCTTCTGGAATGGTAATGTCCATATTCTGTTTTACCTTCACTTGGCAAGCCAAACGGATTCCCTCTTTTAATTCTTTACGACTAAAGTTGGGCGTTTCTGTTGGCAAAGCTTCCCCACCACCGGAATGTACGTGACATTCGCATTGCAAGCAAGTCCCGCCGCCACCACAAGCTGACGGTAAAAATATTTTTGCATTTCCTAAAGTGGTCAATAATGAACCTCCGGAAGAGACTTCAATTTCTCTTTCTCCGTTAATTCTAATTTTTACGGGACCTGAAGGCGATAATTTTTGTTTTACAAACAATAACAAAGCAACCAATAATAGGGTGATAATCAGAAAGACCACTATTGTTGCGAAAATTGTACTTACTGTATTTGTTGCTAGTATGATCATTACTCTTTAATTTCTTTTTCGTTTTTTGTTTTGTCAATAGCTTCTTGTGTAACCTCAGTCTCATTTTGGCTAGTTGCAATTGCTGTTTCCTTAACTGTTTCTGCTTCAGTTTGCGCAACAACTACCGGTTGCTCTATTTTTTTTTCTTCATCACCACCCGTTAGCATTCCTCCAAAACTCATAAATCCAATAGCCATTAAACCAGTGATAATAAAAGTAATTCCCAATCCCCTTAAAGGTGCAGGAACATTTGAATATCTAATTTTTTCACGAATTGCGGCAATCGCCAAAATAGCTAAAAACCATCCAATTCCTGAGCTTACGCCATAGTTAAAAGCCAATCCAAGTGTTTGGATTTCTCGTGATTGCATAAATAAGGAACCTCCTAAAATGGCGCAGTTTACAGCGATTAAGGGCAAAAATATTCCCAATGAATTGTACAATGCTGGAGCGTATTTTTCTACAATTATTTCAACCAATTGTACCATTGTGGCAATGGTTGCAATAAACATAATAAAAGAAAGGAAGCTTAAATCATATTCAGCATATTCTGGCCCTAACCATGCCAAAGCGCCATCCTTTAATAAATACACATCCAATAGCCAGTTTAAGGGAACTGTTATTGCCAGTACAAATATAACGGCAGCCCCAAGTCCTACTGCAGTTGCCACTTTTTTGGATACTGCTAGATATGAGCACATTCCAAGGAACGTTGCAAATATCATATTATTTATAAATACTGACTTAAAAAATAATTCTATATGTTCCATATATTTTAGTTTTCAGTTTTCAGTTTTCAGTTTTCAGTAATTGCTTACTGCCACCGTTAACTGTTAACTAATTTTAGTTATTTTCAATTAATGCTGTATTTCTTGAGCGTTGCACCCAAATTATAATTCCGATGGTAATTAACGCCATTGGGGCCAACAACATAAATCCGTTGTTTTCATATCCGTAAGCGTAAAGACCTGTTTTCTCAATAGAATCCCCTAAAACTTTGAATCCCAATAAAGAACCGGAGCCCAATAATTCCCTAAAGAATCCCACAATTATCAAGATAATTCCATAACCTGCGGAATTTCCGATACCGTCCAAAAATGATCTCCAAGGACTATTTGCCAAAGCAAAAGCTTCGAAACGGCCCATGATAATACAGTTTGTGATAATCAATCCTACGAAAACGGATAATTGTTTCGACAATTCATAAGCGAAAGCTTTTAAGACTTGGTCAACAATAATTACCAATACAGCAGCTATAATTAATTGCACAATAATTCTGATTTTTGGCGGAATGATATTTCTGATTAATGAAATTAACGTACTTCCCATGGCTACAACAAACATTACTGATATTGCCATCACAATGGATGGTTTTAACTCTGCTGTAACAGCCAATGCAGAACAGATCCCCAATACCTGAACAGTAATGGGATTATTGTCCGCTAAAGGATCAGTAATTAATTTTGCATCTTTTTTTGATAAAAGTCCCATAAATTATTGCTTTAATGTTTTTAAATACGGTACATACATTGCCAAATCTTTTTTAAGCATTGCAGATAAACCAGTACCTGTAATTGTTGCGCCGGCAATGGCATCAACCTCAAAATCGGTTTTATTTAAGTTTTTAGGATCAACATTTCCTTTTACAGCAGCAATTCCTTTAAAGGTATCGCCATCTAAAATATGTTCACCCTTAAAATCGTCCATAAAAAAGCGTTCTTTAATATTTGCCCCTAAACCAGGTGTTTCACCAGCATGGTCAAAAAATACGCCCTGAACAACCAATTGGTCATCCAATGCCACATAACCCCAAATAGCATCCCATAAACCTTTTCCTCTTACCGGAACGACATATAATGTTTTACCGTCTTTTTCTCCAATAAATAAAGGAAGTCTTCTTTTGTAGTTTGGATTTTTCGCCTCTGTTTCCTCTTTTTTAATATCAATTAGGTAAGCGTTGGGATCTTCAATTGCTTCAGTGCCTGTAATGACAAATTGTTTGGTGATGTATTTTGCAAACTCTGCGCCTACAACACTTTTTGAGACAAATTCAACACTGGTTTCATCATTATCATTGATGCCTATGGCGTATAAAATATTCTGTTGCTTTTCTATACGTTTATTTTCTGCAATTTTTTCTTCTAAAGAGGAAGCCACAAAAGCCAATAGTGTTCCAACTATAAGTACCATTCCTATTGCGAATAGTACAGTATATACGTTACTTTCAGTATTCTTTGCCATTGTTATGCTGTTTTTGCTTTTATACGTTTCAACCTTCCTTTAACATTGCCTTGCACCACATAATGGTCAATGGTTGGCGCAAATACGTTCATTAATAAAATTGCCAACATTACGCCTTCAGGATAAGCAGGATTAAATACGCGAATCATTATTGAAATAAATCCTATTAAAAAGCCGTAAATCCATTTTCCCTTATTGGTTTGTGAACCGGTTACCGGATCGGTTGCCATAAATACAACTCCAAATGCAAATCCGCCAAGAATTAAGTGATGCCAAAATACAGTATTCATTAAACTATAAAACTTGCTTCCTTCGGAAACCCAGCCAGCATTAACAACGCCGTTAAACAGAAGTCCCATAACCAAAGCGCCAAGAACGGCCGAGACCATAATTCTCCAGCTTGCTATTTTGGTATAAATTAAGAACAAACCTGCCAGTAATATTAAAAATGTTGAAGTTTCACCTACAGAACCCGGAATAAACCCGAAAAACATATCATAAACCGAATAAGCAAAATCTCTTCCTTGCGCCAAACTGCCCAGAATTGTTTCGCCGGATACGCCAGCCACATCAGCCCCGGAAGCCATTTCATTGGCTCTTTCAACTGCACCGCTAACCCAAACTTTATCTCCCGTCATCCAAGTTGGATACGCGAAGAATAAAAATGCACGAATGATCAAGGCCGGGTTTAAAATATTCATTCCGGTACCTCCAAAAATTTCTTTACCTATAACAACCCCAAAAATTACGGCTACAGAAAGCATCCAAAGAGGAATGTCTACAGGCACAATTAATGGAACCAACATTCCCGTTACAAAATAACCTTCTTCAACTTCATGTCCTTTAATTATTGCAAACAGCACCTCAATTCCCAGTCCAACAACATAAGAAACTACCACAAGCGGCAGAACTTTTAAGAAGCCGTACCAAAACGCATCCATAGAGAAAAAATCTACCGGTTCGCCAAATGCCTGAAAATGTTGAAAACCTGTGTTAAACATCCCAAATATCAAACAAGGAATCAGCGCCAAAACCACCATCGTCATTGTTCTTTTCAAATCATCGGCTCCTTTTATGTGTCCGCCTGAGTGAGTTGTTTCATTAGGTGTATATAAAAAGGTGTGAACAGCTTCAAAAGCAGGCAACCACTTTTTCCCCTTTCCTTTTTCTTTGATAGTATGTAATTTTTCTTTTAATCCCATAACCTTATCCTATTTCTTTTAACATTAAGTCTAAACCTTTTCTAATAATTTCTTGATGTGGTTGTTTAGAAACACAAATAAATTCTGTTAAGGCAAAATCTTCGGGCGCCACTTCATACATTCCAAGTTGCTCCATTTCATCTAAATCCTGGTACAAACAGGATTTTAAAATTTGCATTGGATAAATATCTAACGGAAAAACTTCTTCATAGGCTCCAGTAACAACAAAAGCTCTGTGTTCACCATTTGTGTTGGTGCTTAAATCGTATTTTTTATTTGGAAATAACCACGAAAAAGTTAAGGCTCTTGAAGTAGATATTTTATTGAACACCGGCAATGACCATCCAAATAATTCATAGTCGTTTCCTTCAGGGATAACAGTAATTATATTGTCATAATACCCTAAATTTTCTTTTAGGTTTTTAGCTTTTCCCGTTAAAACATTGCCACTGATAATCCTGTTGTTATTTCCTTTTAGTTTTTTGTCAACCAAAGAAATAATTGTTGATCCAATTTTTGTTTTGTAATATTTTGGTGCTTCAACAGAAGAACCTGCCAATGCAATTGTGCGTTCAGCATTAAATTTACCCGTTAAAAGTAATTCGCCAATAATCAACAAATCCTGCGGATTGATGGTCCAAACGGTTTCCCCTTTATTAACGGGACTTATTTTATTTATTTGAGTTCCTACATTTCCTGATGGATGCGGACCTGAAACTTTATGTAATGTCATATTGTTCAATCCTGCAAAAGGAGAGTTTGCATTTTTCCCAACAGAAACATGAACTTCTCCGGTGGTTAACTTGCTTAAAGCTGTAATTGCTGTCTGAAGCTCTTTTTCTTTTCCTGCCAAAACATAATCGAAGTCGGCAGCTAAAGGAGCGCTGGCATAAGCAGAAACGAAAATCGCTTTTGGTGTATTTGCCGGATTGGCAATCACATCATAAGGTCTTTGTTTGATAAACGGCCAACAGCCAGATGCCAACAAATGACTTTTAATTTCTTCAGCATTCATGGCTTTTACATCTTTCACGCCAAAATCGACAAATTGTTGTTGAGAATCGGCTTTAATTTTAATGGCCAATATTTTTCGCTTCTCACCTCTAATAATATCGCAAACCTCTCCGCTAACCGGTGATGGAAATTTCATTTCCTCGTTGGCTTTATTATAGAATATGGTTTCTCCGGCTTTTACCTTTTCACCAACTTTTACGGATAATTTTGGAATAATACTGTGAAAATCTTCAGGTTTTAATGTGTAAACATCACTAGTTATTGCTTTTTCGGTAATTTTTTCAGCCTCACCTTTTAGCTTAATATCTAGACCTTTTTTAATATGAATGTCCTTTGACATATATCTTAAGTTTATTTAATAGTCTTTAAAAAACGTCGCAAAAATAAGAATTTTAAGGCAGTATTGTATGTTTTTTGTGATTTTTTCTTGTTAAATTTTATTTAGGGCAACTATATTTTAGTTTTCGTACTTTTAGCAAGAAATTTGCGTTAGGAATTAGGTAAAATCACAACGCTAAAATTTAGGTTTATGATTAAAAACAGTTTTATATTTTTTAGTTTTTTATTTTCAATCCAATTTGGATTTTCCCAAACTGATGGTGTGGATGCCAATCATATTAAAACCATCATTTTAAAACCAACGGCCGTAAATTCCTATGCGCCAATTGTGCAGCTTGGCCAGAAATTAATGCTTTCATTCGACGATTTAAATGCCGATGAACATACCTATTCCTATAAAATTGAGCATTGCGATATAGATTGGAAAAAATCTGACTTGTCGCAATCAGAATTTATTGATGGTTTTGCGGAAGACCGAATTAGGGATTACGAAAATTCATTTAACACTTTGCAACCCTATACCAATTATTGGGTAACAATTCCAAATGAAACCACGAAACTTAAAATTTCAGGAAACTACTTAATTTCTGTTCTAAATGAAAATGACGAAGTGGTTTTTAAACGTCGTTTTGTGGTTTATGAACCAAAAGTAACCGTTGGTGTTGCTGTTTTTAAAAGTAGGGACATTTCTTTCTTCAACACAAAACAATCCGTGGAATTTAGCATCAATACGCCAAATATGGTCATCAACAATCCCAGTGAAGAAATTATTCCGGTTATTCTTCAAAATAACAATTGGCAAAATGCAATCATAGGTTTGAAACCGCAATTTTTTAGAGGCGATCAACTGCTTTACAAATACAATAAGGAAACAAGTTTCTGGGCCGGAAATGAATTTTTGTATTTCGATTCCAAATCCATCAGAAATACTTCCTTAAATATTGCCAATGTGGAATTGGGCGAAAATTTGTACAATACCTATTTATTTACCGACCAAGAAAGAAGAAATCAGCCTTACACTTTATATCCCGATGTAAACGGAAATTATGTAATTAGGACATTAAGCGGGGAAAATAACAATACGGATGCCGATTACAGTTGGGTATATTTTTCTTTAAAATGCTCTAAAAATCTTGAAGGAAAAGAAGTTTATGTGAACGGAAATTTCAACAATTGGCAGTTAAATAATGACAATAAACTAAAATATAATGAAACGTTGGGCTTGTATGAAACCAAATTGCTGTTGAAACAGGGGTTTTACAATTATCAATATGTAACAAAAGAAATTGACGGAACCATAAACAACCATGACATAGACGGCTCTTTTTACCAAACTGAAAATGATTACACCATTTTGGTGTATTATAAAAAATTCGGAAGCCGATTCACAAAAGTGATTGGTGTGGGTTTTGGCAATTCAGAAAAAATTAACAACTAATATTTTTGTTTGGAAATTTATTACTTTAGTGCCTAGAGTTTGGAGTGCCTAAAATGCCTAAAGTTAATTAGCATCCAACTTTAAACTTTACAAACAAGCGATAAAGAATTGATTTTTTATATAAATAGCAATTTTTAAAATAAATAAAACTATTTTATTTTGTTATATTCAATATTTTTAACTTTAAGTACTTCAAACTTTAGGCACTTTAAGTACTTATTAGATTAAGAAAATTTTAGTATCTTTGAACATTAAAAATGAAGTAATTAGCTATGGTACAGCAAGTAACAAATGGCATTAAAATTTCAGTAACTTCTAATTTCGAAGGCACAAGCTATCGTAATTTTAGGCTGTATTTTGCTTTTAGCTATGAAGTTACCATTGAAAATCAAAGCAACGACACTGTGCAGCTTTTAGAACGGCAATGGACCATTTTTGACTCATTAAATAATACTGAATATGTGGAAGGATCTGGCGTTGTTGGTCAAAAACCGACCTTAAAACCTGCTGATAAATATACCTACAGGTCAAATTGCTTTTTAACGTCGCCAATTGGCGCCATGAAAGGTTTTTACAATATGGTAAACTTTTCTAATTCAAGTGCTTTTAAGGTTTACATTCCTACTTTTCAATTGATGGTTTCCAGTATTCATAATTAATTTAAGGCTCACAATTTTCTCAGGTTTATAGTTTATTTGTGTAACCACTTCGTTGTGGTAGATTTAGACTATTCACTTTTTTACAGGCTTTTGAACTCATTAAAACTTTCTGTTTTCAACTTTGCTCCTCTGGATTCCGTATTCCAGACTTATCAAACAACTATTTTGGAATTGCCCGCCATTTTGGTGGGCGTTACCCTGCGGGTCGGGCTATTCGCTCCAAACTTTTTTGGCCAAAAAATCAAAAAAAGGTTTTCGCTGCTATCCCTAACGCAGCATCAACAATAATTAAAAATCAGTAATTTAAAGAATTAGGCTTTTTATTTTTAAATAGATTTCCGGCAATAAAGGCAATAATTGAAGGCAACAGCCATCCCAAACCTTCTTGTGACAGGGGAATAGTTTGCTGAATTAACTTCATATTTTCTTCCAAAATTATAAATTTTAAAAAATCGGGAACGCTAAAAATAAAAGCGGTTAAAACCACTATTCTAAAAACGTTTGCTGAAGCATATTTTTCGGGAATCACATTCAGGAATATTAAAACAATGGTGATTGGGTAAATAAACATCAAAACAGGCAAAGCAATTGTGATAATAAAATGAACGTCAAATTGACCGATTGCAACGCCTAAAGCGCAACTAATAACTACTGTCGTAACATACGCCAGTTTTGATTCGTTAAAAAATCCTTTGAAAAAATCGGCAGTGCCAATCACAATCCCAACAGCCGTTGTAAAACAGGCCAACGCCACCAAAACACTTAAAAAAACAGTGCCAATATTTCCTAAAGTAGCGGTGCTTAAACCAGAAAGCACTTCGGTTCTTGTGGCATTTTCTTCAAAAATTTTGGCAAACATAGCGCCGTTTAAAATTAATCCGCCATAAATCACCAACAAACCAAATCCTGCCACAAATCCTGCATTTCTTATCAATTTCTTAGTCACTTCAAAAGAAACATTTTTTTTTAATTTTAATGAAATAATCAATACGCCGCCAACAACAACGGAACCAATGGCATCAAAAGTTTGATAACCTTCTAAAATTCCGTTTACAAAAGGCAAGGGATAACTTGTGGTAATTAACGTTTCCGAAGAAGAAAATACACCAATAAAAATAATGAACAGCAAAATTAAAATGATGAAAGGCGTTAAAAATTTTCCCAGCAAATCCAAAACTTTTGACCGGTTCAAGACAAAAACAAAAACCAACATAAAATAAATGGTGCTCGTAACCAAGCTGCTTGTTTCAAAAAAAGGCGCAATTGCCATTTCGTGAGTTACAGACGCCGTTCTTGGCACTGGCAATAAAATTGAAATTGCGTAAACGATAAAACAATAAATCCAACTAAATAAAGGAGATACTTTTTTGCCAAAATCGAACATAGTGCCTTGCAGTTTTGCGTGCGCCAAAATTCCGAAAATTGGGATAATTACAGCGGTAATCACAAATCCCAATAACACTAATAACCAAGCATCTCCGGCTTTATAGCCAATAAATGGCGGCAATATTAAATTTCCCGCCCCAAAAAACATAGAGAACAATGCAAAACCGGTAATCAGAATTTCTTTACTTTTATTCATTTAAAAATTATATTTGCCTAATATCGTTATTTTTCAATTATGCGCAATTCTTTCTTATACAAAAACACCCATATAAATTTTACGGAAACCGGCAAAGGAAGCGCTGTAGTTTTGTTGCACGGGTTTTTGGAAAATAGCGCAATGTGGAATGAAATTGCCAAAGTTCTTTCAAAAAGAAACAGGGTAATTTGCATTGATTTATTGGGACACGGACAAACCGGAAATCTGGGTTATATCCATACTATGGAAGACCAGGCACAAATGGTGAAAGCGGTTTTAACGCATTTGCGATTGCGAAAACAGGTGTTGGTCGGACATAGTATGGGCGGTTATGTGGCACTTTCTTTTACAAAATTATTTCCAGAAAGCATTAAAGGATTGTTTTTAATGAATTCAACGGCTTTGCCCGATTCCGAAGAAAAAAAGACAAATCGAGATAGAGCCATAAAAGCCGTAAAACAAAACCCTAAAACATTTATAAAAATTGCAATTCCAATGCTTTTTTCAGAAAAAAACAGGGAAATATTTACAAAAGAAATTGAACAAATATCGCAGGAAGCATTGCAAATAACACATCAAGGAATTATAGCTGCTTTGGAAGGAATGAAAATCAGAAAAAACCAAACTTCCATTTATAAAACGGCTAATTTTCCTGTATTAATGATTGTAGGAAAACAAGATCCTGCGCTTGATTATGAATCCTTAATCAGCCAAACAAAAAACACTAATGTAAAGGTGATTGAATTTCCTGACGGGCATATGAGCCAAATTGAGAATAAAGACAGTCTTATAAAAAATTTAGCCATTTTCATAAAGGATTGTCAATAGTTTAAAAGTCGGAAGACCGAAGACCGAAGTCAGAAGTTGACATTAAAAAAGGCTAAAGTTGCTTAGTTTAAAATTATAATCTCAAATTCAAAAATCGTAATATATTTCTATTTCAAATCAAACTCCCTTTCCGCTATTCCCCAATAATTAAAACTGGCGGGTTTCCATCCGGGAATATACATTTTTTCAAGTTTTATTATTTTAAAGCCGTTACTTT
>PHDE01000043.1 GCA_002842505.1 Bacteroidetes bacterium HGW-Bacteroidetes-3 | reverse complement strand
TATGTGTTCAATATAGTCCAATAAATTGTACTATTTTCACACTATATCGGCATTATACCAGGGCTGTTTTGGACTAAATTATAAATCAATTTGGTATAACATATATATACACAAATAGTCTAATTAAAACAGTATGGAATCAATCGCAAATATTTTAAAATTCAGCAAAAAACCACAAGGAAGCTGTGGATTTATATTAAAACTTTGTGAGTTTGTTTACATTTAATTAACTTGTTTTTAACAAGTTAAATTAACTAAAGCCATAAATTTGCACTGTAAACATTATGATACTAAAAAGCATGTAAATGCTGTAAAAATAATAAAAGAATATTTATAATTATTTGAATTAGTTAATTGATAGTCTTTTTGAGAAAGCCTCTAAACTTGCGTTTTAGAGGCTTTTAATTTTTTCCTATCCCCAACCTTTCCGAAGGAAAGGGAGTTTGATTTCGGCATTAGAGAAAAATATTTTTATACTTAATATTTTGGCCCGTTTCCTTTTTTGTAATTCCCCCCTTCGGGGGCTAGGGGGCTTTTACCACCTAATAATCACACTTCCCCAAGTAAATCCACTTCCAAAGGCAGCCAAAACCACAAGATCATTGTCTTTAATTTTACCTAGCTCCCATGCTTCGGTAAGTGCAATAGCTATGGATGCCGCAGTAGTATTTCCATATTGCATAATGTTGTTATAAACTTGGTCATCACTCAAACCAAATTTTTTCTGGACAAATTGAGAAATCCTTAAATTCGCCTGATGGGGAATAAACAAATTAATGTCTTTAGCTTCTAGATTATTCGCCTGTAAACCTTCATTAATGACTTCAGCAAATCGCACAATAGCGTGCTTAAACACAAAAGTACCGTTCATATAAGGAAAGTACGATTCATCATTTTCGTCATTGGCCGCCAAAATTTCTGGCACCCAATGTTTAATGCTCGGTGCCAAAACGGCTAGTTCCTTGGCATGTCTTCCTTCAGAATGCAAATGAGTGGACAAAATTCCTTTACTGTTGTCCTCAGTTCTCGACAACACAGCCGCTCCTGCCCCATCGCCAAAAATTACGGTGACGCCTCTGCCTCTGGTTGTTTTATCCAATCCGCCAGAATGAAATTCAGCGCCAACCACCAATACATTTTTGTACATGCCCGTTTTTATAAACTGGTCGGCAACAGAAAGCGCGTACACAAAACCAGAACATTGGTTTCTAATATCAAGCGCTCCAACAGTTCTCATATCAAGCATTTCCTGCAATTGAACGCCACATCCTGGAAAATAAAAATCGGGGCTCAAAGTAGCAAAAACGATAAAATCGATATCATCTTTTGTAAGTCCGGCTCTTTCAATAGCAATTCGTGCAGCTTTTGCGCCCATTACTGAAGAAGAATCATCACTTCCTTCTTTAATCCATCTTCGCTCTTTAATTCCCGTTCTTTCCTGGATCCATTCATCATTGGTATCCATCATTTTCGCTAAATCATCATTGGTAACTACATTGTCCGGAACATAAAAACCAAGACCGGTTATTTTAGAATTATACATAAACTTTGTTTTTTGGTATATTTATTCAAACTTACTAAAATCATTAACTATTTACAACATTAATTTTACGATGTTCATAACTATTTTATCGCCTACTTTAACCGAAGTTTAATATTTAACTTATTCATCGTCAATAACATTATCTCCAATTTCAAATTATTAAAAAAACGATAGTCAAGCAAAATAAAAATGGCCAATCTAAAAGACAACAAAACAACATCGCCAAAAATATATAATTTAGAATTATTGTTTGCCAATTTAAAAAATTGTTTTCATCATTTTTTTAAAATGAGTCAAGAAGTCTTTGCTTCAATTTTGCACATCGCAAGCTCCGTAATTGCGGTGATGGTCAAAGACGGATTAACGCCGGGATTTGCAGAAATCATAGAACCATCACAAACCAGCATATTTTTATAGCCAAAAACCCGATTATTTTTATCGATAACGCCTTCAAAATTATTTTTTCCCATCACGGCGCCGCCTAAAATATGCGCGGTTGTAGGTGTTCCCAACAGAACATCCACAAAATTACCGAAAGGAATTCCGTTCACTAATTTGCCGTATTTTTTGCTCAAAACAAACGCTTCAGGGATAATTCCTGATGGTTTTGGCCCATTTTCAGGCACTGTTTTCATTTTTGTGAATTTTCCCAGTTTAAGTCTAATTGTACTGTCAACCGACTGCATAAACAACAAAACAGAAGTGCGCTTTGCATAATTTTTGGCAAAAATTGTTTTGAGCAATTTCAATGGAAATTTTATAAATAAAAACAAAACACCCAAAAGTCGCAATAAAGCATATTTGCTAAAAATGACAGGAATGGTCATTGTTCTGAAAAAAGCGGAACCAACGCCATAACGCACCGGCTCTAAATGACTGTTTTCACTTGTTTGCAAAATGGAACCAATGGCAATTCCTTTGGAAAAATCTTTAAAATTTTTATTGATGGAAGTCACCAACATTAACGATTCGTTGTTGGTTCGGATGGCGCAACCAACCATATCAGATAAATTTGGCAAGGATTTCTTTTTCAATTTTAAAAGCAACGGCACTGTGCCAACAACGCCTCCCGAAAAAATAACGCCTTTTGTCGTAACGCTGCCTTTTTCCTTTTTTCCGATGCTGGAAATAAATTCAATCTTGTATCCGTCAGATCCATTTTTTGAGCCCAAAACAGCAACATCCACCACTTCTTTTTCGGCTAAAATTTTAACGCCCATTTGTTGCGCTAAATACAAATAATTCTTATCCAATGTGTTTTTTGCATTGTACCTGCAACCCGTCATACAAGCGCCGCAAAAAACGCAACCAGTTCTGTCTGGCCCTTTTCCGCCGAAATAAGGATCTTCCACAGTTCTTCCGGCTTCACCAAAATAAACCGCCACATTTGTTGCTTCAAAAGCAGCCTCTTTTCCTATATCTTTTGCCAATTTCCGCAGGCTTTCATCTGCTTCAAAAAAAGAAGGATTTGTTGCCGCTCCCAACATTTTATAAGCTGTTTCATAATGTGGTTTTAGCGCTTCTTCCCAATTATTTAGGGTTGCCCAACTTCCCGAAGTAAAAAAATATGTTTTGGGAATTGGCAGTGTATTGGCATAAGTCAACGATCCGCCGCCAACGCCAACGCCAGATAAAACGGTGACGTGGTTTAAAAAAGTCATTTTAAAAAAACCAAATAATTTCATATTTGGCTGCCACAGCCATTTTTTTAAATTCCAGTTGGTTTTGGGAAAATCCTTACCGGTAAACCACTTGCCTTTTTCAATAACCAAAACTTTATAGCCTTTTTCTGACAATCGCAAGGCACTTACCGAGCCGCCAAATCCGCTTCCAATAATCACATAATCAAAATCAAGTTGCGCCATTTTTTCCATTGATCTATAAAATACAGTAACGAATATACATAAATATCCCAATGCACAATTTATATATTATTGCCAATTTGTCACCTTTCTCACTTTGGTATTTTTTTTGACTATAACAGAAGGTAAATTATAAATCAAAAACTAAAAGATATGGCAAAAGGAAGTATTAAAGTAACGGCTGAAAATATTTTTCCCATTATTAAAAAATTCTTATATTCTGATCACGAAATATTTTTGCGCGAGTTGATTTCAAATGCAACGGATGCTACTTTAAAATTAAAACATTTATCTACATTAGGCGAAATTAAAGGCGATATCGGAAATCCGATTATCGAAATAAAAGTAGATAAAGAAAAAAAGGAAATCAGAATTATTGACCAAGGTGTTGGAATGACGGGCGATGAAGTAAAAAAATACATCAACCAAATCGCTTTTTCGGGCGCTGAAGAATTTGTTGAAAAATACAAAGACAAAGTGGAAGATACTGGAATTATCGGTCATTTCGGACTGGGATTTTATTCCTCATTTATGGTTGCCGAAAAAGTGGAGATTTTCACCAAATCTTTTCAGGAAGACGCCAAAGCAGTGCGTTGGGAATGCGACGGAAGTCCGCAATATATACTTGAAGATGTTGAAAGAACGGAACGCGGAACAGAAATTGTATTGCATATTGCTGAAGATTCCACAGAATTTTTGGAAGAAAACAGAATTACGCAATTGTTAACCAAGTACAACAAGTTTATGCCAATTCCAATTAAATTTGGAACACGCGAAGAAACGTTGCCTTTGGCGGAAGGTGCGCCTGAAGACGCGAAACCGGAAAAAATTACAGTTGACAATATCGTAAACAATCCGAATCCGGCCTGGACGAAAAATCCGACCGATTTAAAAGAGGAAGATTATGCCGATTTTTACAGGGAATTGTATCCAATGCAGTTTGAAGAACCGTTGTTTAACATTCATTTAAATGTTGATTATCCGTTCAATTTAACCGGAATTTTATATTTTCCAAAGCTGACGAAAAATATAGATCAGGCGAAAGACAAGATTCAATTGTATCAAAATCAGGTGTTTGTAACCGATAATGTGGAAGGAATTGTGCCCGACTTTTTACAAATGCTTCGCGGTGTGATTGATTCTCCGGATATTCCTTTGAATGTTTCCCGTTCTTATTTGCAAAGTGATGCCGCCGTTAAAAAAATAGCGAGCTACATCACAAGAAAAGTGGCCGATAAATTGATCAGCTTGTTCAAAAATGACCGCAAGGCTTTTGAAGAAAAATGGAACGACATCAAAATAATTATTGAATACGGAATGCTTTCCGAAGATAAATTCTTTGAAAAATCGGACAAGTTTGCTTTGTATCCGACGGTTGACAACACGTATTTCACTTTTGAAGAATTGCAGGAAAAAATAAAACCTTTGCAAACGGACAAAGACAATAACCTGGTTATTTTGTATGCCTCAAACGAAAAAGCGCAACACAGTTATATAGACGCCGCAAAAGAAAAAGGCTACGAAGTTTTGTTGTTGGATTCTCCGATTGTTTCCCATTTGATTCAAAAATTGGAAGGTTCAAAAGAAAATATTCATTTTGCTCGTGTTGATGCTGATCAAATCGACAATTTAATCAAAAAAGACGAAGCCAAAATAAGCAAACTTTCCGAAGAGGAAATAGCAGAATTAAAACCAATTATTGAAGAAATAATTCCGACAAAAACGTATTCCGTTCAGTTAGAAGCGATGGATTCATCGGCAAATCCGTTTATCATTACGCAACCCGAATTTATGCGAAGAATGAAAGAAATGCAAGCGACAGGCGGCGGCGGATTTATGGGAATGGGAAATTTCCCTGATATGTACAATTTGGTGGTGAATACCAATAACGAATTGGTTGGCAAAATTTTAGCCACCAAAACCAAAAAGAAACAAGAAGCTTTAATTAAACAAGCTTTTGATTTGGCAAAACTTTCCCAAAACTTATTGCACGGTGAAGATTTGACCAATTTTATCAAACGAAGTTTTGAGTTGATTAAATAAAACTTCAAAATAGTTTAACAAACAATTAGTAAAATGCCTCAATAGTTATTGGGGCATTTTATTACTTTTATCAGACATATTAAAAGTCCGCAATACTTGGCATTTTTTTTGCAGCTATCTATGAAATTAAAACTTAAAATGAACAACGCACTAAAATCAACACTTTTTATACTTTTAATCAACTTGATTTCTGTTAATTCATTTTCGCAGAGCGATACTGCTAAATCCAAAAAAATGGACAATGAAGGCGGAATGCTAAAAAGCAAGACTCCCTTAAAAGCAACTTTCGAAAACACAAAAATAGCGCCTCCAACACAAAATATTGAGCTGAAAATTGATGAAAAGTTAAACACAAGCGCCATCAATAAAAACTTGGAAGAAAACAAATCATCTTCAAAAAATCATAACTTCTTGATGGAAACATTGCCGGAAGACAAAGATATTATTGGATTGAAATATTGGAAAGGACAAGACGTGACCCATAAAAAACTGGGAAGCAATTATAGTTTGGGAACCGTTAAAAGTACCACAAAAACAGTTAAAATTGAGTGCAGGGACTTTGGTTTGGTTGATGGCGACCGAATTCAAATTTACCTAAACAATAGTGTTGTGAGCACAAATATCGGATTGAAAGGAAATTATTTTGTAGTGTATCTCAATTTGGAAGAAGGTTACAACAGAATTGATTTTCAAGCCTTAAACCAAGGATATGCAGGTCCGAATACAGCTGAAGTAATTGTTTATGATGCCAATGGAAATATCATTTCTGCAAAAGAATGGCAATTGGCGACTGGTGAAAATGCCACACTCGGCATCATTAAAAATTAAAAATTTTATGGTTTTAGCGGCATCGGGCATTATTTTACAGAACAAAAAAATACTGTTGCTACAACGTTCCCATTACACAGAAAATTATCCGGAATATTGGGGTTGCCCCGGCGGAAGAGCCGAAATTGGCGAAACTGCAGAACAAAATGTGATACGGGAAGTTAAAGAAGAATGCAACCTAGATTTTACGCCTACCAAAATTATTAAAACCGGTATATGGCAAGACCGGAAATATTATCGGTTTCTGGGAAATTGGACCGGCGACATAAAAATTCAGGAACTCGAGGTGTTGGATTACAATTGGTTTACTTTTGAAAAAGCCATAAAGCTTAATTTAGCTTTTGATTATAAAGAAATTATTCAACTTCTTGAGAAAAAATATTTGCTTTAGATAAAGTTGAAATTTTGAAAGTCCTTTTTTAATTCCTTCTCGAAGGGCTGAACTCAAAAATCGTAAATCGTAAATCGTAAATCGTAAATCTTATGTTAAAAGTCTAAAATTATCAATTTACTCCATTCACATATTGTTCCAAAAGGCATTGAAAATATTCGGCTGCAAAATTATGCGCCAAAAATATTTTACGATTTTATTCCATCAAACGCTGGTATCAAAAAAGCCATCAAACGCGGACAAATTTTAATCAACGGCGAAATTGCCCTAACAGGAACTTTTGTGCATTTCGGACAAGTGATCGATTTGTTGGAAACGCCGCAATCACAACCCAAAATATTTGAACTTAAATTGGGAATTTTGTTTGAAGATAATTATATGGCGGCAATTCACAAACCGGCCGGATTTTCTGTAAGCGGCAATGCCTATAAAACCATTTACAATGCTTTGCCATTTAATTTGGGAAAAAGCACCGAACCAGATGCGCTTCCCTGGCCAACGCCAGTGCACAGATTGGACAACCAAACCTCAGGGATTTTACTGATTGCCAAAACAAAAACAGCACAAATTGCATTGGGAAACCAGTTTGAAAATCATACCATACAAAAAAAATATTGCGCAATTGTAATTGGTGAAGTGCTTAAAAACGGAAAAATAAACACGCCTATTGAAGATAAAACTGCAGAAACTGATTTTGAAGTTGTAACTGTAATAAATTCATTAAAACATAAACATTTGAGTCTTTTAAATGTGTACCCAAAAACGGGAAGAACGCACCAAATACGCATTCATTTGGCAAGTATTAATCATCCCATTTTTGGCGACAAATTATATGTGGAAAAAAAAATGCTTCACAGAGGGAAAGGGCTTTTTTTGTGCGCTTATGAAATTTCATTTCTGCATCCAAAAACTTCGGAGGTAATCAATTTAAAAATTGAAATCCCGCACAAATTTGAATCCTTGCTTTTGCGAGAACAAAGACGATGGGAAACGTATAATTAGTTTTAAGTTCTAAGTTTTAAGCTAACAGCCAATAACTTAGAACTTAAAGCCTAGAACTTATAGATTAATTTTTATAACCAATCAAACTCCCTTTTTTTGGAGAATCATTCTTTAAACAGTATCATTATGTATCGAAGAATAAAACAATTTAAAGCTTATGGCTTAGAGCTTAAAACTTAATTCTTACAAAAACAAATCATTCAACACTTTAGCTAAACGAATTCCTCCTTTTTGAAGTTGCGAACGAACTGTTTCAAAATTTTCATAAGAATAGTTATAGCTTAACTTTTCGCCAACTTCAACAGACGCATAAGCCTTAACAGCGAAAGTTTGGGTTTCGTTCACCCAATCTGTAATGGTCCCTTTTTGCAAAAACTTCACTTGTTCTTTAGAAATTTTATCGGCATTGTCGGAAAGTTCGGTATAAGTCATTTCAAAACCATCAATCATTTTTGAATCCCAAACCGAATGCAAATTTGTTCCGCTACCAAACCACTGAACCTGAATGTCATTTCCGCCTTTATCTTCCGCTCTTCCTACGTGCATTGGCTGGTGTAAATCGCCCATAAAATGAACCAATAATTTCAAGTAAAATGCCTTATCTTCTTTAGTGGCATTTTTGTCTAAAATAACCGCTTTACATTTTTCAATTCCTGTAACCATATCGCCTTTCGGATTCTTTTCGGAATCTTCATACTTCACGCCAAAAGGCATATTCACATAATGCATCGTATTGAAATTTCTATAACGGCTGTCCGATTTTATGTCGTCCCCAAAAGTGGAAACCAATGCCAAACTTTGTCCGTCCAAAATTTCTGCAATTTTGCTTTTTGTTTTGCTTTTTGTATAGTTATCAGCGATTTCACCAATGGTTCTATGTCCGGTTTTTCCCCAGTTTGGTTTGATGTCGTTTGCGAATAATTGTGCGTTTATCAGTAAAAATACTATTAAAATATAGCTTAATTTGAAGGTTTTCATCTTGTTTTATTTTCGGCTAAGATAAAAAATAAAGAGGGTAAAAAATTTGGAAAGTTCAAAAAATATTTTATATCTTTATGATATCATATTAATATCAACTAAAACCACAATCATGACACAAGAAAAAATTATTAAACTATCGAATGGTTATTTTATGCTCCTTCTGTTTTTTGTTTTTGGAGTCGCAGGCATTTACGGTGTTGCCAATATTTCTGATTGGTTCGCAGTCTCAATATTTATGGCATTTATTATTCTTCCCGGATTCTTTTTGGTAAATCCAAACACTTCAAAAGTGATTTTGCTTTTCGGAAAATACATTGGGACGGTGAAGGAAAACGGATTTTATTGGGGGAATCCTTTGTATTTGAAAAAAGGAATTTCATTGCGGGCTTGCAATTTCGACAGCGAGCGCGTGAAGGTAAACGACAAATTGGGAAATCCAATTATGATTAGCACCATTTTGGTTTGGAAAGTAAAAGACACTTACAAAGCCGCTTTTGACGTTGACAATTACGAAAATTTTGTGCGTGTGCAATCGGATGCCGCAGTTCGTAAATTGGCGAGTTTGTATCCTTATGACAATTTTGAAGATGATGATAAAGAGGAAGAAATTACTTTGAGAGCCAGCGTAAATGAAGTGAGCATTGCTTTAGAGAAAGAACTTTCCGAACGCCTTGATATGGCCGGCATTCAAGTTTTGGAAGCGCGCATTGGTTATTTGGCTTATGCCCAGGAAATTGCAAGTGCTATGTTAAAACGCCAACAAGCTACCGCAATAATTGCAGCGCGCCATAAAATTGTGGAAGGTGCCGTAAGTATGGTGGAAATGGCCATATTAAAATTGAGCAAAAATAAGATTGTGGACTTGGATGAAGAACGAAAAGCCGCAATGGTCAGTAACTTAATGGTGGTGCTTTGTTCCGACAAAGACACGACACCCATTGTAAATACAGGAACTTTAAACCATTAATCATGATTACATTCATAGTTTACGTTACGCTCATCATTTATATGACTGTTTCAAAAATATTTTTTAGCAATTAATTTTACTTTTATGAAACGAGCATAACAAATTTTGATACACAGCAGAATGATTAATGGCGAACTGCATCTGTACCAATAAAAAATAAAATTTAAACAGATGAAAGAATATAAAATTATATCGAAAGGATTTTGGAAAAAGGACGTTTTTTTTGAAGACACGCTAAACCAATACGCGCGAGAAGGCTGGGAAGTGGTTAGCGCTATAAGCAACGGCCATGGCGATTTTTCAAAAGTGATTTTTGAACGGGATAAAAATAAATATTGATGACCAGTTTTCTAAAAACAGCTTAATGCTATCAATATGAAAATATTTATTGAAGAACAAAAGTTCACGCAATCTTGGTTATTTATTGGTCTATTCATTGCTTTGGTGGCGGTCACCATTCCGATAGTTAAAGATTGGAACACTATTTCACAAGGAAATTTTGGAGAAATGCTGAATGATTTAGGGGGTATTCTGGTTATTTTATTTGTATTTGTACTTTTTAATTTTTTCAAGCTGAAAACCAGAATAGACGAAAAAGGTGTTTATTACCAATATTTGCCTTTTCATTTCTCCTATCGATTTTTGCCTTGGAATTCCATTTCCAAATGTTATGTCAGAAATTACAATGCCATTTTTGAATATGGCGGCTGGGGTTTGAAATTCAGTTTTAGAAAAAATAAGGGAAAATCATTTACGGTAAAGGGCGATGTTGGACTTCAATTATTGTTGACAAACGGAAAGCACCTTTTAATTGGAACGCAAAAAAAAGAAGAAATTCAAAGAACTCTTGACACATATCAAGACAAAATTGGATCATTAAAGTCATAAATTAGAAAAAAAGCAGCTAATGGCAAAGAAAGCATTTGCATTACGAATAGATGAAGATATGCTAAAAGCTATTGAGAAATGGGCCGCGGATGAATTCCGTTCCACAAACGGACAGTTGGAATGGATGCTCAACAAAAGCCTGAAAGATGCAAAACGTTTGCCTAAAAATCAAAACCCAGAAACATAAATGTATACCGCAGAAATTGTAAAAAACCAAAATCCGCTCTTAAACCAAATTTTCATTAAAAATAAAAAGTTACATTTTCAGAGTGTTATTTATCCGAATTTAGGCGCTTCACTTCAAAAATTATTGTTGAATTCTGTTGACATCATCAACGGAATCTCAAATGATACAGAAGGTTTAAACGATTATAAAAACACGTATAAATCGGCTCTGTTATTTCCGTTTCCAAACAGAATTTCTGGGGGAAAATATGAATTCGATCAAACAAAACATGAATTGGATTGCAATGAAAAAGATTTAAACAATGCTTTGCACGGACATATTTACGACAAACCATTTTCCGTTAAAAATATCGAAGCAACCGAAAGTAAGGCAATTGTGGCGCTTCAATATGCTGATGAAGGAAAAACAAAAGGCTTTCCATTTCCTTACCAAATAGAAATTATTTACACTTTTTCACCAGAAAAAATTTCAATTGATTTCAATGTAAATAATACAGGAAAAACGTCTTTTCCATTCGGAATTGGGTGGCATCCATATTTTAAAACAAGTAATTTAAATGCTAGTTCCCTAAATTTTGAAGCTGAAACACAGTATGAATTGAATGAAAAAATGATTCCGACAAACGAAATTCCCCTAAAGTTCGAAACACCGCTTTTAATAGAAAACACTTTTTTAGATGATTGTTTTATCACCAACAAACCAAAAGCATCTTTTAAATGTGACACTTATAAAATTGAAATGGACTTTTCTTCAACTTCCAAAAAAAACTATTTACAGGTTTATACGCCACCAGCAAAAAATTGCATTGCCATTGAACCTATGACGTGCGCGCCAAATGCCTTTAACAACCAAAACGGATTGCTGGTTTTAGAACCTCATGAAAAATTTGTGTGGCAAATTCTTTTGAGTTTTTAGTTCTGAGTTTTGAATTCTGAGTTTAATTTTAGAAAGTAACTGAAAGAAAACAAAACAAAAATGTCCTTGTCTAAATGAAGAGTAATTTATAAAAATAAGAAAAAATGAATGTAAATAAAGCCTATAATATTTGGGCAGAACAATATGATACAAACATTAATAAAACAAGAGATCTTGAAGCGATTGCTTTAAGAGAAAATTTAATTTCCATTCCGTTTGATTCCTGCTTGGAAATTGGTTGTGGCACGGGTAAAAACACCGAATGGCTAATTACTAAATCCGCCAAAATACTTGCGGTTGATCTTTCCGAAGAAATGCTTAAAAAGGCTAAAAATAAAATAAATTCCGATAAAGTTGAATTTATAAATGCCGACATCAATCAAAATTGGACGTTTGTAAAAAAACCTTTTGACCTCATTTGTTTTAGTCTTGTTCTTGAACATATTGAAAATCTGGACGCTGTTTTTAGCCAAGCCGCAAATTCAATTAAAAAAGACGGTTTTATTTATATTGGAGAACTCCATCCATTCAAACAATATACAGGTACGAAAGCAAGATTTGAAACGGAAGAAGGCCTTCAAATAGTGACTTGTTTTAACCATCACATTTCCGATTTCACAAATGTTGCCCAAAAATATGGTTTTGATATTTTAAGCATCAACGAGTACTTTGACAATGAAGATAAAAAAACAATTCCTCGAATTTTGACGCTCCTACTAAAAAATTCAAACCAAATTTTCCAAAAATAAAGCCGTATAAAAGTCGGTTAAAACGCAAAGCTCACAAAGAAGGCGCAATGCTCGCTAAGTTTCTAATTTTTAAAATCAGCACTTTGCGTTCCTTGCGAAAAACCTAGCGTCCCTTGCGGTTAAAAAATGTTTTTCTTTGCAAACAGCTCCTTTTTTCAATAAAGTTGAAATTATTTTTTTGGATGCACCAAAGTCATTTCGTCAATTAAATTTTTTGCTCCGGCATATTTATCAATGATAAACAATACATAGCGAATATCCACCATAATATTTCTGCAAATATCCGGGTCGTAATTCATATCGCTCATCGTTCCTTCCCAAACCCTGTCAAAATTTAACCCAATTAAATTTCCGTGCGCATCAATGGCCGGACTTCCAGAGTTTCCGCCTGTTGTATGGTTTGTGCCAATAAAGTTCACAGGCATTTTGCCATTTTCGCCATATTGTCCGTAATCTTTTGCTTCGTATAAATCCAACAATTTTTTAGGCACATCAAATTCATAATCACCCGGAACATATTTTTCCACTACGCCTTCCAAATAAGTATTGGCGCTATAATAAACGCCGTCTTTAGGCTCATAACCTTTAACTTGTCCGTAAGTTACGCGAAGCGTGCTATTGGCATCAGGAAAAAAACGGTTGTTAGGAAAAACTTCCATCAGCGCTTTCATATACTCCTTTTGCACAGCTTCAATTTGTATATTTAACGCTTGAAATTTCGGTTCCAATTTGGTGTAAAAAATAGTGTGCAACTCTTTTCCAAACACATAAGCTTTGTCTTCATTTAACTTTTTAATCACTTCAGCCGGAGTTCCAGTAAGTAATTTTTCAGCACCTTCAAAAGTTGTCAGTTTTGAATTTGCATAAATATCGTTAGCAATTGATTTAAAATCGGCATTAACCATATTTGCTGGCAAATATGCTGAAGGAGATTTTTCCGCGTAAAGAGCAACCAACTTTTCAAAAACAGGTTTGTCAACCGTTGCGCTATAATTTTTATAGATTTCTGCTAACCTGTTCAGTGCAGCTTCTTTGGCTTTGGTAAAAGCAGGTTCACCACCTTTTAAATAGGCTTGTTCCATTTGATAAGCCCTAAAAGTAATTCCCAACAACTCTACGTTTCTGTAGGCAACTTCCATCCAATATTCGCGAGCCAACGAAACACTTTCTATTTCCGTATATAATTTTTCAAAATCTGACAGCAAAGTTTTGTAGCCCGCCAAATCTTTTTCATTGACAATTTTTGTGAATTCTTTTTCTAATTCACATTTCTTTTCAATGGCATTTGATTTTTCAATTCCCTGATTTTCCCCTATCCATTTTTTCCAATAGTTGGCAGTTGATGCGTATTTTGAAGCATATTTAATTTTTATCTCGGCATCTTTTCTCATAAAAGAATCCGTTATTTTCAATGAATTGTCACGAATTTCAATTCGTGCCGGATTCAAAACATTCACAATTTGGGCTACGCCAACCGCTGGCAAATATTCATTGGTGCGTCCGGGAAATCCGAATACCAATGTAAAATCACCTTCTTCAACACCATCCAACGATATTGGCAAATAATGGTTTGGCTTGTAAGGCACGTTATCTTTTGAATAACTTGCCGGACGGTTATTTGCGCCGGCATAAATACGGAACATAGAAAAATCTCCCGTATGGCGTGGCCACATCCAATTGTCGGTATCAGCGCCAAATTTCCCTATTGATGATGGCGGTGCACCCACCAAACGAAGATCGTTAAAGGTTTCTGTAACAAACAATAAATATTGGTTGCCATTGTAAATAGATTTGACATTGGCATCTTGCCAAGCTTCCTTTTGGGCAGCTTTGGCTACTTTTTCAATATTTTGGTTGATGATTTTCAATTTTGAAGCTTCATCCATTGTGGCTGTTACTCCTTTAAAAACTTCCGAAGTGACATCATCAATTCGTTTTATAAAAGTTACATCCATACTTGGATTTGACAATTCCTCGTCATAATTCATCGCCCAAAAACCATCAGTTAAATAATCTTTCTCAACTGTTGAATGCGATTGGATGGCGCCGTAACCACAATGATGGTTGGTTAATAACAAGCCGTTTGGCGAAATAATTTCTGAAGTACAGCCTCCGTTAAAATGCACAATGGCATCTTTTAAACTTGAATTATTAACATCGTAAATATCTTTTGCGGTCATTTTGCTTCCCAACTGAAGCATTTCGCTTTCATTCATTCCTTCCAGCAGAGAAGGAATCCACATTCCGCCTTGAATTTCCCGAACATCTTGTATGGTTTGTTCAGGAACTTTCACTGCTGTTGTTTCCTGGATTGTTTTGCAGGAAACTGCCAATAAGGCCACTAAAAAATAAATTTTTATATATCGCATATTTTAATCATTTATTTCACAAATATACACAACCAAAAACACTTTTTTTAGTCCGATATTCATTTAAAAAAATAGTATTTTAGCCAAAATTGAAAAATTACATGGATACAACGCCACTTATTACACAAGACACTATTGCCTTCGGAATATTAATGCTGACGCTCGGATTCGTTTTTTATACTTCCTCGAGTGAAAATAGCGCCTGGATAAAATTTTATAAAATTGTTCCGGCATTACTTATGGCTTATCTATTGCCTGCGATTTTTACTTCATTGGGAATTATTGCGCCACAATGGGAAACTGTGAATGAAGTTGGTGAAATTGTAAAACACGAATCACAATTATATTATGTTGCAAGTCGGTTTTTACTGCCTGCTTCTCTGGTTTTAATGACCTTGTGCATCGATTTAAAAGCGGTGTTTAATTTAGGTCCGAAAGCATTGATTATGTTTTTAACTGGAACCGTCGGGATTATTATTGGTGGTCCGTTGGCCATTATGTTAATTTCATTTGTATCTCCGGAAACTGTTGGCGGCGTTGGACCAGATGCAGTTTGGCGAGGATTGGCAACCTTAGCTGGAAGCTGGATTGGCGGTGGCGCAAACCAAGCGGCGATGCTCGAAATTTACGGCTACAATCCGAAATTATATGGCGGAATGGTGTTAGTTGATATTGTTGTGGCAAATATTTGGATGGCCATCATATTAATAGGCATCGGAAAATCGGAAAAAATTGATAAGTGGCTGAAATCAGACAATTCAGCCATTGAAGAACTCAAAGAAAAAGTTTCAACTTATACCAATAAAGTGTCGAGAAACCCAACATTATCCGATTTAATAGTTATTCTTTCCATTGCATTTACGGTTGTGGGAATTTCTCATTTTGGCGCAGATGCAATTGCTGCATTTTTGGTAAATAATTTTGAGTCTGTCAGCGACCCGACTTCTGCTTTGTCTTCATTCAGCTCTCAATTCTTTTGGATGATCAGTATCGCTACCATTTTGGGAATTGGTTTGTCATTTACGTCTTTAAAAAAATATGAAGGCGCGGGAGCCAGTAAAATTGGAAGCGTATTTATTTATATTTTGGTTGCAACTATTGGAATGAAAATGGATTTAACGATGATTTTAGACAATCCCGGATTGATTTTTATTGGACTTGTTTGGATGACCATTCACGCCATTATATTAATTATTATGGCTAAACTCATAAAAGCGCCATACTTTTTCTTGGCAGTGGGAAGCCAGGCAAATGTAGGCGGTGCCGCTTCTGCGCCAATTGTTGCTGCCGCTTTTCATCCGGCATTGGCATCTGTAGGGGTTTTATTGGCTGTTTTTGGCTATGTTATTGGAACTTACGGCGCGATGTTAACTGCCGAATTGATGCGAATAGTTGCGCCATAAATTACTTTTTTTAACTAAATAAAAATTAGATATTTGCACGCTTAAACTTATAAAATGAAAAAAATTATTGGCTTTTTAGCTATTGTAGTGCTTTTAATTTCTTGCAATAAAAATGAGCAAGGAAATATGGTTGTTAAAGTAACCATTGACGGATTAAAAAAAGGAACTTTGTATTTACAAAAAGTTAAAGATTCAGCGATGGTTTCTGTGGATTCTGTTTTATTGGAGGGGAAAACCGATATTTTGTTAAGCGATGATGTTGAAAGTCCGGAAATTTATTTTTTGGCGTTGGATAAAATAGCGGGCGAAAGAATTTCATTTTTTGGTGAAAAAGGCGAAATTACCGTGAATGCCAAATTGGAAAAATTTGCGACTTCTGCAAAAATTACGGGTTCGGTAAACCATGATTTATTGGCGGAACATAAAGCAATGGCGCAAAAATTTAACGGTAAAAAATTGGACTTGGTTGTTGAAAAGTTTGAAGCCCAAAAAATAAAGGATACAGCGCTGGTTTCAAAAATCAACAAGGAAGAAAAAAGCTTAATCAGAAGAAAATATTATTACACCACCAACTTTGCAGTTCTCAATGCTGAACATGAAGTTGCGCCTTATTTGGCGTTAACTGAATTGTACAACGCCAACATAAAATTATTGGACACCATTAACAATTCCCTTTCCAAAGAAGTAAAAGCATCTAAATACGGTAAGGAATTGGACAAATTTATAACAGAAATAAAAAAGGCCCCCTAACCTCCCGCAATAAAAGCGGGACAGGCGCCGAAGGGGGAATTTTAAAGTTGAAAAGTACAATTCAACAATTTAAAATCGTAAATCTACCTGTCAGGCAGGAAGGTCTAAAATCGTAAATCGTAATTTTATGTGCGTTAGGGATTGAAGTGAAAATCCTTTTTTGCGGTTTTTATCCGAAAAAAAGATTGCAACGAAAAGCCCGACCCACAGGGGAACGCCCAAAGAAAATGCAGGCAGGTTAAAATAATATGCTTATTTTTAAGCAATATTGTAACAAATATCAACAATCGCATACTTATTAATTGCTAATAATTAGAACTTGTGAATAAAGAAATTGAGCATAAATTTATAGTGGAATTTGAGCAAAATCAAAATATCATTCATAAAGTATGCAGAATTTACACGTCGAACCAAGATGCTCACAATGATTTATTTCAGGAAATTGCCATTCAGCTTTGGAAAGCGTACCCAAAATTTAGAGGAGAATCCAAATTAAGCACTTGGATGTACAGAATTGGGCTGAATACGGCTATAACTTTGTACCGAAAATCGAAGCGAAGCATTGTTACACAGGACTTTGACTCAGTTTTATACCGAATTGAATCGACAAGTTACGATGATACGGAGGAAGAGCAATTAAAACTGATGTATAAAGCGATTCATCAATTGACAGATATTGACAAAGCATTGATTTTCTTGTACTTGGAAGATGTGAATTATAAGGAAATATCCGAAACAATGGGTATTTCGGAAGTAAACGCACGTGTGCGGATGAACAGAATTAAAACGCGTTTAAAAACAATTTTAAACCCTTAGATGATGGATGAGTTAGAATTCTTAAAAAAGGATTGGAAGAAACAGGCTGCTGATTTTCCGAAATTATCCTATAACGAAATTTATAAGATGATCCATAAAAAATCTTCTTCGATTGTAAAGTGGATTTTCATTATTTGCATCGCCGAATTTTTATTTTGGGGATTGATAACCCTTTTGATTCCTGAAAGCACTTTTGCGATTTATGAGATGTTTAATTTAAATACCTTTATGTTTATTGCCCAAGGGTTGCATTATGTGGTGGTTTTTATTTTTATTTATCTGTTTTATAAAAATTATAAGACAATTTCAGTGGTTGACAACACCAATTTACTGATGAAAAACATTTTAAAAACCCGCAAAACGGTTCATTATTACGTGTACTACAATATTGCTTTGTACATCATCTTGTCGGTTATTTTGAATGTGATTATGTTTTCCCATCCCAATATTTTAATAGAAAGTTATATGCCGAAAAACGCCACTTTGGATAGTGATAAATTTTTGGGTATTATGATTGTTGCACAAATACTGGTTTTATTGGTAATGTGCGGACTTATATGGGCTTACTACCGTATTATTTATGGAATTTTACTTAAAAAACTGACCAGAAACTATAAAGAACTGGAGGCTTTAAACCCAAAATAAAATTGTTTTTTCTAAAAAGTCAACAAAAAAAGCAGCGAATTTTTAATTCGCTGCCGCTAAAACAAATCAATAAAAATTAATAACCAACCTGAATATATTTTTTCAATGTTTCTGTTTGCGGATTTTCAAACAGTTCTTTGGGACTTCCCTGTTCAATTACTTGCCCGTCGTACATAAAAATAACGTGATCTGCCAATCTTTTTGCCTGCCTTAAAATATGGGTAACCACAATTACGGTATAATTTTCCTTCAATTCCAAAAACTTTTCTTCAATGGCTTTGCTTGAAATGGGATCCAATGCGGAAGTTGGTTCATCGGCCAAAAGAATTTCGGGATTGGTGGCCAAACCTCTTGCCAAACACAAACGTTGTTGTTGACCTATGGAAAGCCTGGTGGCTGAATCATTCAACCTGTCTTTTACTTCGTCCCAAAGTGCCGCTTGTTTTAAGTAAACCTCCACCTTTTCGGCCAATATTTTTTTATCCTTTACGCCTTTCAATTTTAAACCATAAGCCACATTTTTAAAAATAGACATAGGCAAAGGATATGGTTTTTGGTTTAAAAGTCCCATTTTTTGACGCAAATCTGTCACATTTTGTTTGGTATGAAAAATATCGTCTTCCCCAATAAAAACGCTGCCTTCAACTTTAAGTTCAGGGTACAAATCCGTTAACCGGTTCAAGCATTTGAACAAGGTTGTTTTTCCGCAGCCAGATGGCCCTAAAAGAACCGTCAGTTTATTCTTTGGAATTTCAACATTAATCCCTTTTAAAATCACTTTATCTTTTGAAGAAACCTTTAAATTCTTAATAATAATTGCACTTTCCATTCTTATACTTGGTGTTTTTTGAATTTTTTTGATAACAATCTTGCCGAAAGGCTAATAGTGAAAACAATGGCAATCAGTATGACTGCAGCGGCATAAGCCCTTTCTCGCACTTCGGGTATTGGCGAACCCAATTGAAAAAAGATGGCCAACGGCAATGTTGCAACAGGATCTGTCAATTTTTCGGGAATGTGATCTGTAAATCCTGCCGTAAACAATACGGAAGCCGCATCGCCAATTCCACGTCCAAACGACAATAAAATTGCCGTAATAAATCCGGGCAAAGCTTGCTTGAAAAAAACTTTGAAAGCCGTTTCGGTTTTTGTGGAACCCAGGGCCAAAGAAGCTTCCATCAATCCTTTGGGAATGGTTCTCAAAACCTCATCCATTGCCCTAATCATAATGGGAATAATAAGCAAGGTAACCGCAATAATCCCTGCCAATAACGAAGTTCTCAATCCGAAATAAATCATAATGGTAAACCCAAAAGCCCCGTAAACAATGGAAGGAACGCCCCATAAAGCATCCAAAACAAAGCGGGTCATTGTTAAAAATTTAGGTCTTCTTACCAAATAAACATTCATATAAAGCGCCACAGGCAATCCTATCACAAATGCTAAAAATGTGGCTGAAACCGAAATGTAAAATGACCCAATTATGGCATTTAAAATACCGCCTTCTTTTCCAAAATAATAGCCACCTTCGGGCAATCTACTCACCATATCCCAAGACAAGGACGGCAATCCTTTCTTCAGAATAATATAAAAAATATATACCAACACAAAAATGATGGATGCAGTAACAAAAGACATCAACACCCTAAAAAACTGTTCTTCAAATTTTTTCCTGTTCATCTTTATCATTGTGTTATTGTGGTTTTTTGAATAAGATATCTTGCGGCAACATTAAAAAATATAACGATGATAAACAGCAGCAACGCCGCCAACATTAAAGCTGAATCGTAAAACGGAATTGACATCATTTCGCCATAATTATTTGCAATTAAGGCCGGCAAGGGATAACCTGCATCAAAAACGCTTTTTGGAAACTGTACCACATTTCCCACCACCATTAATACTGCAATGGTTTCACCCAATGCTTTTGAAATTCCCAAGCCAAAAGCGGAAAGAATACCAGACAAGCCTTTTTTTAACACCACAAATTTTATGGTTTCCCAGTAAGTTGCGCCCAATGAAAGTGATGCTTCTTTATATTCCACCGCAATGCTGTTAAAAACTTCAATCAACATATTCAACACATAAGGAATGGTCATAACGGCCAACACCAAAGCGCCAGCCAGAATACTGTAACCGCTTGATTCTGCATTAAAAAATGGCGCCAAATTGTCGCCCACAAAAGGAACAATCACCAAAATTCCCCAAACACCATAAACAACCGATGGAATTCCCGCCAAAATATCTATGACTGAATGCATAAATCCCAACACCC
>PHDE01000233.1 GCA_002842505.1 Bacteroidetes bacterium HGW-Bacteroidetes-3 | reverse complement strand
TTTGTTCATATTTTGTTCTTTAGTTCCAAACTAAATCTGTTTTTATTTCTCTGTTTGTTACAATTTTTATTTTTAAGAAATTCCGCTTTGTTGCTCAATGGCTATATCGGAGTGACCGTGCCACTGATTTCGGTCAAACAGTGCCACTTTGAAAGATCCTACAATTATATAAAAAATTAATGTTATTCCTTCATTAAAACTCCTTTTCTTAGTGATTCGCCTTTTAGGTCGACTCTATGGGACGAGTTCACAATACGGTCCAGTATGGCATCAGCAATAGTTCCTTCCCCAATAATATCATACCAAGCAGATAATGGTATTTGTGAGGATATAATGGTTGATGTTTTGTTGTAGCGATCATCAATTATGTCCATAAGCGTTTCTCTGGCATGGTTGTCAAAGGCCTGTAGCCCAAAATCATCTAAAATAAGTAAATCAGCTTTTAATAGTTTTGACAGTTCTTTGAGATAAGTACCATCAACCTTACTGAGTTTAAATTTCTTTAACAGACGGGCTGTGTTGGTGTATATTGTCTTATGCCCCATTAGACAGGCTTGGTAGCCCAATGCCTGGGCCAGATAGCTTTTTCCCACACCGGAAGCTCCGGTAAGAATAATGTTTTCTTTCCTGTCCATAAAATTTAAGGTGCCCAAGCGCACAAACATATTCTTGTCCAAGTTCCGATTATCCGCATAACTTACTTCTGCAAGACTTGCTTTTTGTTTGAAGTCAGCCTGTTTAATAAGGCGGTCGATTTTTTTATTCTCCCGGTCTTCCCACTCGTGGTCTGTCAGCAATGCCAGGTATTCGTCGGCCGTGACGTCACTTAATAGGTTGTCCTTCACATGCTGGAAGTGTAATTGGGCCATAGCACCCAATCGCATTTGTTTGAGTTTTTCAATTGTCTGGTTGTTGTTCATAATATTGGATTAAAATTAATGATTATTGATAGGCCGAAGCGCCTCTTAAATTCTGATGCTCCGGAATATGCGTTTTTTCATCCTCAAGATTCTGGTAAAATAAAGAGGCCTTATCCATATTGTTTTTAAGGATGTTCTTGATACGCATATACGAAGAAGTGTCTGCTTGCAGCGCCCTTTTACAGGCATTGTTGAGTCTTTCCGATCCGTATGCTTTATGGAGCTGTATTAAGCCCATAGCCCTTTTATAGCCTACTTCCGGATAGTCGCTGGCAGTTAATATCTTCTCTACGCAGCTCAAGACATATGTCCCATGGGGTGTCGCCATATTTTTAAAATATTCAGGACTCCAATCGATATAAAATTTGTGCGTGCTGCTCAGATGCTCTGCGTTGGTGATGTAACTTCCTTTGGCGGGGTTTCTGGTATGCAAGGCTATTCGCTGATGGTTATAATAAACTTCAACCATACTTTTGGTATAGTGAATCAAGGTGTGTTTTCCGATATATCGATAGGGCACGCTGTAATAGCTCTTGTCGGGAGAGAAATATACATAGCCCATTTTCTGCACCTTGGCCCTTCTGTAATCTTTCAATTCATAAGGGGTTGAAGGCAGCGGTTTTAAATAGCTTCGCTCCACTGATTGGAAGAGTTCCTTGCGACTTGCTTCTTTTCGCTGGAAAAGCAAGTTGTTATAAGGGTCTAACAGGCGTTTTATTTCCCTGTTTAAATCTGCCAATGAGAAGAACGTCATTTCCCTGATGGGATAATAAATTCGCTGGTAAACAAGGTGTACGGCGTTTTCAACCAATGCCTTGTCCTGAGGCGCGTAACTGCGGGCAGGATTGATTACACAGTTGTAATGCCTGGCAAAGTCTTTAAAGGATCTGTTAATCTCAGGCTCGTACTTACTGGCTCGGGTAACCGCAGATTTTAAGTTGTCCGATACAATGGCCTTGGGAACACCTCCATAAAAGTTTAAGGCGCCAACACAGCAAGAGATTAGATCTTCCCGTTTCTGGCTCAAGCAGGCCTCAGCATAAGTGTACTGGCTGTTGGGCAGAATGGCCACGAACACCTCAACAGGTATAATCTCACCGGTATGTTTGTCAACAATGTTAAGCTTCTTGCCGGCAAAATCGATAAACAGTTCGCTTCCGGCTTCATGTTCCAGTTTCATAGATCCCTTAACCTTAGCGTATTTACGCCGGTAATGTTCCATAAACTGCGTGTAGCTATATGGGTTTTTTGTTGTTTGGGTATATTCCTGATAGTGGTATAAAAAAGTAAAACCAGGATGATTCCGGGCCTTATTGACCCCCTCAAAGTAAAGCATCAACGCTTGGTAACGTTGGTTGTCAATAGTAGAATATGAAGGAAACAGCGCAATTAAAGAGGCAGTGTCAAAAGCCAACAATTCTTTAAAAGAATAGTCACTGGCTCTAAAAAGTGTCATATAGGTATTCACGGTATTGCGGGAAATACCCAAGGTAAAACCTATTTTACGGTTGCTAAAACCATCTAATTGTAAAGTGATAATTTGTTTTAAATCCATCGGATCAAGTGTGTTAGCCATATCGCTTATTTTTTGCGACAAGGTAGTTTATACTTGATCTTTCAAAAGTGGCACAATTCAAACCGTTATTACTGGCACAAATCGAAACGTTATGATTTTAAATGAACCGCAAAAGTGGCACAATTCAAACCGATATCACTGGCACTAACAAACCGATATCACTGGCACAATTTGATCCGATATATCCACTCAATTCCGAAATGATTATAAAACTAACAAATATTTCTCGGTTTTATCAAATTTTTCTGTTTTGGTTTTCTGTTTCGTTGCTCAATTCCGCCATTTTG
>PHDE01000042.1:21557-24016 GCA_002842505.1 Bacteroidetes bacterium HGW-Bacteroidetes-3 | reverse complement strand
AGCAACGAATCGGAAAACTAAAACAGAAAAATTAGAACAAACAGTGAAAGATTTCAGATTTTTAGCAAAATGGCGGAATTGAGCAACAAATCGGAAAACTAAAACAGAAAAATTAGAACAAACGGAGAAAGATTTTTAAGCTTTCAATTATTTCGGAATTGAGCAACAAAGTGGAAATACTAAAAAAGAAAATTAAAGATAAAAAGACAAATTTCAGATTTTGATAAATAAAACGGATTTTTAAAATTGTAACGGATTAGTTTTTAACAAAATATAATAATTCTTACTCAAAACCACATTACACAACACCTCATAAAATTTATGCTTACATTTGAACTGAATCAAACCGACAAACATTCAATAAAAATATTGCTACGGCGGAAAAATCTCCGATTTTTACGTCGCACAAATCTTATAAAAACTCGTTGTAAAATATAAAAAACGACAATAATTACAGAAAAAGTTCTTTAAAAATCTAAATATAGAAAACCGACAAATTCCAGATTTAAAACTAATTGGTCGGAGAAATATTGAATCGGAAAGATTTTAAGCAAAATGGCGGAATAGAGCAACGAAACGGAAAAACTTAAAAAGTAAAATTGTAAAAACTGAGAAAGATTTCAGAATTTTCAATCATTTCGGAATTGAGCAACAAAGCGGAAATTCTTAAAAAGAAAAATTTCAACAAACCGAGAAATATTTCAGATTTTAGCAACGAAACGGAAAAAAGCAGAACGAAATCCAAAAAAGAAAAATTGTAAAAAACCGACAAATATTCAAGATTTTTACAATCATTGAACTGATTGAAAAATAAAAAGGTTAAATTTAGAACTCAAAAACAAGATTGAAATAAAAAGTTACATTTTACAACACCGTATATAATTTATGCTCAAATCGGAACTAATACAAACCGACAAACATTCAATAATAATATTGCTACGGCGGAAAAATCTCCGATTTTTAAGCCGCACAAATCATAATACAAACTCGTTGTGTGTAACCAAAAAAGAAAAATACATATGAAAAATCTAATCAGATTAATTTTAATTATCGAATTTTTGAGTTTAAATAATTTAAACAGTCAGGAAATAATATCTGAATTAAACGAAAGTAACAAATTAGAGGCTGTGAAAATTACTGAGATACAAGACAAAACAGAACAAGAAATTTATAAAGCCGTTTTGGATTGGACTTCATATACATTTAGGAATACAGAAAGCGTTATTCAAGCGCAAGTTGAGAATGAAATGATACGTTTAAATGGAATTTCGAGTGGTGTTTTGGATGGTCCTATGGGATTTAATTATGGTTTAGGATATACTATACAAATTGAGATAAAACCAAATAAACTTAGATTTAGAGTTTATGATTTAAATATGATTGGTGTTGACGCTGCTAGAACAAAAACTCCAATGGAGTTGACTCTTCTTAAAAGAAACGGAAAAAAAAGATCTTCAACTAATTTTGAAAAATATAAAATAGACTCGGACAACGAGATTAATCGAATATATAAGAGTCTTTATGAATCCATTACAAATGACAAAAAAGAAAAATCAGATTGGTAATTTGGCAACACACAACACCTCATAAAATTTATGCTTAAATTTGAACTAGTACAAACCGACGAACATTCAATAAAAATATTGCTACGGCGGAAAAATCTCCGATTTTTACGTCGCACAAATAATATACAAACTCGTTAACTAAAATGCCAGAAAAAAATCTTGAGTTCAATAACTTAACGCAACAAATCTAAAATTATAGATTTGTAAAATGGAAGTAAAAAAACACAGGCGACTTACCCACAAAGAAAGGGTCCAAATTCAGACACTTTTAAATGAAAATAAGTCAAAAGCTTACATCGCTAAAACCCTAAATAGATCTCGTTCAACTATTACCCGAGAAATCAATAAATGGGTGCAAAACAAACAGGATATTTACGACGCGGATCTAGCTCATTGGAATACCAAAGATGATTATTTAAACAAAAATATCTCTTCTGTATTCCATTATTTCATAATTTCATTTTATCAACTATTTTTGTCCTGTTCTAATAGCTTCTTACAAGATAACTATATGAATTAGGGAAATTACCATCCCTACAAAACCACCTACAACAGCCCCATTTATCCAAATAAAAAACAACCTAATTATCTGATTATTAGTGTGTTTATATATTTTCAGCAAGCCCTACTTATGTCAATAGCAAGATATTAATTTTCTGGTTATTGTTATATATTGGATTTATTTCTCCCTTGGTGCTATGTTACAGGAAAAAACATCCAAACAATTCATAAACAGCCTGGGATTAAGGACTTATTTAATGAAAATGTTGCTTCTCTAAATTTTAAATGTGCTGATTGATAGTGTGGCGGAATAGCCCACGGCTTAAACCGTGGGATATGTTAATAAATATTGAAACACCAAACCGTTTTAACGGTTTAAATACGATGATTATA
>PHDE01000042.1:0-21540 GCA_002842505.1 Bacteroidetes bacterium HGW-Bacteroidetes-3 | reverse complement strand
TAATGCCGCATTCATTTAACAAAATATGGATACACGCCATTTGGGCCACAAAAAATCGTGCGCCGTTTATTACAAAAAATATCGAATCAAAAATCTATGATTTTATGGGTGCTCAATTGCGTGAATTAGGTTGCCCAGTTCGCATTATTAAAGGAATGCCAGATCATATCCATTGTTTATTTTTATTAAATCCCCAAAAATCTATTTCAGAAGTTATCAAACAAATCAAAGGCAGCAGCTCACATTTTGTTAACCAGAACAATTTGATACCCCAAAAATTTGCTTGGCAAACGGGTTATGCTGCTTATTCCGTATCTGAGTCGGGAAAAGAAAAGGTTTTTCAATACATACAAAACCAAAAAAAACATCATCACAAAAAATCATTTCAAGAAGAATACAATGATTTTTTACAGCTATATGGTTTTGATGGTGAAAAATAAAAAAACAATATCATTTACGGGTATTGTCCGCGAATCATTTAATAAAATGGTTGAAACCATTCCCAAACGTCATTTTCATTTATATTGAAAACCCATAGCCCACGGTTTAATTTTTTTAGTTAATGGTTATTAAATTGAAAAATAAAATGCAAAAATAATTTGATTAACCATTTTCGTCCGTTTGAAAATTTTATGAAAATGGCCAAATCCATTACGAAACCCCATCTTCATTTATATCAAAAAACCATAGCCCACGGTTTAAACCGTGGGCTATGGTTTTTTATTTGATGCGCCAAACCGTTTTAACGGTTTAAATGGTTTAGTTTAGTATAGTTTAGCTAATGGTTTTGAAATTTAAGCAACATTTTTTGTGATAAAAGTATTTCTTGCCACATTTCCTATTATATTCGTAGTTGCCGTATCAAATATTCCTCCAATAATGCCACCAACTAGAGGGATTCCTTTACCAAGGTTTAATGCTCCTTTTTCACCAAATTTTGTTAAAAGCCTAAAGCCTACCTTTTGATTTATTGCTGAGATAGTTTTTCCAGATAAGTTATTAATTAATTTAGCAGTCATTTTTTTTCCAATAACAATTCCAACATCTTTTAATATATCCTTAGCTGCATTTCCTGCCATACAGGCATAAACAAGACTTTTAACTTTGTCGTCTTTCAAATCATAACCTCCTATGTAAGCAATTGCCGCAATCATTCTGATTTGTATATAAAATACTGAAGTTAGATTCGCTGGGATTGTCACAGGCATTAAAATTATCCCTGGAAGTCCAGTTAAAAACCCGCTTGTTCCAGCTTTTGTATTCTGCCACCTAATAAGAGAATTTGCTAATTCCGTATTATCACCTCCCTTGCAAATATAACTTTCTGCCATTTCTGAAGCTGAGTCAAATCCTGCAACTCCATTTATGGCTTTATCGTAACAAAAATCAAGAGTTTTCATTATTATACCTTGATTTAATTTATCGTTTTTTATATTTTTTTCTTGCATAATATTTAATATATAAAAATTATTGAATCCCCTTAAATATTTTATAATCATTGATTTCCTTACTTAACCTGCTCATTGCAAGTGCAACAATTCCAATATCGTCAAGCCAACCAAAAACAGGAATAAAATCTGGAATGGCATCAATTGGAGAAATTACATAAATCATTGCACCTGCAATAATTGCTAAAGACATTTTGTCAAGTTTAAAAGAGCCATTCCAAGAATCTTTTATCATATTTAATAACAAATTAAAATTTTCTTTTTGCTCTCCAAGTCTACTTGACTTTTTTTCTGCTTTTTTAAAGTCTTTTTCAGTAATGCTTCTTTCTGAATACTCATTAAATAAATTTTCAGCTCTTTCTTTTTGTCGTTGATTCATAATTTCAATTTTAATTAATTTTTTATTTACATTTTCTCCACTTCCAAAAAAGTGGCGCTTAACAATCCTTGAGGTTTTAAGTCGATGCCAAAAATCCTTATAAAGGCATTGTTAACATCATTTCCTTCATTATAATATAAAGGATTTGCGGCAAACGACGAAACCTGAACGCTCATTCCTTTGTCAATCAACAAATTGCCATTGACAAATTTTCTTTTGGTGGTAATTTTATATAATGCCATTGCAATGTGTTTTGTTTAAATATTTTATAAATTATTCACAAACAGCTCCTTAACTTTTCCATAAACCTCCTGCGAGCTATAATTACTGCTTGGGTGTTTAATCCTTAGGCAATTTGCGTTTACACCTTCAAAATTATAATTGGCAATGTGATATCCGTCTGTTTTCAGCTGTATTTGTTGGTGCGTTTTTGGCAATTGTTCCCAAAGGCGATAACCGCAAACAAAAACAAAATCGGGTTTGGTTTCCTGTAAAATTTCATAAAATGCCTGCCTTCCTCTTTCCCACATAGCATTGGAAGGCGATTGCCTTGATGCATCTAAATGTTCTTGCACAAAATTATTGTATGCCACGGCATTCCAAAAAAATTGTTTTCTTTTTAAAGAAAGATCCGCAGCTGCATTTTCTTCCAAAAAACTCAATGCGATTTTTGTGTAAAACGAGTGGGAAAAATTACCGTTAATGGTTTCTTCTATCAACTGCACCGATTTATCGGCATCACCATCGCCATAATGAGATTCCCCCAAAATCAAAATTCTTTTGTTACAAAGTAATTTTTCGAAATACGAGGAACCTATCCAAGTATCAAAGTGCGTAATTCTCATTTTGGGGGACGAACTCATCTTTAATTAATTAACAATTTTCCCTAATTTTTATTAAAGATAAATTTTAGGCTAAAGCCAAATAAAGCCGTTTAGTAAACGTGTGGAATTTTGGAGTAATCGTTAAAGCTGCAGGGTAATGATGATGGTTGTTCCTTTATTTTTTGAAGAAATTATTTGTACTGCTTTTTCAACATTGTAGCCAAGCAATGTTAATCGTTCTTTAACCAAGGTAATTCCTTTGGACTGGTGCAATTTATTGGCTGAATTAGAGGAAAAACCAATGCCGTTGTCTTCAATGCTGCATTGCAATACATCTTGGGAAACTACATTAAAACTTATTTTTAATTTAGGTTTTTTTACGCTTGGCGGAAACGCGTGCACAAAAACATTTTCCACAAAAGGCTGCAATAACATCGTGGGAATTTCAACATCGTACACATCAATCAAAGGATCTATTTCAAAATCTACCAAAATTTGATTGTTAAAACGTGTGTTTTCAACCCTGATATAAGATTGTAAATACTCAATTTCTTCAATTAATAAAATAGTTGGTTTGGTGCAATGATCGAGGTTTAACCTGATTAATTTAGAAAAATCGCCCAAAAATATCGTGGCATTGTCTATATCGCTGTCCATAATATAGTTTTGTATGGAATTCATCGCGTTAAAAATAAAATGCGGATTCATTTGCGCCAACAAAGCTTCCATTTTGGTTTCTTCAAAACGCTTTTGAATCAATCCTTTTTGTGCTTCAAAATTTTTGGTTTGATTGATTTGAAATTTATAAATACTATAAGCCGATGTAAACATCAAGCTCATTATCAACAATATAAACCACAAAGTCTTCCAAAAAGGCGGAAGAATGGCCAATTTTATCAAAGGCTGCGCATAACTTAATCCGGTGCTTTGGTCCAATACTTTTACTTCAACCTTATAATTATTAGTTGGCAAATAAGGCAAGAATATTTCGGGTTTTGAAGAAGGAATGCTCCAGTTATCATTTGCATTTAGTCGGTATTGATAAGATAATTTATGCGGATAAGGATGTGCATTGGTGCTAAATTTAAGCAATATGGTGTTTTCATTGTGCGCCAAATTTATTTTCTCATTATTGATAAATTGCAGAACAGGGAATTTATTGTTATTGACAAAAACTTCTTTGAGTTTTAGCTGATTTACCAATGCCTTCGGGCCGCTAAGCACATCAATATTTATGGTGTAATAGCCATTTTTGCTTCCAATAGCCAATTTGTTTTCAAAAACCTCGGCACTCAATAAAGGTTGTTTAAGCCCTTGCTCTTCATCTAAAAATATTAAACGATTGTTTTTATAAAGCGTCAATCCTTTTTCTGTTCCAATTAACAAGGTTCCTTTATATTCCTTCAAAAAAGAAATGGAATTTCCCTGAATTTTCGCCCTAGGTATTTTTTTCAAAAGTTTAAATGATGAAGTGTCGTTTACGATAAACACATCTCCAAACTCATTGGAAATTGCTATATTTTCGCCAAACGCCGTAATATGTTTTAATTTTTTTTCATTCCATATTCCATTCTGCAAATAGGATTTAAACCCGTTGTTTTCCCACACAAAAAGTCCGGAAAAAACGGATAAGAAGTAGGTTTTATTTACTTGTTGCAAACTATTTACCACCATTGTGGGCGTTTGTGGATCTTCTGCTTTAAAATAAGTGAATTTAAAATCATCCAAATTGCTATACATTCTTACGCCACCATAAGGATTGGTTTCAACAAGATTTCCGGTTTCTGTAAAATTGATTTCTTCTGAATGCAACGGCAAATAACGATGCAATTCGCCTGATTCTTTAATGGCAAAAATCCCAATATTGGCGTTTATCCAAAAAATATTTTGGGAAACTTTAATATCATAAAAACTGATTTCGTTAGCCTGCGTAGTGTAGTCCAATTCATAAAAAGAATCTTGGTGTTTTGGAAGCGGTCGTTTGGTGTTTGAGACATATTCCGTTTGCCATTTTTTAAGTTGAGGCAGCGTAATTGTAAGATTATTTCCTGCACTTTTTAAAATGATGGCATCATTTAATAAAATTGCGAATGCATTTTTTGCTTTGGCGAATCCGATGACATTTGCGCCAGAAATCTTGTTGAATTTTATTTGCGGATTTAAACTGATTTCAAACAATCCGGCATCTTTGGTTCCTGCGTATAATTTATCAAACGTTGCGTCATAAGCCAAGGAAATGACATTTTTACTGGAAATATTAAAATCCGAAGCCCTAGAAATTAACTGATTGTTGACCACTTCATAAATTCCTCCATTGTTGTCGTAAATTCCCCAAGCGGCCGCAAATATTTTATGGCCGTTGCTTTTGGCATAATCCCAAATAATAGAATGTCCAAGTTTATTTAACGGAATGGAATCTTTTTCATTAACATAATCCGCAAGCTTACTTTTGGTAAAAAAACCTTTATTGCTGTTGTAAATACTGTCGTTATCAACTAAAATCGAATAAATATATTTATGGTTATTCACTTTAACCAAGGTCATTTGATTTTTATTCTTAAGAATTTTAAAGATTCCAGAATTGTAAGTGACCACGTAAATTTGTTTCTTGTATTCAAAAAAATTATGAACCCTGAATGGCTCATTAGTGCTATATTGTTTTACTGAAACAAGTTTAAAAGTATTGATATCAATGACCGAAACGCCATTGCTAGTTCCCACAAACATATCATTTCCATTGACAAACAGCTTTGTGATTTCATTATGAACCGATCCGTCTTTTGCAGTAATTACCGTGAATTTATTTCCGTCGTAAATGCTGATGCCTTCACCATAACTTCCAAACCACAATTTTTTATTTTTATCTTCAGCAATGGCCCAACAACTGTTTAAAGCGAGGCCATCTTCTTCAAAAAAACTGGTGAAAACGTCATTTTCCTTTTTAACCACGCCGTTTTCGGTACCAATCCATAAAACATTATTGCTGTCCACCAACAAAGATCTTATGGCATTATTAGGTAATTCATTGGCTGCAGTATAATTTTTACTGGGATAATTTTGGGAAAATGCAACAGTTCCCAACAAAAAAAGAAAGAAGAAAAATTTAGTACTTTTGTAAGATGGCATTGATAAATTCTTCTTCTTTTCGAAAAGAAACAGGAAGTTTCTCTCCGTTGGTTAGTTCAACTTCTTTATTTGCCTTATGATATCTCACCACATAATTTAAATTGATGACATAGGTTTTATGAATTCTTTTGAAGGTTGTTGGCGGAAGAATTTCTTCAACATATTTTAAAGTTTTTGTGACCATTTTAGTGATGCCATCAATTTTTTTAATGCTGCAATAATTACTCTCGGCTTTGCAATATAAAATTTGGTTTGAATGAATGAGCTCAAATCCTTCAACCGTTGGAAACGCAATTTTACTGATGTTTTGATCGTTAACATTGAGGTTTTCAAGCAACAGAGATAATTTTTTTTGGGCAAAACTCCCTTCATTTCTGGTTTCAAAACGTTTAATGGCGTCGGCCAAATCCAAATGATTTATGGGTTTCAACAAATAATCCAAGGCGCTTCGTTTAATGGCTTTAATTGCAAATTGATTGTAAGCGGTGGTAAAAATGACTTCAAATTTTACCACATCAAAATATTTAAACAGCTCAAAACCATTTTTTTCGGGCATTTGAATATCCAAAAAAACCAGTTCAGGTTCGTGCATTTTAATTGCCAACACACCCGAATCTACCGAATTGCATTTTTCAACAATATTAAATTTATTGGGAAAATACCTGTCAAGCGTTTTCTCCAACAAACTTTGTGCATTTATTTCATCATCAATAATTACTGCTTTTATCATATTATAAAAGTACGATTAAATGGTGAGTTGCAAACCTCATTGAGTAAATGTAGAGAAATTTTAAGTAATCGTTAGCCAAAAATATAATTCTGCACATTTATTTTACATATGACTTAGTTGCTTCTGCATCAAAAAAAATAAGCAACAAAAATAGTTATATTTGTTTTGAGGTTATAATTATTGAAACAAGCTAACTGAAAAATAAAATGAAACGAGCCATAACAAATTTTGATACAAAAAGGAATAATTAATAGCGAACAGTCCCGAATTTTCGGGATTACCACTAAAAAATAAAATTTAAGCAGATGAATTTTAATCCTTTTCCAGAAATAAAAACAGATAGGCTTGTTTTAAGAAAAATTGAGGAATCAGACGCTGATATTATCTTGTTTTTACGTACTGACAAAACGGTCACCAAATTCATTGAAAGACCTGAAAACAGAAAAACCAAGAACAAAACCGATGCCATTAAATTTATTAGAGAAATAACCGAAGCCTTCAAAAACAAGGAATCTTTTTCTTGGGGCATCACTTTAAAAAATAATTCCACAATTGTTGGAACAATTTGTTTGTGGAATTTTTCTGCTGACCATAAAATTGCTGAAATTGGTTATGATTTAAATCCGGCATTTCAAAAAAAAGGAATTATGGATGAAGCATTAAAAAGTGTAGTTAATTTTGGTTTCAGCAAATTAAATCTTGCCAAAATTGAGGCATTTACGCATAAAGAAAATGAAAGTTCCCTAAAACTATTGCTTAAAAACAACTTTCAGTTTATTGAAAACAGAAAAGATGAAGACAATCCCAATAACATCATCTTTGAAATTGAAAAGCCAGCAATCAACAAAGCATAAAATTTAAGATTACCTTTAAACCAAATGTAAACCGATAAAAATATGGCGTCGGTGGTGAAATTTCTGATTTTGGCATCGCATAAATCACAATATAAAACCGTTAACTTTGATTTTAATAAATTATAATATTCACAGCTTACAAAGTATTTGAGAACAGAAATAATGCTGCGGCAATAACCGCCCCAATAATTGGCCCAACAACAGGAATCCAACTATAACCCCAGTCTGAACTTCCTTTTTTATGACATTAACTCCCAATATTTACATTTTTTTGATATCGGTTAAATTGAGATTTTTTTGGAATCTAAAATATTAGAAATCCTCATTGGAATGCTAAATATGTTGATCAAATAGTATTGATTTAGCTACAATTTTAATTTATTTGAAAAAAAAACCAATTTAAGTTAAGAAAAAGTTAATAAATAGTAAGGGTATTTTAAATTGGCTTCGTTATATAAGAAAGTATACACAAATTTAAAATGATGAAAAAGAAAAAAATTCAAAGAAAAATAGTTAATTACCTAACTTCCCAGGCTTCATCAGCCGACCTGAAATTTCTTCAGAAGTGGTTGAAAAACCCTAAAAATATAGAGTTCTTTAATAAATTTGTAAAAATAAATTTTGCTATTGATTACAACATGAAAACGTATGATTCTAAAAAAACAAAAGAAGAATTATTGCGTATTATTCATAATGACAAGAAAATTAGGTATAAACATACAATAAATTCAGTATTAAAGTATGCAGCTATTTTTGTAATTGTTTTAGGAATAGGTGCTATTGTTAAATTAACTTTTGTAAGTGAACTAAAAAATAATATAGAAATTTCCAAGAATGATGCCATTACACTTGAGCTTGAAAATGGGGAAATTGAAGTTATTTACCCTGATTTAGATAAGAAAATTAGAGATGGCCAAGGAAGGGTTATTGGGAATCAAAAGAAATCACAGTTAACTTACATCAGCAACACAAATCCATCAAAATTAGCTTATAATACCCTTAAGGTGCCTTACGGAAAAAGGTTTGATATTATATTGTCCGATGGCACCCATGTATATTTGAATGCCGGGAGCTCATTAAAATATCCTGTTGAATTTATAAAAGGAAAAGAAAGAACGGTTTTTTTGAATGGAGAAGCCTATTTTGATGTGTTTAGCGATAAAAGCCATCCTTTTATTGTAAACGTAAATGATATGCATGTACAGGCTTTAGGCACAGAATTTAATATTTCATCTTACCCCGAAGATTTTGTATTTAATACTGTTTTAGTTGAAGGTAGCGTAAAAATATTTAAAGAAAATGAAGTTGATGATGTTCAATCTTCAGTGATTCTTGAGCCTAGTTATAAGGCTGAATGGAATAAAGAAGAAAAAATAATTTTTGTTGAAAAAGTTGACACAAAAATTTACACAAGCTGGCTTGACGGTAAGTTGGTTTTTAGAAATACACAATTCAAAAACATTATTAAAAAACTTGAAAGACACTATAATGTTTCCATTATAAATAAAAATACCGAATTAAACAAACAGTATTTTGATGCCACATTTGATGTTGAAACCATAGAGCAGGTTTTAAATTCTTTCAACAAAAGCTATAAAATTCAATATACTATTAAAAATAATCAAATAATTATTAACTAAATAAAAAGTAAAAATTTATGAATTGAACTTATGCAACTAACTCAATCCACTTTATAAAAAAACAAAAAATCGGAAGATGGGCAAACACCTTCCGACAGTAAATAAAGTGAATTAAAAAATTTATTAATCACTAATCAAAACAAAAGTATGAAAAATCTTATTAGAAATAGGAGTACATCCTTATTCTGCTTAAAATTTAATTTAAAAATGAAATTGACCACATTTTTACTGATTGTTTCCATGTTTAAGATTGAAGCAAGCAATTATGCCCAAAACACAAAAATAACATTGGATTTAAACAATGTTACTGTTGAAAAGGTATTAGATGAAATTGAACTAAAAACAGATTTCAAATTTCTTTTTAACAGAAGCGATATTGATGTTAGCAAAATTGTTTCAGTAAAGGCAAAAAGAGATAAAGTCAAAAATATTTTGAACCAACTGTTTTTAGATATGGCTATTTCTTATGAATTATTGGATAAACAAATTATCATTAAAAGTGTTCCAGAAAATAATGAAGTCAATCCCGTTAATTTATTAATTGACCAACAAAAAGAAATTAAAGGAACCGTGACCGACAGTTATGGAGCGCCACTTCCAGGTGTGAGCATTATTATTGTAGGAACAGTTAGGGGAACACAAACTGATTTTGATGGAAAATTTAGCATAAAATCCGATATGGGTGATATTCTTGAATTTTCATTTATTGGAATGAAAACCGAAAAGATTGTAGTTGGCACATCAACTATTATTAACGTGCAACTTAAAGATGATGCTGCTTCACTGGATGAGATTGTGTTAATTGGTTATGGACAAATTTCAAAAAAAGATTTAACAGGTGCTGTTGCATCAGTTAACACAAAAGATTTTAAATCTGTGACAACATCAGATCCTACGCTGGCATTGCAAGGTCGCGTTGCCGGTGTATATGTACAATCAAATGGCGGATCACCAGGTGCTGGCGTAAATGTATTGGTTAGAGGTGCAGCATCAATTACAAATGTTGATCCCCTTTATGTGGTTGACGGTGTATTTCTTCAATCTCTAAGTTCTATAAACCCCTACGACGTGAAGTCAATTGAGGTGCTTAAAGATGCTTCTGCCGCTGCAATTTATGGTTCTAGAGCCGCAAACGGCGTAATAATAGTAACAACTAATAGAGGGAGAAAAGGTGGCCTTGTCGTAAATGCACATTCCTCAATAGGAATTTCTACCGTTACAAATAAATTAAATCTTTTAAATGCAAGACAATATGCCGATGTGAGCAATATTGCTTTTTCAACGCCTGCGCCAGCAAATTCTACCGCTTTTGATCCAAACATTGATACAGACTGGCAAAGCTTGTCATTGAGAACTGGTGTAGTGGAGGATTACGGCTTTGATATTTCTGGCGGTGGTGAAAATTCTTCCATATTTTTTTCAGCAAATTATTTTAAAGAAAAAGGTGTTGTTATATCATCTGGTTTTGATCGTATAAATATTCGTGTTAATTCAGAATTTTGGACGACTAACAAAAAATTTAAACTTACACAATCTTTAGCGTTAGCCCATAAAAATTTAAATGAAAATAATTTCTATGGAAACAGCGGTTTTGATTTTCCAACCTTACCACTTTATGACGATTCAGGCAATTTTGTTGCTCCAAATGCTATTGACCACGGTGTCTCAGTTGGTTTAAACAGATATGCCAGAGCATTAACTTTTGACGATAAAAATCAAATAAATGATGTTTTTGGTAATATTTCAGGAGAATTAGAAATTTTACCCAATTTAAAATATAAATTAAATTTAGGGTTAAATTTTCAATCCAATTACAATTACTTGTATGTCCCTACCTATTTCTGGAGTGTTTCCAATGCACAATGGAACCAAAATACAGAAGCCGACTTAACTGAAGGCAGAAGTACACGTTTTGATGCATTGATAGACAATACTTTGACTTATACAACAGATATTGAAAAACATCATATAAATGCAATTATTGGTAATACCGTTCAAAAAATTACTAGCAGAGGAACATCAGTATTTGTAAGTGATTTCCCTTCAAATGATATTAGAGTAGTTTCCGGGGCCTCTCAATTTAACAGTGCAACAGGAGAAGAAATAGAGTCTGGGTTACAATCATTATTTGGTCGATTAATTTATGACTATGACAAAAAATATTTTTTCACAGGTACTGTCAGACAGGATAAATCGTCAAGATTTAGCAAAGATTACCGCACAGGTGTTTTTCCTTCATTTTCTGCTGGATGGAAAATTAGCAATGAAGAATTTTTTGCAGGAAATAAAACGTTCTCCGACTTGAAACTTCGTGCAAGTTACGGTGAACTGGGATCTCAAAATGTATCAGATTATGCTTTTAGCCCAGTTATTAACATCAACTCACCATACACTTTAGGAAATAACGGAACAACTGTAACTGGTTTTTCAATTACGCAATTTACCGTGCCTAATTTAGTTTGGGAAACCTCCAAAACAACAAATTTTGGTGTTGATGCAGGATTTTTAAATGGAAAATTAAATGCAAGTATCGATTATTATATTAGAAAAACTGAAGATATTTTAATAAGCCTCCCAATTCCACCATCATCAGGATCAGATTTGCCTATTACAGTAAATTCGGCTACAGTTGAAAATAAAGGATTGGAATTAAGTGTGGGATATAGAAATAATGATCATAAAGATTTCACCTATTCTGCAAATTTTAATATCAATACTTCTCAAAATAAAGTAACTTCATTAGGGCAACTTGGAAATCCTATTGTAGGAGGAATATTTTCCGAGGACTTACTTACCTCCACAAGAGCCAACACTGGAGATCAATTAGGTGTGTTTTGGGGATATGAAACTGCCGGATTATATAGATCCCAAGCCGAAATAGACAATGACCCCAATCTTCAAAATGATGCTGCAGCCCGTTCACTTCTAAAACCAGGCGACCTAATATGGCTTGATCAAAATGGTGATGGGCTTGTGAATAATGATGATAAAGTAAAAATAGGTGATCCTTTTCCTGATTTTGACTTTGGTTTAAACTTAAGTGCAAGTTATAAAAATTTCGATTTCTCTTTGTTTTTTCAAGGACAAGTTGGAAACGAAATATTTAATGCAAGAAAATATTATTTAAATTTCGAAGAAAGAAGTAATTTTTCAACAGATCGTCTAAATGCCTGGACTCCATCTAATTCAAATTCTAATATTCCAGTAATAGGAGCAACTAGAGTAGATGCTTCGGATTACTATGTTGAAAATGGCAGTTATTTAAGATTAAAGCAAATAAACATTGCATATAATGTAAAAGATTTGATTAAAGGCTTATCTAATACAAGATTTTTTATAGGGGCTCAAAACCTACTGACAATTACTGGTTATTCCGGTTATGATCCTGAATTGGGAGTTTCTACCTCTACCGGTGGTGCCAGACTTTTAAGCAGAGGTGTGGACAATACTTCATACCCACAAAGTATTCAAGTTAATGCGGGTATACAGTTAACTATTAATTAATAAAACTCAGAGACGATGAAAAGACATATAAATAAATCATTTTTTTATATATTGGGCTTGTTGCTTTTAACAGGCTCCTGTAACTCCGATTTACTTGATCAAGTAAATCCAAATGCGCTATCTGTAGACAGCTTTTATAAAGATGCAAACGACGCGCAATTAGCTCTTGTTGGCGCTTATTCTCCATTAAGCAGCCATTTTATTTGGGGTCGATATCTACCGCTTGTTATTATAAGAAGATCGGACGAATTTACACCGAGTTACCTTCCTGGAAAAACAGAAGGAATTATGACAAAACCTACAGATATTTTTCTGCCAACCTCCTGGGCAGCTTCTTATAAAGTAATATTTAGGACAAATACCATATTAGAAAACGTTCCGTCAATAGAAATGGATGCCACTGAAAAAAATGAAGTTTTAGGACAGGCTTATTTTTTAAGGGCATTATCCTATTTTTATTTGGTAAATACTTGGGATAATGTACCCTTTATTACACAAGCTGCAAAAGGTACGGAAGATTTTTTCCCAACCAACAGCACACCGGCTAAAGTTTGGGAACAAATAATTTCGGATGCTACAGAAGCACAAAATTTACTTCCTGTAAGTTGGAGTGCACAAGATGCCGGTAGGGCTACAAAAGGGGCTGCATCTGCATTGCTTGGCAAAAGTTATTTATACACACAAGATTGGGCTAACGCAGCTATTGAATTAAAAAAAGTAATCAATTCCAATTATGATTTGACTGCCAATTATGCCGATAATTTTAAAGAATCAACGGAAAATAATATAGAGTCTGTTTTTGAGATTCAATTTCAAACTGATGTGGCGTTTGTTTGGGAAGCTGACGTGCCTGGCACAATGCAAGGAGCCATGTATACAAATCTAAGAGCTCCAATATCTTTTGGGGGAGAATGGGTAGATGCAGTAAATCCTTGGATTTTGGATGCTTTTTTAGAAGAGCCTAATTTAAATAATGAAATTGATGAAAGAGCATTTTCAACATTGGCATGGAATAATTCTGACTCAAAAATATATGAAAACCAACCATTTCAAGGATCTGTTTTAGACCCAACAAAAGTATATGCCAAAAAATATACAGGAATGCTTGTTGATGGCAGACCTAATGATGGGGATTTAGGTGTAAATACTGGTTTGAACTATAGACTTATTCGATTTGCGGATGTGTTGCTAATGTATGCAGAAGCTGTTAATGAAAATGGAGGTTCGGAAACTGAAATTCTTTCTGCTATAAACAGGGTTAGACAAAGAGCAAATATGGCGGATATTCCTACTGGATTAAGTCAAAGTCAATTAAGAAACAAAATAAGAAAAGAACGAATTCTGGAATTATCTTTGGAAACAGATCGGTTTTTTGATCTTAAAAGATGGGGAAAATTGGTTGATAGAATGAATGGCAATGCAGATATGGTTGGAAATACTGCGGTAACTACAGATCAAATTAGACAGTCAGGCCATCCTGAGTATAATTTCCCATTTACAGAAATTCATTCTCGAGCTCCAATACCAAGCACTGAAATATCCAGCAATCCAAATTTAAATCAAAATCCTGGTTATTAATCATTAAATAATAGCAATAGCCCCATAAATATAAATGAGTGGGGCTATTTATTATAAGATTTAAATATTTAATAGATTTATCTACAAAGAATTGTTAAATGTAATTTTTAAAATTTTCTTTTAGTTTTCATCGGTATAAAAAAGATTTTGGCTATTTCAATAGCAATAACATCCATCTTTTTTAGCTGAATAAAAACAGCAAAGAATTTATTTTAAGAATCTTTATTTAATTGTATTATGATTATTTTGTGGTAAAACAATTGCATTAGAGATTCCTCTATTATTTTAATTTAGGCTATATGCTTATTAATATATATCCATTTAGAATAATTATTATATTAATAGGAAGTTTGGCAGAAAATGAAAAATTCTTATGGGTAACCAATAATAATTTTATGAGATTGAATAGTTTTATACTGCCCTATTACAATAACTAAATAAAACAAAATTCATTATACCCTTAAACTTATAATTATAAAAACATAAAAGCGACTTTAAATATTTGCCTTATTGGTCAGAAGCCGTTTTACTTTATGCCCTAAAAATATGAATCATATAAAAAAATCTGATGCTAAAAAACCCAACTCAAATTTTAACCCCAAAAAACCAGTAACAGTCATAACAATTGGTGCAGGAGCTAGAGGCAATATATATTCAGACTATGCCCTTAGATTTCCAAACAGAATGAAAATTGTTGGAGTGGTTGAACCAAACCCAATAAGAAATCAGAGATTCGCAAAAAAGCATCATATCCTAGAAAAAAATTGTTTTAAAACTTGGGAAGGCATTTTTAACCAGCCAAAATTTGCAGATGCCGTAATTATTTCCACTCCCGATAATTTACACTATGCACCCTGTATGTTTGCTTTAGAATTGGGATACGATATACTTATAGAAAAACCTGTTTCGCCTACTGAAGAAGAGTGTCGCAATATACTTGCAAAAGCAAAAGAAAAAGGAAGAATTGTTGCTGTTTGCCATGTGCTTAGATACGCCCCATATTTTATAGAATTAAAAAAACTTGTTACTTCTGGAGCAATTGGGGAGTTAATTAGCATAAATCATTTTGAACCTATTGAACACATACACATGGCACACTCCTATGTTCGCGGCAATTGGCATGATTCAAAGAAAACGACACCCATTATTTTGGCAAAATCATGCCATGATATGGACATCTTAAGATGGTTAATAAACAAACCATTTAAAAGCATTGCCTCCTACGGTGATTTAAAATGGTTTAAAAAAGAAAATGCTCCTGAGGGCAGCACAAATCGTTGTATTGAAGGTTGTAAAGTAGAAGATTCCTGCCCCTATTCTGCCATGAAAATTTATAATAAAAAAGGAATATGGAATTATGTATTTGATTTTCCCGAAGATGAGTCAAAACATGAAGATTTTTTTAAGGAACAATTAAAGACAACCGATTATGGCCGTTGTGTTTATAAAATGGATAATGACCAACCCGATCATTATGTGTCATCCATGGTTTTTGGAGATGGCGTTACCGCCAATTTCGCAATGGAAGCTTTTACAAGTTATCATGGAAGACAAACGCGAATAATGGGCGCTATGGGAGATATAGTTGGTAATATGGAAACATATACGCTTACCGATTTCAGAACAGGAAAAGTAACCACCAAAAAAATTATTGTAGAGGACAGTGAACAATATGTAAGTCACGGTGGTGGAGATGCTGCATTGGTTGCAGACTGGGTTCGTGCTGTTTCAGAGCAAGATGCGTCATTACTTAGTTCTACAATAGACGTTTCTATGGAAAGTCATGTAATGTGCTTTTTGTCAGAAAAAAGTAGGGTAGAAAAACGAATGATTCATGTTTAGAAACATTAAATATAATTTAAGAAACTATTTTATAAAGTTATAAAAGAAAAAATATTAAAAATGAACGTAAATTTCAAAAAACAACAGGAGGATATAAATTTTAAACCAGCCGGTCAATTTGAAGAAACCCGATTTGAAAAAATACACAATGTTATTTTTTCAACAGCTAAAGAGGGATCCATTAAAGTTGCTAAAGAAATTAAAGATTTGATAAATGAAAAACAGGCAAAAGGCGAAATGTGCGTTCTTGGTTTGGCAACAGGATCTTCGCCCATAAAGGTTTATGAAGAGTTGGTAAGAATGCACAAGGAAGAAGGTTTGCGTTTTTCAAATGTCATCACTTTTAATTTGGATGAATATTATCCAATGTCAAAAGACAATTTGCAAAGCTATTATTACTTTATGCATGAACATTTGTTTAACCATATTGATATTTTACCCAAAAATGTTCATATTCCAAATGGTTCTGTTTCATCTGAACAATTACATCAATATTGTATAGATTATGAACAAGACATTAAGAAAAGCGGTGGCATAGATTTGCAGTTATTGGGAATTGGAAGAACCGGCCATATTGGTTTTAATGAGCCTGGCTCGCATATTAATTCTGAAACCAGAAGCATTACCTTGGATTATATTACAAGAGTGGATGCGGCATCTTCATTTTTGGGAATCGACAATGTTCCCAAAAAAGCAATTACCATGGGAATACGAACAGTGAGAAAAGCAAAAAGAATTATTTTATTGGCTTGGGGAGACAACAAATCATCCATCATCAGAAAAACAATTGAGGGGGAAATTTCTTCAAAAATTCCTGCCACCTATTTGCAAAGCCACCAGAATACTACATTTATACTTGACATTGAAGCGGCATCTGAACTTACGAGAATTAACACGCCTTGGTTGGTTGGTCCTTGTGTTTGGAGTGAAAAATTAAGCAGCAAAGCCATTATTTGGTTGTGTGAACTGACTGGTAAATCAATTTTAAAATTGATTGATGAAGATTACAATGATAATGGAATGTCCAGTTTATTGGCGCAGGAAGGTTCTTCTTACGATTTGAATATCAAAATGTTCAACAAAGTTCAGCACACCATAACGGGTTGGCCGGGAGGAAAACCAAATGCCGATGATACATATAGGCCAGAAAGAGCAAATCCAGCCAAAAAAAGAGTGCTTATTTTTAGTCCGCACCCCGATGATGACGTCATTTCCATGGGAGGCACATTTGACCGTTTGGTTGAACAAGGCCATGAAGTTCATGTTGCTTACCAAACTTCAGGAAATATTGCGGTGGCAGACCACGAAGCGCTAAAGTTTGCGGAGGTTGCCAAAGAAATGAATTTTTATCAGGATAATGGATTTATGTTAGACATTATCAAACAAGTTACTTCAAAAAAAGACAACGCGATTGACAGTATTGAAATCAGAAAACTGAAAGGACGCATCAGAAGAAGTGAATCTTTAGCGGCGACTAGATATTTGGGGGTTCCTGATGAAAATGTACATTTTTTAAATATGCCTTTTTATGAAACCGGAAGCATTAAGAAAAAGCCTTTGGGTGAAGAAGACATCAAGATAATGTGTGAAATTATCGAAAAAATTAAACCCCACCAAATTTATGCTGCGGGTGATTTGTCGGATCCCCATGGCACGCACAGGGTCAGTTTAAATGCGCTTTTCGAATCGTTAAAAATATTAAAGCCTAAATCATTTATGGGTGATTGCTGGGTTTGGCTGTACAAAGGCGCCTGGCATGAATGGGAAATCCACGAAATTGATATGGCGGTGCCTATGAGTCCCGATCAGGTGTTGAAAAAAAGAAAGGCGATTTTCTTTCACCAATCCCAAAAAGATGGCGTTATGTTTCAAGGCAATGACATCAGGGAATTTTGGATGCGTGCCGAAGACAGAAATACCAAAACAGCCCAAAAATACAATGAATTAGGATTGGCGGATTATGCCGCCATGGAGGCATTTGTAAGGTGGCATTATTAAATATCGTAAATTATTGGAGCTTTCCTAAAATAAATAAATCAAAAATATTAATAAAAAAAATTATAATGTCAAATACTGCTAACGCTGCCACAAATCAAAAAAACTCAACTTTAATTCCTATATTGATTATCGCTGGAGTATTTTTCATCTTCGGATTTATAACATGGATAAATGGTGCTTTAATTCCATTTATGAAGACAATTAGTGAATTAACTTCAGCACAATCTTATTTAGTTGCTTCTGCTTTTTATATTTCTTATGTAGTTATGGCTTTGCCTTCATCTTATATATTAAATAAAATCGGGTATAGAAAAGGAATGGCCTTGGGCATGATTGTGATGGGAATTGGTGCTTTGGTTTTTATTCCGGCAGCCGAAGCAAGAACATATTGGGTATTTTTAACTGGAATTTTTATTCAAGGTATGGGAATGACTTTATTACAAACAGCAGCAACTCCTTATATCATCATATTGGGACCCATAGAAAGTGCGGCAAAACGCATTTCAATCATGGGAATTGCAAATAAAGTAGCCGGTGCTTTGGGCTCTTTAATTTTTGGAGCGCTACTATTGGCTGGTATGGATGATGTTAAAGAAAAATTAATTTCCGCCAACGATGCTGAAAAAACACGATTATTGGATGTCATGGCAAATAGTGTTGTTCTCCCCTATTTGGTTATGGCCGCAGTTTTAGTGGTACTGGGAATTTTAATTAGATTCGCACCATTGCCTCATGTAGAAGCAGAACCTATTGAAAATACAAAAGAGGGGGAAACTTCTAAAACAAATCTTTTTCAATTTCCTCGTTTGTGGTTAGGGGCCTTAACGCTTTTTATGTATGTTGGTGCAGAGGTTATTGCGGGAGATACTATTATAGCTTACGGAATTTCTTTAGGATTTTCAGGGGAGGATGCCAAGTTTTTCACTATGTTTACTTTAATGGCAATGGTTGCCACTTATGCATTAGGAATTTTTTTAATACCAAAATACATTCATCAAAGTACCGCGCTTAAAATAAGCGCAATTTTAGGAATTATTTTTACATTTTGTATATTGTTTACTACCGGATTTACCTCGGTATTATTTGTTGCGGCTTTAGGTATTGCGAACGCATTGGTTGTTCCCGCAGTTTGGCCTCTAACTTTACAGGGAATGGGAAAATTTACTAAAACAGCATCGGCGGTGTTAATTATGGCGGTTTCGGGTGCTGCAATTATTCCACCTTTATACGGAAGGTTAGTCGATGAAAATAAGGCAGATTTAATGGCACAAGGATTAAATGAAACTCTTGCTTTTGCTGAAGCATCAACATGGAGTTATTGGATTTTATTTCCATGTTATCTTAGTATTGTATATTTTGCCTTTTGGGGATATAAAATTGGAACTAAAAATAAATAATTATGCCCAACAAGTTATCTGAAATATTAAAAAACTTGATTCTAATTTTGTGTATAGCCTCCCTGTTTTTAAATTGTAAAAGCAATAAAGAGAAATTTCTATTCTCATATATTGATGCCACTAAATCGAATGTCGCATTTTCAAATACCATTATAGAAAATGATTCTATAAATCCAGTAGATTTCCAATATTGCTACAATGGTGGAGGTGTAGGCGTTGGAGATTTTAACAATGATGGGCTACCCGATTTGGTTTTTACAGGTAATCAAGTTTCTTCAAAAATTTACTTAAATAATGGCGGTTTGGTTTTTAAAGATATTTCAAAAAAAAGCAACTTTTCAACTTCAACCTGGGTAACTGGCGTTGCTATTGTAGATATAAACACAGATGGTTGGGATGATATTTATTTAAGTGTAGGTGGGTCTAATTGTGATAATAGCTGTCCAAATCTGTTGTTTATCAATCAGGGTTTAGACGAAGAAGGAATACCTCATTTTAAAGAAGAAGCAACCACCTATGGCTTGGATGATGCGCAACGTTATACACACCAAGCACTATTTTTTGATTATGACCAGGATGGGGATTTAGATGTTTACTTACTGCATAATTCGAGTTCCACCAATGACAAGAACAATCCGATGGAAAAAAAATTTCGTGGGGACTATTTGTCAGATTACTTACTGCGAAATGACCAAGTTGAAGGCATGGAACATCCCACTTTCACCAATGTATCTCAAGAGTTAAATATTGTGGAAAAAGGTTTTGGTTTGGGCGTCGGCATCAATGACTTTAACAACGACAATCTTCCGGATATCTACGTTGCAAATGATTATATAACCGAAGATTTGCTCTACATAAACAATGCCAACAAAAATAATTTACAACCAACATTTATTGAAGCGAACAAGGAGTACATTTCTCATCAATCATTTAATGCCATGGGAATGGATATTGCAGACATAAATAATGACAATATACCTGATATTTTAGTTTTAGATATGCTGCCAAAAGATTATAAGCGACAAAAAAAAATGTTGGGTGCCATGAACTATGATAAATACCTGATGTCACAAGAAAATGATTATAATTCACAATATGTACGGAACACGCTCCAATTGGGAAATGGATTTATTAATGACGTTCCCATTAAGGCAAGTGAAGTAGGATTTATGTTGGGAATTTCCAGTACAGATTGGAGCTGGGCACCACTAATGGCAGACTTTGACAATGATGGCGATAAAGATATTTTTATAACAAATGGATTTGTTAAAGATATTACCGATCTGGATTTTATCAATTATTCCAGCCAAAGCACTATCTTTGGAACACCCGAATCTAAAAGTGAAAAATTAATAGCTTCTTTAAAAAATTTACCGGGAATTCATCTTCCAAACTTTTTCTATGAACAGGAAACTGTTGATAAATTTAATGATGTTTCTGCCAAATGGATTCAAGAAAAACCATCATTCTCTAACGGAGCTGTTTTTGTTGACTTGGATTTGGACGGTGATTTAGACCTCGTAGTCAATAACATAAATGAAACAGCATTCGTGATGGAAAATCACGCATCTGAGCAAAAAAGAAACAACTACTTGAGACTGCAATTAAATGGGAATAAATTGAATTCTAAAGCGATTGGGGCAAAAATTACTTTATGGGATAATGGGAAAGTTCAATCGCAATATCAGTCTGTAATCCGTGGCTATTTATCTTCGGTTGATCCCATTATTCACTTTGGGTTGGAAGATGATAAAATAGATTCCTTAAAAGTGATTTGGCCCGATGGAAAAATAACAGTGGCTTATAAGGTGTCTTCAAACCAATTATTGAGTTTAGATCAAAAAGACGCTAAAGAATCTTATATCTTAAATAGTGAGGATAACCTGCTTTTTGAATTGTCAGAAGGTATTATGGATTTTGTTCATCAAGAAAATTTATCGAATGATTATGTTTATCAACACTTATTAATGAAGCAATATTCACAAATGGGACCGTGCATAGCTGCTGCAAATATTGATGGCAAACCAGGAGATGAAATTTTTATTGGCGGGAGCAAAAATGAACCAGGAAAACTTTGGTTTCAAGTCTCATCTGGACAATATTTGCCCAAACAATCATTAGACGCTATTTATGAAGATACCTATGCCGTCTTTGTAGATATTGATAATGACGGAGATTTAGATTTGTATGTAACTAGTGGCGGTAATGAGTTTATATCTG
>PHDE01000041.1 GCA_002842505.1 Bacteroidetes bacterium HGW-Bacteroidetes-3 | reverse complement strand
TTGTTGTTGTTGTTGTTGTTTTATTCGTTTAACTGTGCAATCGTTTAATTGGGTAATTGTTTTTATTGACTTTTCACTATGGCATCGGGTGATAATAGATCTTTTTAATTAATGAATATCAATACCCCCTTCGGGGGTTAGGGGGCTAAGTTCTTCCCAAAATTCATAAGCCCTTCTTAAGTGTGGAATTACAATAGTGCCTCCAACCAAAGTCGCAATTGAAAGTGATTCCATCACTTGTTCTTTGGAAACGCCCGCTTTATAGCATCCTTCTAAATGATATTTGATGCAATCATCGCACCGTAAAACCGCTGAAGCCACCAATCCCAACAACTCTTTTGTTTGAACATCTAAATGGCCGGCTTTGTAGGCATTGGTGTCAATATTAAAAATTCTTTTGATGATTTTATTGTCATCAGCCAAAATTTTATCGTTCATTTTAGCGCGATACGCATTAAATTCTTCTACTTGATTAGCCATTTTTAAGTTCTCTTTTACGTTCATTTTTTAAGACTACTTTCGATATAAATATACTCACTTCATATAAAATAAGTATTGGTACAGCCACAATAATTTGGCTGACAATGTCAGGTGGCGTAATAACTGCCGCTAAAATCAACACCAAAACCAGCGCGTGTTTTCTGTATTGCTTTAAAAAATCGGGTGTGATTAATCCCATTTTGGTTAAGAAATACATAATTATTGGCAATTCAAAGATCAATCCGGAAGCCAATACCGATGATTTTAACAAGGAGATATAAGAATCAATTTTAATGTTTCGTTCCACCAAATCACTCACGGAATAATTTCCTAAAAAATTTACGGAAAGTGGCGTAATCACATAATAACCGAACAAAACGCCCACAAAAAATAAAAACGAGGAAACAATGATAAAAGCGACTGCGCCTTTACGTTCTTTGTCATATAGGCCCGGACTGATAAATTTCCAGAATTCCCATATAATAAAAGGAAATGCGATAATAAATCCGGCAGTTATGGAAATCCAAATATGAGCACTAAATTGCTCTCCCATTTCCAAACTTTGTAAAGTGAAAGGAATTTTATCTATACACAAACCTTCAGTGCCAAAGAATCTTGATACTGCACAAAAAGCACGGTAGGTGATGAAATTAGGATCTTTTGGGGCAAAAATTATTTTATTGAAGATAAAGTCCTTCATTAAAAAAGCAATAATTCCAAATACAAATATAGCGGCGCTTGAACGTACCAAATGCCATCTCAATTCTTCAACATGGTCTAAAAAAGACATGTCTTTTTCAGGTTCGGCTATTTTTTTTGTCATTTTAGAAAATTCCTTCTTTTAATAAATCATGCAAATGTACAACACCTACGTATACCGAATTGTCTTCAACCAAAATTTGGGAAATTTTATTGTTTTCCATGGTTTCCATAGCTTCAACAGCCATAGCATCGGCTTGTATTATTTTCGGATTTTTGCTCATAATATCAGCTGCCACAAGCTTGCTTATGTCTGGTGTATCTTTCAGCATTCGCCTTAAATCTCCATCAGTGATAATGCCGATAATTTTATTATTTTCAATTACGGCCGTAGTTCCCAAGCGTTTTTTTGATATTTCAATGATAACGTCTTTAATTTCGGTGGTTGGTGCAACTTGCGGCATTTCGTGTTTTCCTATTAAATCGCTCACCCTTAAATATAGTTTTTTTCCCAATGCGCCGCCCGGATGGTATTTTGCAAAATCTTGGCTTGAAAAATTATTGAGCTTTAACAAGCAAATCGCCAATGCATCTCCCATTACCAATTGTGCAGTGGTGCTTGTTGTTGGCGCCAAATTATTTGGATCCGCTTCCTTTTCAACAAAAGAATTCAAGGTGAAATCTGCATTTGTGCCTAAAAAAGATTCCGGATTTCCGGTAATTGCAACAATTTTGTTTCCATAATTTTTTATTAATGGCGCCAAAACTTTTATTTCGGGCGTATTTCCGCTTTTTGAAATGCAAACCACCACATCGTTTTCTTGAATAATTCCCAAATCGCCGTGAATGGCATCGGCTGCGTGCATAAAAATGGCCGGTGTTCCCGTAGAATTTAACGTGGCAACAATCTTGGTTGCAATGTTGGCGCTTTTGCCAATTCCGGTCACAATGACCCTTCCTTTAGAGTGATGAATAAAATTTACGGCATTTTCGAAATCTTCATTTAGAAAATTCACTAAATTCGCAATCGCTTTGCTTTCAATTAAAATTGTCTGCTTTGCATTTTCAATAATTGTATTTATATTTTTCAAAAGATTATGGTTTTTTAACAAAAAAAAGTTTTATCTTTAATTTTAAACAAAAATATATTTATTTAATTAGAAATTGAATAAACTGCTAAAAAAAGTAAAAGTCAAAATTTGTAAAAATTCTAATTTTTCAACCAGCATAAAGGTTTGGTTGGTAATTTATTTGTATTAATAATTTTAGAAGTGATAATGAACAGTAAAGAGATTGATTTACACGAGGCTTTGAAAAAATATTTTGGATTTTCTAAATTCAAAGGACTGCAAGAAGGAGTAATAAAAAGCATAATAGAAGGTAATGACACTTTTGTGATTATGCCAACCGGCGGAGGGAAGTCGTTATGCTACCAGTTGCCGGCGTTGGTAAAAGAAGGTACAGCCATTGTTGTTTCTCCGTTAATTGCATTGATGAAAAACCAGGTTGATGCTATAAGAGGAATTTCTGCGGAACATGGAATTGCCCATGTGCTGAATTCTTCCTTAAATAAAACTGAAGTTACACAGGTTAAAAGTGATATTGAAAAGGGAATCACAAAATTATTGTATGTGGCGCCGGAATCATTGATGAAAGAAGAGTATATTGATTTTTTAAAAAATCAGAATATTTCTTTTGTAGCCATAGATGAAGCGCATTGCATTTCAGAATGGGGACATGATTTTAGGCCGGAATACAGAAACCTAAGAACCATTATTCAAAAAATAGACAATGTTCCGCTAATTGGATTGACGGCAACGGCGACCCAAAAAGTGCAGGAAGATATTATAAAAACGCTGGGCATGCTAAATGCCAATACTTTTAAAGCTTCATTTAACCGTCCCAATTTATTTTATGAAGTTAGGCCAAAAACAAAAAATATCAATTCTGATATTATTCGATTTGTTCGTCAATTTCAGGGTAAATCGGGTATTATTTATTGTTTAAGTCGGAAAAAAGTAGAAGAAATAGCCCAAGTATTGCAGGTAAACGGCATAAAAGCGGTTCCTTATCACGCAGGATTGGATGGAAAAACCAGGTCGAAACACCAAGATATGTTTTTAATGGAAGATGTGGACGTGGTTGTGGCAACGATTGCTTTTGGGATGGGAATTGACAAACCGGATGTTCGTTTTGTGATTCACCATGATATTCCAAAAAGTTTGGAAAGCTATTATCAGGAAACCGGAAGAGCAGGAAGAGACGGAGGGGAAGGATTTTGTTTGGCCTATTATGCTTATAAAGATATTGAAAAACTGGAGAAATTTTTATCCGGAAAACCGATAGCAGAACAGGAAATTGGCAATGCCTTGTTGCAAGAAGTGGTTGGTTATGCGGAAACATCCATGTCACGCAGAAAATATTTGCTGCATTATTTTGGGGAAGATTTTGATGAAGTAAATGGTTTAGGTGCATTGATGGATGACAATGCCATCAATCCGAAGAAAAAACAGGAAGCTGAAAATGAATTAAAAATGTTATTGGAAGTTGTTGTAAAAACCTACCAAAAATATAAAGCAAAAGAATTGGTAAATACCTTAACGGGGAAAGTGAACGCCCAATTGAAATCGCATAAAACAGATGAGCAACCATTTTTTGGCTGCGGAAAAGAGCACGACGGAAAATATTGGATGGCATTGATCAGGCAAGCATTGGTTGCCCGCTTTATCAACAAAGAGATTGAGCAATACGGCGTTATAAAAATTACTGATAAAGGTACCGATTTTATAGGAAATCCGTCTTCGTTTATGATGACAGAAGACCATATTTATGATGAAAGCACCGATGCAACTATTTTAACGAATGGCAAAGGCAGCGGAACTTCCGCCGATGAAGTCTTGCTTAAAATGCTTAAAGAGTTGCAAAAAGCCGTTGCCAAGAAAAATGGCGTGCCTCCTTATGCGGTATTGCTGGAACCTTCATTGGAAGATATGGCGCTGAAATACCCAATGACTATGGATGAATTAAAAAACATTTATGGCATTGGAGAAGGTAAGGCAAATAAATACGGAAAACCTTTTATTGAATTGATTGCCAAATATGTGGAAGAAAACGACATTCTTCGTCCGGATGATTTTGTGGTAAAAAGCACCGGCGTAAATTCAGGATTGAAACTTTATATTATACAGAATACAGACCGAAAAATTCCGCTTGAAGACATTGCAAAATCCAAAGGTTTAAGTTTTAATGAATTGATTGAGGAAATGCAAGGCATTGTTTACAGTGGCACTAAATTAAATATTGATTACTGCATTGATGAATTGTTGGATGAGGATCAACAAGAAGAGATTTTCGCCTATTTTATGGAATCTAAAAGCGATAAAATACAGGATGCTTTAGATGAATTTGCCGGTGATTATGAAGAAGAAGAGCTTCGTTTGATGCGGATAAAATTTATGAGCCAGGTTGCTAACTAAAGTTTAAACCAAATACGCCACAATCATACCAACCAAAATAGCGACAAACTTTAAAAGGTTAAACTTGTGATCTTTAGATGTTTCAAACAAAATAATTGTTGAAATATGTAAAAATATACCTATGATAATGGCGGTAATTTCTGTTTTATAGGCCGCTAAAATTTGAACATATTCGCCTGCCAAACTTCCGAAAGGCGTCATTAGAGAAAAAAGCAATAAAAAAAGCACTGCATTTTTTTTGGAAATTTTTGAACTTACAAAAAAAGTTCCCAATATAATTGAAATTGGGACATTGTGAATCACTATTGCCCACAACAAGTATTCGTGATGTTGGTTATGAGCCAAAGGAATTCCTTCCAAAAATGCGTGAATGTTTAAACTGATGAACAATGCCCAGGGAAAAACGATATTTTCTTCTATGTGAATATGGCCATGTTCCGCACCTTTTGAGAAAAAATCCAGAATAAGCTGTAATAACAATCCCAACAAAATAAACAAACCAATGTTTGTTCCTTTTGCGACATAAACTTCAGGAAACAAATGTAAAATAGTGACAGACAACAAATAAGCGCCACTAAATGCCAACAATAATTGTACGGTCTTAAATTTTGGTTTCAATCCAAAAACGATAATGATACCTACTAAAACAGAGGCGATAAGTGCAATATAGGTCATTCTAAAACTAAAATTAAACGGTCGGAAGTTTCTTCATTAAAATCTTCTAGCTGATAATTACCAAAAGTATATTTTATTTTAAAACTTACGGAATTTAGGTATGAATTAATTTTGGCCAAATCCAAGCTTTTTACTTTTTCAAAATAGGTATGATGCTTCCCGTCGGCATCAAAATTAATTTCTTTAACTATAAATCCGTTTTTTACATAGCGATTCATTTTAAAAGTAATGCCATCAACAGTTAAAACTTCTTCAGAAACAAGATTGGAAACCACTTTTTTTGCATTCATAAAATCGATAATGGCGATTCCATTTGAATTTAAGCCATTTTTAATATTTTGCAAAATGGCAATATCTTCAGCATCATCTTCAAAAAAACCAAAACTGGTGAACAAGTTAAAAATAACATCAAACTTGGTTTTAAACGGATTCCGCATATCGTGTTCCAAAAATTTCAATGTTTTAGTTTCAAATTGTTTGGCGTAATTGATGCTGTTTTTTGATAAATCGGCACCAATAACGTTGAATCCCAATGAATTCAAATAAATGGAATGACGTCCTTTTCCGCATCCTAAGTCCAACACAGAATCCCCTTTTTTTAATTTTAAAAAGGCAATTAAATTTTCCAAAAAAGCTTGGCCTTCGGAATAATCTCTATGTTTATATAAAATGTGATAATAGCTTGTATCGAACCACGAAGCAAACCAGTCTTTGTTTTTAGCCATAATATTGAAATGATTGCAAAAATAAGGAAATGTTTTGTGAAATGCAGGTGGAATGGGCTGTTTTATTATTCTGCAAAAAACTTTTAACTTTTAACTTTATAACTTTCAACTCAATAATTCCCTACTTTTGCAAAATAATTATATAATATGGAGCGAAATTTTAAAATGGTTGCCACCACCATGTTTGGATTGGAAGAAGTATTGGCAACGGAACTTAAAAATTTGGGTGCGCAAGATGTGGAACCCGGCGTAAGGAGCGTAACTTTTTTGGGTGATAAAGGCTTTATGTACAAAGCAAATATGGCTTTGCGTACGGCAATCAGAATTTTAAAACCTATTAAAACTTTTAAAGTTGCGGATGAAGATGATTTGTATAAAAAAATACAACAAATTCAGTGGGAAAAATATATGAGTGTTTCCAGTACTTTTTCTATTGGCGCGGTGGTAAATTCTCAGGGTTTCACCACAAACTCACATTATATTACTTTAAAATCGAAAGATGCGATTGCGGATTATTTCAGAAATAAATACAATGAACGGCCAAGTGTTGATACAAAACACCAGGATTTAAAGATTCACGTGCATATCCATAATAATTACTGCTCAATTTCATTAGACAGTTCAGGAGATTCTTTGCACAAACGAGGCTATAGAAGTGCCACAAATATTGCCCCAATTAATGAAGTTTTGGCGGCTGGTTTGGTGTTGCTTTCGGGTTATACGGGCGATTGTAATTTTATTGATCCGATGTGCGGATCCGGAACTATTTTAATTGAAGCTGCAATGATTGCCAACAATATTCCGGCAAACATCAACAGAAATGAATTCGGATTTGAAAAATGGTCAGATTATGATGAAGAGTTGTTTTTTACGATTCAGGATTCACTGATAAAAAAAATACACAATTCCCATTTTAAAATTATGGGATTCGATAAAGCGCCTTCAGCAGTAGTAAAAGCAAAGGAAAATGTGGCAAATGCCAATTTAAGTGAGTTTATTGGCGTTCATCACGTAAATTTCTTCAATTCGGTAAAAGAAGTATTTGGGCGAACCATCATCTTGTTTAATCCGCCTTATGGCGAACGATTGGATATTGATATGCAAGAATTTTACAAAAAAATTGGCGATACCTTAAAAAGCGGTTATTCAGATTCTACCGTTTGGTTTATTACTTCAAATATGGAAGCCATAAAACATGTTGGTTTGCGAACTTCACGAAGAATTCCCATGAAAAATGGGGATTTAGATTGTTTGTTTGTTCGTTATGATATGTACGAAGGAAGTAAAAAAACACATAAGCGACAAATTGAAGAAGAAGAATCATAAGGGCGTTTCTCTTATGATTTTGGAAATACAAAAAAAGCGCTGCAATAATGCAACGCTTTTTGTTTTTATGCAATTAACTAAAGTTTAATTTCTTCTTGAAGAATTGCTCTTTGAATTTTCTTTTTTATCGGATTTTCCATTAGAATTTTCTCCTTTAGATTCTTTTGCAGTTTGACCTTTTTGAGTGTTTCCTGCAGTATTTCTTTGCGCTGTTCTCTCAGGTTTTTGTGCAGTTCTGACAGGTTGGCGATTTTCAGCCATTCTTGAGTTATTCTGTACTTTGTTTCCAGTTGTTCTGTCAACAGTATTTGATCTTCTGTCGGTATTCACTGAACCATTGCTGTGACCATTCTGACTAGTTCTTTCGTTAGAAGTCGGTCTGTTTACTGTATTTGATCTTCTGTCGGTATTGTTACCGTTTTGACTTGTTCTTTCGTTAGAAGTCGGTCTGTTTACCGTATTCGATCTTCTGTCAGTATTGTTACCAGTCTGATTTGTTCTTTCGTTAGAAGCAGGTCTGTTTACCGTATTCGATCTTCTGTCAGTATTGTTACCAGTCTGATTTGTTCTTTCGTTAGTGTTTCTTCTTTCTGTATGAGAATTTTTGTCATTATACCTGTTCGGAACACTTTTCGCAGCTACACTTCTTCTTGTATCGTTTCCATTTCTCCTGTCATTATTTTTGTAATACTTATTTCTTGAATGGTCACTATAATAGGTATAACGTGTTGGATTATAATGATTTCTGTAAGGATTGTAACTTACAATTCTGAAATCAAATAAGGGTCTCGCAAAATAATTGTGGTATGGGTGAAATACATAATTACGGTTGTAACTGTTAATATATCCTGAATAATGGCTATAATAACCTTGCCTGTCATAATATACATGCAATCCGCCAACGCGCACCAATCTGCCAGAATCGTAATAAATTTCGGTATTTCCTACACGGGATACGCGGCCATAATAATCATAATAAATAGGGATATCTTCAACCTGTATAATGGCGCCATAATCATCATATTGCACATAAGCGTCGTAGTTATAACCAGAGTTAAAACTAATATTAACGCCATTGCCTTGGTAATTAACGTCTAACCCTCCTCTTTGGTTTCTTGGGTTGATGTAAAAATCGAATTCACCATTTTGAAAAATAGCAAATGTTACATTTCTTTCCACAAATGTGAAGGAATCTCCATAATCATTATAATAATTATTTTTTGAAGAATTATCAGTTTCATAAGTTGAAGCCTGCATACCAAACCCAACAAATAAAAAAGTTGCTAAAAGTAAAAGTTTTGTTTTCATGATAAAATATTTAAGGTTAAATTAAAATTTGCTGGTTAGCAGTATTCCTTTTCACAATTACAAACAACGTGCCAAAAAAAATAATATTATTTAAACAATTGAAAATCAATATTTTAAATTATTTAAATTTAAAAAGTCAATTTTAGTGCATTTAAAAATTTCAAATATTTATTTTTGCACATATCAATTAATTTCAAATTCAAAAAACGGCCATTAATTATATAAACGTCATATTGCCCATTCCCTTACAAAAGTTATTTACCTATAAAATAACCGAAGCCGAAGTCGACTTTTTAAAGTCAGGAATGCGTGTTGCCGTTGAGTTTGGGAAATCGAAAATTTATACGGCTTTGGTTTATAAAATTCACCAAACGCCGCCAATTGGTTATGAAGCAAAAGAAATTTACCAGATTTTAGATGAAATTCCTGTGGTAAACGACCTTCAAATGAATCATTGGGAATGGATTTCCAGTTATTATATGTGTTCTTTGGGTGAAGTTTATCGGGCAGCATTGCCATCGGCATTTTTGCTGGAAAGTGAAACGGAAATTCAGCTGGTTAGGGATTTTATAAAAGAAGAAGAACTTTCCAACGAAGAATTTTTAATTTTTGAGGCTTTACAGCATCAATCCCAACTTTCCGTTTCTCAAATAGTGGAAATTCTCGGCAAAAAAACAGTTTTTCCCATTATTAAATCTTTGATAGATAAAAATGCGATTGAAGTTAAAGAGCAAATTTATGAGCAATACAAGCCAAAATTAGAAAAATACATTCGCTTGTCGGAAGTTTGGAATTCAGACGAAAAACTGTCTGAATTGCTTGATACTTTAAGCAGGGCAAAAAAACAGCGTGATGTTATTTTAACATTTTTTCAATTACAGACTTCAAAAAAACCTATAAAAGTTACTCAGCTTCAGGAGGATGCAAACAGTGCTGCAGCAGTGATAAAGTCTTTGGTTGATAAAGGAATTTTTGAAATTTATTTTATTCAAACAGATCGTATTAATTTCGAAGGAAAATCGGGCAAAATAAAAGAACTGACTGCACATCAGGAAGAAGCGTTTTTAGCCATAAAAGATCACTTCAAAACAAAACAAACAGTGCTTTTAAAAGGAATTACAAGTAGCGGTAAAACAGAAATTTACGTAAAATTAATTAAAGAAAATATTGAAGAAGGAAAGCAAGTACTTTATTTGCTCCCGGAAATTGCGCTTACTACACAATTAATAGATAGATTGCAACTTTATTTTGGAGAATATTTATCTGTTTTTCATTCAAAATATTCGATGAATGAACGTGTTGAAGTATGGAACAATGTGCTGGAAAACAAGCCAAAAGCGCAATTGATTTTGGGTGCCCGTTCTTCTATGTTTTTACCTTTTTCAAATTTAGGGTTAATTATTGTTGATGAAGAACATGAGCCTTCCTTTAAACAATATGATCCTGCGCCGAGATATCATGCGCGAGATTCCGCCATTGTTTTGGCAAACCAACACAACGCAAAAGTAATATTGGGTTCTGCAACGCCAAGTATTGAAACCTATTACAATGCGCAACAGGGAAAATATGGACTGGTTGAATTGAATCGGCGATTCGGCAATGTATTACTGCCTGAAATTGAATTGGTTGACGTAAAGGAAAAACATCGAAAAAAGCGAATGAAAGGCCATTTTTCCGACCGTTTGCTTGAAATGATTACAGAAGCGCTGGAGAATAAAGAACAAATTATTTTATTTCAAAACCGACGTGGCTTTGCGCCGGTGGTGGAATGTGAAACCTGTGGGGTTTCACCGCAATGCCCAAATTGTGATGTTAGCTTAACGTATCATAATTACAGAAAAGAATTGAAGTGTCATTATTGTGGACACAAACAGGCAATGCCCCATAATTGTGGTGCTTGCGGAAGCGAAAAATTAAACACCAAAGGATTTGGAACCGAGCAAATTGAAATAGAATTGCTAGAGTTGTTTCCAAATGCCAAAGTGGGAAGAATGGATTTGGACACCACTCGAGGAAAATATAGCTATCAAAAAATTTTAGGGCAATTTCAGGCTCAAGAAATAGATATTTTGGTGGGAACGCAAATGCTTTCAAAAGGATTGGATTTTGCAAATGTATCATTGGTGGGAATTATGAACGCCGACAATCTGCTTAATTTTCCCGATTTTAGGGCGCACGAAAGAAGTTATCAATTAATGGTGCAAGTTTCGGGCAGGGCAGGGCGCGCCAGCAAAAGGGGAAAAGTTGCCATACAAACTTACAATCCGAATCACCAAATATTACAGCAGGTTTCCACCAATGCTTTTGAAGAAATGTATAAAGAGCAATTAGACGAACGCTGGCAATACCATTATCCGCCATTTTACCGAATTATTAAAATCACCTTGCGCCACAAAGATTTTAACAGGGTAGAGGAAGGTGCCGTTTGGTTGGGAAAATCGTTAATTTCTATTTTTAAGGACGATATTTTAGGGCCTTCAACGCCAGGAATTTCAAAAATCAGGAATTATTATATCAGAACAATCATTATAAAAATCCCGCAAAAACAGTCGTTGATCGTCAGCAAAAATCAAATTCAAAGGGTTAAAAATGCGTTTCAGGCCATCAAAGAATTTCAAGCCATTAAATTCAATATAGATGTCGATAATTATTAAACTATTTTATTCAATTTGCACTTGCCAATTAAGGAAATAAGCCTATATTTGCACCCTTAAAAGTAAAAACTTAAATTATTAATTATGAATCATTACGAAACTGTTTTCATTTTGAATCCCGTTTTATCTGATGTTCAGGTAAAGGAAACAGTAAAGAAGTTTGAGGACTATCTTGTTTCTAAAGGTGCCGAAATGATATCAAAAGAGGATTGGGGCTTAAAAAAATTAGCGTACACCATCCAAAACAAAAAAAGTGGATTTTACCACTTATTCGAATACAAAGTTGCTGGAGAAACAATCGCTCCTTTTGAACTTGAATTCAGAAGAGATGACAGTATTATGCGTTATTTAACCGTTGCGTTAGACAAACATGCTGTTGCTTGGGCTGAAAAAAGAAGATTAAGAGACGGTAGTAAAGCAATTAAAAAATAAGCGATATGTCTATAGAACAACAAGCAAAAGGAGGAAAACAAGGTGATGTTCGTTACCTTACTCCGTTAGATATTGAAACCAAACAAATAAAAAAATACTGTCGTTTCAAAAAGAATGGTATCAAATATATTGACTATAAAGATGCCGATTTCTTATTGTATTTAGTAAATGAACAAGGTAAAATTTTACCTCGTCGTTTAACAGGAACTTCATTAAAATACCAACGTAAAGTGTCTGTTGCCATTAAAAGAGCGCGTCACTTGGCTTTATTGCCTTACGTTGCGGATATGTTAAAATAAAAACAGCAAGGAATTATGGAAATTATATTAAAGCAAGACGTTGAAAACCTAGGGTTTAAAGATGATCTTATTACTGTAAAAAATGGTTTTGGACGTAACTATTTGATTCCTCAAGGTTTTGCAGTATTGGCAACGAGTTCAGTAAAGAAAGTGTTGGCAGAAACTTTAAAGCAACGTGCTTATAAAGAAGAAAAATTAATAAAAGATGCTACCGCTATTGCAGATGCAATTAAAGCATTGGATATTAAAATTACTGCTAAAACAGCCGACAACACCAAATTATTTGGATCAGTTAATAACCAAGATGTTGCAGAAGCTTTAGCCGCTGCCGGTCAGGAGATTGATAAAAAATACATTAAAGTTGAAGGAGGCACCATTAAAAGAATTGGAAAATACAATGCCACAATTAGATTGCATAGAGCAGTTGTGGTAGAATTGCCAATTGAAATTATTGCCGAGGTAAAGTAATTAACAATTTTTAGTTAATAAACATATTTAAAGCCCACTTTTTAGTGGGCTTTTTTATTTTAATTTTGATTTCAATTAAAAACATTAACTTAACTTTAATTATATGAAAAAACAATTATTATTTTCTATGCTAATTGCTGTATTTTCTATCGTTAGCGTCTTTTCACAAGTAACAACCTCAAAAATTCAAGGAGTTGTAAGTGACGACACTTCCGCTGGGTTGTATGGTGCAAATGTGGTTGCAAAACACTTGCCTACAGGTACTGTTGCAGGAACTATGACCGCTGAGGGCGGCAGATTTACCTTAACAAACTTGCGTGTTGGAGGACCCTATACCGTTACCATTAGTTATATAGGCTTTAAAACCATTGAATATACCGATGTGTATTTGGATTTAGGGAAAGCTTTTGATTTAGAGGTGCAAATGGAAAGTGAAAGTGAGCAATTAGGGGAAGTTGTTATTACCGGCGGCAGAAATGCTACTTTTAATAGTGACAGAACTGGCGCTGAAACTAGCGTTGGCAGCAGAGAGCTTACAAAATTACCTACAATTTCAAGATCGGCTTCAGATTTTACGCGTTTAGATCCGTCTGCTTCAGGTGGTTCATTTGGTGGAAGAAATGACCAATTTAACAATTTTACTTTGGATGGTTCTATCTTTAACAATCCCTTTGGATTGGATGCAGCAACTCCAGGCGGACAAACGGGTGCACAACCAGTTTCATTGGATGCCATTGAACAAATTTCAGTTTCTACGGCACCTTATGATGTAACTTTATCTGGTTTTACGGGCGCTTCCGTAAACGCAGTTACCAAAAGCGGTACCAATAAAGTAACAGGAACTGTTTACGGGTTTTTTAGAAACCAAGATTTAACAGGCAGTAAAATTAAAGGAGAAAGTATATTTGTTCCAAAATTAGAACAAAAACAATACGGCTTTAGTTTAGGCGCACCTATTATAAAAGACAAATTATTTGTTTTTGTGAATTTTGAAAAAGATGAAAGAACTGATTTAGGACAAACTTGGTTGCCAAACAGAGGAACAGGCGCTATTAATGAATCTAGAGTTTTGGAATCGGATTTACAGGCAGTGCAAGGAGCTTTGGCTAATTTGGGTTATGATACAGGTTCCTATGAAGGATTTACACACGAATCTAACAGCACAAAAGGAATTTTAAAATTAGATTGGAACATCAATGAGAACAACCGTTTGGCTGTTATTTATAACTTTTTGGATGCTTCCAGAGATTTGCCTGCACATCCAACGGCTTTAGGATTTAGGGGGCCAAGTTCCCAAACTTTGCAATTCCAAAATACAGGATACCAAATTAATAACAAGCTGCAATCATTTTTAATGGAGTTAAATTCTAAATTTGATGACAATGTAACCAATAAATTACAAATTGGTTATACACATTTTGACGATTTTAGAAATCCTATGTCGGCTCCAGCGCCAACTATTACCATTCAGGAAGGCGGATCAAATTATATTATTGCAGGCCACGAACCTTTCTCAATAAATAACACTTTAGACCAAAAAGTATTTCAGGTTACAAATAATTTAAACATCAGCAAAGGAGACCATAACTATACTGTTGGATTTTCATTCGAAAAATTTCAATTTGACAATTCTTTTAATTTAGGGGCTTTTGGAGCAAGAGGCGTGTTTTTTCCTTCTTATGGAAGTGTAGCCGATTTTTTGGCCGATTCAGCTCCAGGAGGCGGTCTTCAAGGAATGCTTAATGACGCAATTTCTGCCAATAATAATTTAGAAGCTGCAGGCGTAGGTAAAATTGGTGGTTGGTCTTTAGCAGAAACCAATGTTGGCCAAATGGCATTTTATGTTCAAGATGAATGGAATGTGAATGATAATTTTAAAGTATCTTATGGCGTTAGATTTGACAAACCATTATTTTTCGATTCAGGAAGAAAAGCCCAAGAGGTCATTGACAGAAGCTTTGATTATCACCCAGAAATTGGCTATTATGACCCAGCCAATGGAAATACCGTGAAATTTGATCAAACTACAATGCCTAATAACCAATTCTTGATTTCTCCGCGAGTTGGATTTAACTGGGATGTAAAAGGAGATAAAACGATACAAGTTAGAGGTGGATCAGGATTATTTACTGGCCGTTTTCCCTTTGTTTGGTTAGGAAATCAAATTGCCAATCCGAATTTTTGGTTTTATCAAATGGTTGACCCAGATTTTAAATTTCCGCAAGTTTGGAGGAATAGTTTAGGATTAGATTACCAATTGGAAAATGGGGTTGTGTTAACCACAGATTTATCTTATACAAAAGATTTGAATGGCGCACACGTACAAAATTGGGGATTGAAAACGCCAACAGGAACTTTAAATGGTGTTGATAACAGAAATATTTATTTGGATTCTGATTATATGGTTGGTGCTTTTGGAAGTAAAGCAAGTGCTTTTGTTTTTACAAATTCAGACAAAGGAAGAACCTTAAATGCAACCTTTAAAGCCCAAAAATCTTTTGAAAACGGCTTGTATGTAATGGCGGCTTATAATTATTTAAATTCTAAAGACGTTAATTCCATTGAAGCTGAAATTACCGGAGATGCTTTTGCGTTCAATCCGGTATTGGGAAATTCAAATAATGAAACATTGGCTTACTCTAAATATGGTGATACCCACAGATTTATTGGTGTGGCGTCCAAAACTTGGCAATATGGATCAAATGATCAGTGGGGAACTACGCTTTCAACATTTATTGAATATGCCCAAGGAGGAAGATTTTCTTATACTTATGGAGGGGACATCAATAATGACGGTTCTGGCGTAAATGATTTAATTTATATTCCAACTGCTGCTGAAGTAACCCAAATGCAATTTTCTGGTACAGGACAGGCAGCTGCATTTGAGCAATTTATTCAAAAAGATGACTATTTAAGCGGAAGAAGAGGAAGTTACGCGGAACGTTACGGCGCTTTGGCACCTTGGAGAGGAAAATGGGACATGAAATTTATCCAGGAATTGAAAGTTTCAAAAACCAATGCCATACAATTTAGTATTGATATTTTAAATGTTGGCAATATGATTAATTCAGATTGGGGATTGGTGCAACAGCCAAATGCAGTGCAGCCAATTGGCGTTTCTGTTGACGGAACAGGAACACCGACCTATACCTTTAATCCAGATTTAAAGGATTCATTTGTGTATGATGCAGGATTATTGTCCAGATGGCAAATGCAGTTTGGATTGCGTTACTCATTCTAAACTTTAAATTTAATATATTTGAACCGCCCAATTAGGGCGGTTTTTTTATACTAATATTTTATGAAGTACAGACAATTAACCAAAGAACAATTTATAGAATTACATAAAGAGTTTGCAGAATTTTTGGCGACCCAACAAATTGACGCGAAAGCGTGGCATAAAATAAAAGAGGAAAAACCTTCCATGGCTGAAGAAGAATTAAATATATTTAGTGATGTTGTATGGGAAGATGTTTTAAGTAAAACGGAATATTTAGAGCATATTTCAGAAAATCACATCAATTTATTTCAATGCAATTCAGAAGAAATTATCAGAATTTATGTCAAATTAAAAGACAAAAATAAAAGCTTTTTAGATTCAGCAGATTTTCAATGGTTTTTGAAAAATCCGCTTAATGAATATTTTGACTATTTTAAGGCTGAAAAAAAATACACAAAACCTCGAAATTCGGAATTATTTGAATTGATTGAGATGGGAAGCCAAATTTCAAAAGGGGAATTGTTTACGGCTATAAACCAATTAATTGGTTAACGATTTTTGCAACGCCGATTGAAGCTTTTTCAGCATAAACTGTTAAATTTGAATATAGATTTTGTTGAATTTCAGGTTTTGGATCAATAAAATAAATAGGAATTTCGGGTTTTGCATAATTGATTAAATGCGCTGCCGGATAAACTTGCATAGAAGTGCCAACAATCATTAAAATATCGGCTTCTGAAGTAATTTCCAGCGCTTTGTCAAACAAAGGTACATTTTCCCCAAACCATACAATATGAGGTCTAAGCTGTGAATTTTCTTCGCAAAAATCGCCTAAAATCAACTCTTTTTTCCAGTCATAAATTAAGTTCGGATTTTTGGTGCTTCGCACTTTCAATAATTCACCGTGCAAATGCAAAACCTGTGAACTTCCTGCACGCTCATGCAAATCGTCCACATTTTGGGTAATAATAGTGACTTCATATTTTTTTTCCAACATCACCAAAGCTTTGTGCGCTTCATTTGGAAAAACTTCCAATAATTGCGCCCTCCGCTTGTTGTAAAAATCCAGCACTTTTTCCTTGTCTTTTTGCCAGCCCAAAGGCGAAGCAACTTCCATCACATCGTGGCCTTCCCACAATCCGTTGGCATCTCTAAAAGTATTGATGCCGCCTTCTGCACTCATTCCCGCACCCGATAAAACTACTATTTTCTTCATATCTTTTTAATTATTCAAAAGTAAAATTTTATCTTTGAAAAAACACCCAATTTAAATGCCAGATTATAAATTTATTGAATATTTAGAGCAATTTGTCTCAGAAAAGAGAAGGAATTTATTTAAAAAAGTTTTAGAAAATCGCACACGACATTTTACGGTAGCCATTGAGGATATATTTATGCCGCAAAATGCCAGCGCCGTGGTGCGAAGCTGTGATGTTTTTGGTTTGCAGGATGTTCATATTATAGAAACCAAATACAAATTTTATGCATCAAACCATATTGCCAAAGGAGCCCAAAAATGGTTGGATTTCTCTGTTTACAAGGAAAAGGATAACAATAATACGCTAGATTGTATCGCCGACTTACGCTCAAAAGGCTATAAAATTATTGCGACAACGCCACATAACGATTCTTGTCTGTTGCAAGATTTTGATATTACCGAAAAAGCGGCTTTCTTTTTTGGGGTGGAGAAGGCCGGACTTTCAAAAGATGTGTTGGATAATGCAGACGGATCCTTAAAAATACCGATGGTTGGTTTTACGGAAAGTTTGAATATTTCTGTAGCCGCCGCCATTATTCTTCAAAATTTGACCGAAAAATTAAAAAAATCTGAGGTAAATTGGCAATTGACAGCAACTGAAAAGGACGAAAAATACCAAGAATGGATGGAAAAATCCATCAAAAGCATCAAAAAAATTAAAGAAAATTATTATTCAAAAATAGCTATTCAATGGTGATTTTTTCAATAAAAGCAATTGAATCACACCTTTTAACGGTTAGAATGATATTTTTTAAACTATCTCGTCCTTGAATATTATATTGAAAACAAGAATCTAATTTAATTTTATTCCAAATATCAACATTTCCATTTTTTAAAATTTGATAAATGCTTAAGGAATCTGTTTTATTTGAATGTAAGACTTTTAGTGCTTCCGAAGAGAAAATCTGCGGCTTTCTTCTAATACTTTTTAACACTCTTGCATTGGGCAGATAATCAAATTCGGCACTTTTCTTGTCAAGAAAAAAGACCACCATCACTATACCAAAAAATAAACCAATTAAGTAATAAGGCAAACGTTGTTTAACAGTCATTTTATAAAAACAATAAATTTATATCCCTAAACGGCAAATTAAACCAATCGGCCACAGTTTTGTTGGTTAAAATTCCGTGGTAAAAGTACATTCCTTTTTGTAAACTTTTGTCAAAACGTACGGCATTTTCAAAACCGCCGTCTTCAGCAATATTCAATAAATAGGGTGTAAAATTATTACTTATTGAAACTGAGGCAGTTCTGGAATAACGAGAAGGAATATTTGGGACACAATAATGAATAACGCCATGTTTTTGAAAGGTGGGTTTTTTGTGGGTAGTTACTTCAGAAGTTTCAAAACACCCGCCACAATCAATGCTAACATCAACAATTACGGCACCATTTTTCATTTTCATGACCATTTCTTCCGTTACCAAAATTGGTGAACGTAATTTTCCCCTAACTGCTCCAATAGCCACATCACAGCGCATTAATGCTTTTTGCAAAGCTTTTGGCTGTATGGTTGAGGTGTAAATTGGCTTGCCCAAGCGGTGCTGCAGACTTCTTAATTTAGTGATAGAATTGTCGAATACTTTTACGCTGGCGCCTAAACCCATTGCTGAACGCGCCGCAAATTCGCTAACGGTTCCTGCACCTAATATCACGACTTCCGTTGGTGGAACACCGCCTATATTTCCAAATAACAAACCGTGTCCTTCATCGTTATTTCTGCTCATTATTTCCCCGGCAATTAATATTGAGGCAATTCCGGCAATTTCGCTTAACGATTTTACAATGGAAAAAACACCTTGCTCATCTCTAATATAATCAAAGGCAACGGCAGTTATGCGCTTGCTTGCCAATTCCTCAAAATATTTTTTAGTTTGTGTTTTTAATTGTAATGCAGAAAAAAGGATACTTTGCGGATTCATTAATTTAATTTCATCTAAAGAAGGCGGTTCAACTTTTAAAATTATATGGCAGCCAAAAGCTTCTTTTATGTCGTAGGAAATTTTCGCACCGGCTTCAGAATATTCCTTATCTGAAAAATTTGCACCCTCACCGGCACCGGTTTCAATCACAAATCGATGTCCTTGAACAGTTAATGCCGCAACAGCATCAGGCGTTAAACAAACACGTTTTTCCTGATAATGTGTTTCTTTTGGAATTCCAATCACAAGTTCACTTTTCCTTTTTGTAATCTCTAAAGTTTCTTCCTGCGGAATTAATTCCTGCTGACTAAACGGTGAAGTAATTTTTTTACCCATTATTTCTAAGTTCTAAAGTTCGTAATTGATCGCTATTTGAGGTAATTGTAATTGTTACCGATTTTAAAGGTAATAAATTTTCCACTTTATTTGGCCATTCCGCCAAACACCAGCAACCGCTGTAAAAATATTCCTCTACACCTATATCCAAAGCCTCATTTTCATTGTTGATTCTGTAAAAATCAAAATGATATATTTTTTCGCCACTTATGGTATGATATTCATTAACCAATGAAAAAGTTGGAGAGCTCACTGTATCCAAACTTCCCAATTGCTTTACAATTTCTTTAATTAAAGTGGTTTTTCCCACGCCCATTTCACCATAAAAAAGCAACACCTTGTTTTTTGACGATTTTATGACTTCTTTCGCAATTGCAGGCAATTCTTCTAATGCGTAATTTTTAACCATTCACAACAATGTTTATTTATTCAATTATTTTGTTTTAAATCTTATAATTTTTTGAACGGACAGGTCGCGACCTGTCCCTACTTATTCTATTCCAACATTAATTTCCCCTTCCTAGGCTAGGGGGCCTTCGGCACAAATATAGCACAAGGAATGATCATTTCCTGCAAAGAAATTCCGCCATGCTGATAGGTGTTTTTAAAATAATTCACAAAATGATTGTAATTATTCGGATAGGCAAAAAACAAGTCTTCTTTGGCAAAAATAAATGCACTGTTTATTGAGATTGAAGGCAATAAAATTTCTTTTGGATCTTTAACTGCATAAACGTCTTTTTCCTCATAAGACAAGCTTCTTCCGGTTTTATAACGCAAATTGGAGCTTATATTTTTATCTCCAATCACTTTTGATGGCACTTTAGAATTAATGGTTCCGTGGTCTGTGGTGATAATCAATTTCAATCCTAAATTTTGAGCTTTTTGAATCATTTCAAGCAATGGCGAATTTAAAAACCAACTGTTGGTTAACGACCTGTAAGCCTTGTCGTCGCTGGCCAATTCTTTTATGACTTCCATTTCTGTTTTTGAATGTGAAAGCATATCTACAAAATTATACACAATAACCGTTAAATCATTTTCTTTTACGGAATTGAAATTTTCAACCAATTGTTTGCCGGTTTTCAGATTGGTTATTTTATAAAATCCGAATTTTATATTTTGTCGAAGCCGTTTTAATTGTGCTGTTAAAAATTCTTCTTCATATAAATTTTTGCCGCCTTCTTCCACATCATTTCTCCAATATTCAGGATGCTGTTTTTCCATTTCCAAAGGCATTAAACCTGAAAAAATAGCATTTCGGGCATATTGTGTCGCGGTTGGCAAAATGCTGTAAAAGGCAATTTCCTCCCGTTTTTTATAATATTTATTGATGGTTTGTTCTAAAATATTAAACTGGTCGTAGCGCAAATTATCAATAACCACCAATAAAGTTCCTTTTGAAGTATTTATTTCGGGAAGAATGACTTTTTTGAACAAGGTATTCGACATAATTGGCGCATCTTCATCGTGAACCCAATCTTTATAATTTTTCTTTATAAATTTGAAAAACAGCGAATTGGCTTCTTGCTTCTGACTTTCCAAAATTTCAATCATCCCTGTATCGCTGATATTTTCGAGTTCCAATTCCCAATAAACCAATTTTTTATAAATGTCAATCCATTCTTCATAAGAATTTACCATCGCCAAATCCATCGCTATTTTTCTGAATTCCTGCTGATAATTTGAGGTGGTTTTTTCAGAAATCAAACGCGAATGATCTAAATTCTTCTTTAAACTCAGCAATATTTGATTTGGATTGACTGGTTTTATTAAATAATCGGCAATTTTATTTCCAATAGCTTCCTCCATAATATATTCCTCTTCACTCTTGGTAATCATCACAACAGGAAGGTTTGGACGCTTGCTTTTTATTTGGCTTAACGTTTCCAGCCCGCTTAAACCTGGCATATGTTCATCTAAAAAAACAATGTCGTAATTATTTTCTTCACACATATCAATGGCATCGGCACCATTATTGGACGTGGAAACGGCATAACCTTTTTTCTCTAAAAATAGAATGTGAGGTTTTAAAAGATCTATTTCATCATCAACCCATAAAATGTTTATATTACCCATATTGTTATCTTTGCATATTCATTTATAAAAATTATTGTTTTGAACGAAAAAAAAACGAACAAACTAAAAATATTAAACGACCCAATTTACGGTTTTATTACGATTCCGAATATTTTAATTTATAATTTAATAGAACATCCGTATTTTCAAAGGTTGAGGAGAATTTCTCAAATGGGCTTGTCTTATTTGGTTTATCCTGGCGCTCATCATACAAGATTTCACCATGCGATTGGAAGCGTGCATTTGATGCAAAAGGCGGTGAGAATTTTAAAATTTAAAGGCGTTCAAATTTCTGAAGAAGAAGCAACGGCGGTTTATATCGCAATTTTGT
>PHDE01000040.1 GCA_002842505.1 Bacteroidetes bacterium HGW-Bacteroidetes-3 | reverse complement strand
ATTTTAGCAAACGAACTAAATGTCGGACTTAAAATTACTTCAGGGCCTGTATTGGACAAGCCGGGAGATTTAGCGGGATTGCTTACCAACTTAAGTGAGCGAGACGTATTATTTATTGATGAAATCCATCGATTAAGCCCAATTGTGGAAGAATATTTATATTCGGCCATGGAAGATTATCGCATTGACATTATGATAGAATCTGGGCCAAATGCCCGCACGGTTCAAATAGATTTAGAGCCTTTTACCTTAATTGGTGCCACCACACGTTCCGGGTTGTTAACGGCACCGATGCGCGCTCGTTTTGGAATAAGTAGCCGTTTACAATATTACAATACACAATTATTAACCACTATTGTGCAACGTAGCGCAGTAATTTTAAAAGTTCCTATTTCTATGGAATCTGCCATAGAAATAGCAGGCAGAAGTAGGGGAACACCGAGAATTGCGAATGCTTTATTGAGAAGAGTCCGAGATTTTGCGCAAATTAAAGGAAACGGAAAAATAAGTATTGAAATTGCCAAATATGCGTTAAATGCGCTCAATGTTGATGCGCATGGGCTGGATGAAATGGACAACAAAATTTTGACCACTATCATTGATAAATTCAAAGGCGGGCCTGTTGGCATTAGCACCATAGCGACCGCAGTTGGCGAAAACACAGAAACTATTGAGGAAGTTTACGAACCATTTTTGATTCAGGAAGGTTTTATTATGCGAACACCGCGAGGACGAGAAGTGACAGAGCTTGCCTACAAGCATTTAGGCAGAATAAAAGGGAATATCCAAGGAGGTTTATTTTAGCTATTATTTGTGATACGTATCACAAAACTAAAAATTGTTCAATGTACTTTTGTTTGAGAAAAAATTCGAATCTTATTGGCTATGGGTTTAAAAAAAATATTTCCTTTTTTAATTTGGCTACCTTTAGTAAAAAGCACTTGGAAAGATGATTTAATTGCTGGAATTACCGGAACTGTTATTGTGATTCCGCAAGCTGTCGCTTTTGCCATGATTGCTGGTTTGCCTCCAATTTATGGTTTTTATACGGCAATGATTACGCCAATTATTGCTGCTTTATTTGGATCTTCCTATCATTTAATTTCTGGCCCAACAACAACAAGTTCCATCGTGGTTTTTGCGGTCATAAGCAAATTTGCAAATCCTGAATCAGAATTGGAAACTTTTATTTCATTGGCAATTGTGTTGTCTTTTATGGCGGGGGTCGTAAAATTGGTAATGGGTTTGGCTAAAATGGGAAAGTTGGTAAATTTTGTGTCAAATTCTGTGGTGATTGGCTTTGCGGCTGGGGCCGGAATTTTAATTGCTTTCAAACAGTTAAAATATGTCTTTGGAATTAATGTGCCAACGGGAAGTTCCTTCTATGAAATTATTAATTATATAATCTCCCATATCACTGAAACAAATTTATATGTTTTGGGAGTTGCGCTCGGGACACTTTTGATTGCATTATTAATTCGACGATTTATAAAATACCTGTCGAGACTGTACATGTTAATTGCCATGATTTTGGGAAGTTTGTTGGCAATTTCTTTGGGCGGCAGTTTCCACGGAATTGAAAGTGTTGGAAATATTCCTTCACACTTACCGCCATTTAAAATTCCAAATTTTAACTTTGAGGATATGCGTTTGTTAACTTCCGGCGCAATAACATTGGCAATTTTGGGTTTGGTGGAAGCTGTTTCTATTGGAAGGGCAATTGCTTTGCATTCTCATCAAAAATTAGATAACAACCAGGAATTTATTGGCCAGGGCCTGTCTAACATTATTTCAAGTTTTTTCTCTTCTTATGCAAGTTCTGGTTCATTTACAAGATCGGGAGTAAATTATCAGGCGGGAGCCAAAACACCATTTTCAGCCATTATTTCAGCAATTGGATTAATGTTGGTAATTTTATTTTTTGCCAAATATGCGTCCTTTTTGCCAAAACCGGCTATGGGCGGCATCATTTTATTGGTTGGCTATAATTTAATAGATTTTGACCATATTAAACAAATTATTAAAAGTAGCGGGCGAGAATTTATCGTTTTTATGGTCACTTTAGTGGGAACTTTATTTTTGGATTTGGAAATAGCTTTGTTTTTGGGAATAATAATTTCTTTATTTTTTTATTTGGAAAAAACTTCTAAACCAAATATTGCCGTATTTGGAAAAAATTCTGAAGGGAAATTTGTAAATATCATAAGAGACGAAACGGCACAGGAATGTCCGCAATTAAAAATGATAAGAATTGACGGTTCTATTTATTTTGGCGCAGTTGAAGCGGTTTCTAATTATTTTGCTGATTTATATGATAAAAGTGATAAAATACATTTGTTGGTGATTTCAAATGGGATCAATTTTATTGATTTGGCCGGGGCTGAATGGATTACGCAAGAAGCTCTAAAGTGGCAAAAGCGAGGTGGCGGCATTTATTTTGTCGGATTAAAAATTATTAGCCAGGATATTTTGGAAAAAGGAGATTTTGTAAAATTAATTGGGAAAGACCATTTTTTTAAAGATAAGAATACGGCCCTTTCAACTATTTACGGCAAGTTGAACAAAGAAATTTGTGAAGACTGTGATACAAAATCGTTTAAAGAATGCAGGCAATTGACTGACCAATGAATATAAAAAAACTGATTCCAATTTTAGACTGGCTGCCAAATTACAAATGGGAATTCTTTAAAAATGATTTGGGAGCTGGCCTGACAATTGGCATTATGTTGGTTCCGCAGGGGATTGCCTATGCCATGATTGCTGGATTGCCTCCAATTTATGGTTTGTATACCGCCATGATTCCGCAAATTATTTATGCTATTTTTGGGACTTCTCGCCAATTGTCTGTTGGGCCTGTTGCCATGGATTCGCTTATTGTGGCATCGGGAGTGGCTGCGTTGGCTGAAATTGGTTCTGAACATTTTATTGAATTCGCTATTCTTTTGGCTTTTATGATGGGTATTTTGCAGGTGTTGTTTGGTTTTTTTAAATTGGGATTTCTGGTTAATTTTTTATCAAGGCCCGTAATTAGCGGATTTACCTCAGCGGCAGCTTTAATAATAGCTTTAAGTCAATTGAAGAATTTATTGGGAATCGATTTACATTCAGGAAATAAAATTCATAACCTCCTTTTTGAAGTCTACCAACATTTAAATGAAATTAACTGGACTACTTTTGGTATTGGCGCTATTTCAATCTTAATTTTAATTTTTCTTAAACAGCTTACAAAAAAAATTCCTCCTGCTTTGCTTGTTGTTGTCTTCGGAATTTTAGCGGTTAAAATGTTTAATTTGGATCAAATCGGTGTTAAAATAGTGGGTGAAATACCTAAAGGATTGCCGAATTTTAAAGTCCCAAATTTTGATGTAAAAGTTATTGTTGATCTATTTCCGCTGGCGTTAACGCTTTCTTTTATTGCGTTTTTAGAAGCGATATCAGTTTCCAAAGCAGTTGAACTAAAGCATCATGATTACAAAGTGGTTCCAAATCAGGAATTGATTGCCATTGGAATGGGAAATATTATTGGGTCATTTTTTCAAACATATCCAGCAACTGGAGGTTTTTCAAGAACTGCCGTAAACAATCAAGCTGGCGCAAAAACTCCTTTGGCCGCCATAATCTCTGCATCAATTGTGGCACTGACTTTATTGTTTTTTACGCCTGTATTTTATTATTTGCCCGAGGCTGTGCTTGGCGCAATTATCGTAGTTGCTGTATTTGGCCTATTGGATTTTACAGTTCCCAAACAGTTGCTGAAGTATTCAAAAAGAGAATTGGTAATTTTAAACATTACATTAATAATTACCGCGGTTATTGGCATAAAAGAAGGAATTTTTACTGGAGTGGTATTGTCGTTGGGTATGCTAATTTATAGAACCACAAAACCTCATATCGCCATTTTGGGCAGAATTCCGGACACACATTTTTATAGAAACATAAAAAGATTTGAGGGACTCTTAATCACTTCAGAAGAAATTTTAATTGTACGGTTTGATGCGCAGTTGTACTTTGCAAATGTTCAGTATTTTAAAGACAAATTGGAAGATTTCATCATTGAAAAGGGGCATAAATTAAAATTAATAATTATTGACGGCGAAAGCATAAACAGTATTGACAGTTCAGGTGTATATATGTTAAATGATATAATAACCAAGTACAGAAGCATGAATATTGAGATTGCTTTTACCGCAATGAAAGGACCTGTAAGGGATATTTTGGATAAAAGTGGCATTATGAAAAAAATTGGTTATCAAAATTGTTTTTTGAGTATCCAGGAAGCAGTGGATGCTTTTGAAGAAGGGAAAAAAAATAGCGAAAATGGAATTAAGTTTTCTAATTACATCAAACAAACAAATAGTTAATATTTTGAAAATATTTTCATTTATGTGATAAAGATTACAAAACAAACATTATTCGTCATGTAATTTTGAGAAACATCATAAAAATATTAATTATTAATTTAATAAAAATCAATCAATTATGAAGGTAGAGCAATTGTTTACTAGCTGTTTGGCAGAAATGGCTTATTATATTGAGTCGAATGGAGAAGTTGCCATAATTGATCCTTTGAGAGAAACAGAACCTTATATTGAGATGGCAAAAGCCGACGGCGCTAAAATTAAATATGTTTTTTTAACGCATTTTCACGCCGATTTTGTTTCCGGACAAGTTGATTTGGCAAAAAAAACGGGAGCAACTATTGTTTTTGGCCCAAACGCAAATCCGAATTATGAAATTCATAAAGGCAAAGACGGGGAAGAATTTAAGATTGGAAAAGTGACGCTGAAATTATTGCATACGCCTGGCCATACCATGGAATCCTCTTCCTATTTATTGATAGATGAAAAAGGCAACAAACCGTATGTTTTTACTGGCGACTGTTTATTTATAGGTGATGTTGGAAGGCCTGATTTGGCTGTAAAATCTGATTTAACTCAAGAAGATTTAGCGGGATATTTATTTGATTCTCTTCGGAATAAAATAATGATTTTGCCTGATGATATTGTGGTATATCCAAATCACGGAGCAGGTTCTGCCTGCGGGAAAAACATGAGTTCTGAAACGTTTGACTCTTTAGGAAATCAGAAGAAAACAAACTACGCATTAAGGGCTGATATGACTAAGTCAGCATTTATTAAAGAAGTTACAACTGGTTTAAAACCAGCTCCACAATATTTTGGAAATAATGTTAGAATGAATAAAGGTGTTAACACAAGTATTGATGAGGTAATAAACAGAGGTACAACCCCAATTGATGCCATAACATTTAAGGAAATGAGTGAACGCGAGGATATTTTGGTGATTGATACGCGCTCAAAAAGTGAATATGCAGATGAAGGAACGGTTTCTGGGGCTTGGTATATTGGTGTTGACGGCAGTTTTGCGCCATGGGTTGGTTCATTAATTACAAACATCAACCAAAAAATTATTTTTATTGCTGAAGGTGGCAGAGAACATGAAGTGGTTACACGTTTTTCCCGTGTGGGTTACGACAATATTTTGGGCTTTTTAAGAGGCGGAATCCATGCTTGGTTAGCGGCAGGTTTTCAAGTTGATAAAATAGGATCCATATCCGCAACGCAATTTGCCAATAAGTTAAAAGAAGGTTCTGATTGTATAGCGCTTGATGTTCGAAAAGAATCTGAATATCTTTCGGAACATGTGGTGGGTGTTGAAAATTTTCCTTTAGATTTTATTCATTCAAATTTTGCAGAAATAAAACCAGACAAAGAATATGTTTTGCATTGTGCAAGTGGCTATCGCTCTCTAATTGCAGCATCAATTTTTCAAGCAAATGGCATAAAAAATGTAACTGATGTCAGGGGAGGTTTTAAAGACATTAAAGACACCAGTGTTGAACGGACAGCGTATGTTTGTCCAACAACATTATTGTAAATATTCTTCTAATTTGGCATAGGTATTTTGAAGTTAACCTAAAATTATTTCAAGAGAGTTTGTTTTAATGTTCGTTTTTTAGGATAAGAAAACATTACTTTTTTTTGTTTTCCATAAATTCTGTAATTGATAAAGATCCCGCACCAAAAGTAAAAAATACGCAAAGCAAAAATAAAACCAAGGCGGCCAGCTCAATAGATTGTCCGCCCATCATCAATTTTAAATGTGCATGCACAAAAAAAGTAGCGCTAAACAATATCGGAATTTGAATAAGGGCACTTAATCTTGTTAAAAACCCAAAACCTAAAAGCAGCCCGCCAAAAACATGTGAAATCCCAATAATTGAAACCCAAACAAATAATTCTCTATTTACGCCCAAATCAATGATAGATTCAGGGTTTGATAAAATTAGCCAACCTCTTATTGTCAGGGCAATTCCCAAAAAAATTCTGATTAAGCCATAAGCTGTTCCGGTTTTAGTGTCAAGAGATGATGAAAAAGAGGTAAAAACATTCATAATAGTTAGAATTTAAATAGGTTACATTATCAAAGTTATAAAAAATAATGCAACAAATATTTTTTTTAATGAATTCACTTAAAGAATTAAACGAGTTGGTGTTTTTATGGAAATTTCTGACCAAAGGTAATTTGGAAGAAAATGTTCTTAGAAGTGAGGATTAAATCTATTTTTTAAATAACGGTAACTTTGGTTACTGCTAAAATTTATTTGTAACTTTACTTTTATAAAAAAATCAAAACAAATGAAACGAGCATAACAAATTTTGATACACAGTAGAATGATTAATAGCGAACAGTCCCGAATTTTCGGGATTACCAATAAAAAATAAAAGATAAATAGATGAAAACTACGTTAAAACTAACTATTTTAGTGCTTGTAACTGTTTTAGGCATAAGCTGCAACAGTAAATCACAATCAAAATCTGACGCAATAACTGTTATTACACCAACTGAATTTAAAGCGAAATCGGTAAATCAAACCATTATTGATATCAGAACACCTCAGGAATTTAGTGAGGGGCATATTGAAGGTGCCATTAATATCAATTATTTCGACAATAATTTTTTGGATCAAATTGCAAAATACGATAAAAATCAACCGCTCTTTATTTATTGCAGATCGGGAAACAGAACAACACCTGCTTCAAAAAAAGTAGCAGATTTTGGATTTACAAAAATATATGATTTGGAGGGAGGAATTTTATATTGGATGAAAAACAACAATGAAACAGTAAAATAGCAAGTATGAAAAATTTGTTGTTGATACTGGTTTTTTTGGCGATGATTTCCTGCAGCAATTCTATGACGGATAAAGAAAAGCAGGAATATACCGATATAGGAAATGAAATTTCCCAAGCGTCTTTTAAAGCCTTAAGTGAAAAGTTGACAGCACAAATGAAAATGGGAGGTACAGCACAGGCAATTCCTTTTTGTAACATTGAGGCCATGCCGCTTACTCAAGAAATGTCCGAAAAATACCGGGTAAACATAAAGAGAACCTCCAATAAACTAAGGAATCAAAAGAATAAACCTACAGAAAGAGAGTTGGAAATTATTAACAACTACCACAAATTAATTTCAGAAAAAAAAGGAATAAATCCAATTGTAGAGATAAACAACAATAACAACAGGCATTTTTACGCGCCAATTGTTGTGAAAGCGAATTGTTTGGTTTGCCATGGAAAAGTTGGGGAATTTGTGACGGTTAAAACGGATTCAATAATCAAATCACTCTATCCTAATGACAAGGCAATTGGTTATAATGAAGGTGATTTGCGGGGAATTTGGAGCATTGAATTTAAAAAATAATAAATATGGCAAAAGTAGTTGTTTTAGGTGCAGGAATTTCCGGGCACACCGCAGTCTCCTATTTAAGCAGAGCTCTTAATGGGAAACATGAAGTTGTAATGGTTTCGCCAAATAGTAATTTTCAATGGATTCCATCAAATATTTGGGTTGGGGTTGGTTTAATGACCCCAGACCAAGTTAAGTTTGAATTGGCGCCTGTTTATAAAAAACTGGGTGTAAATTATAAACAAGCCATGGCTGTTTCCATTCATCCAGAAGGAGATGCCAATAATGGGAAAGGGTTTGTTACCATAAAATATGTTTCCGAAGACCAGAAAGGCAATGAAGAGAAAGTTACCTACGACTATCTCATAAATGCCACAGGCCCTAAACTTAATTTTGAGGCAACAGAGGGTTTAGGTCCCACTAAATTTACCGAATCAGTTTGTACTTATGACCATGCTTCACATTCATGGGCAAAACTTCAAGAGTCTTTTAAAAAGATGGAAAATGGAGAAAAACAAACATTTTTAATTGGCACTGGCCATCCAATGGCAACTTGCCAAGGAGCAGCATTTGAATATATTTTAAATGTTGCTTTTGAAATTAGAAGAAGAAAATTAATGCATTTAGCCGATTTATGGTGGATTACCAATGAATATGAATTGGGCGATTTTGGTATGGGTGGAGCATATATTAAACGCAATGGATACATAACCCCAACTAAAATATTTACGGAATCAATTTTAAAAGAATACGGCGTAAATTGGATAAAAAGGGCAGGAATCACCAAAGTTGAAAAGGGTAAAGTATATTATGAAGATTTAAATGGAGAATACCATACCAAAGAATTTGATTTTGCCATGTTAATTCCAGGTTTTGCAGGTGCCGGAATGAAAGCTTTCAATAAAGAAAATATAGACATTAGCACAGAAGTATTTGTGGCGAACGGCATGATGAAAGTAGATGCGGATTATACTCCAAAAAAATATGAAGACTGGAGAGCAGAAGATTGGCCGTCAACCTATCAAAGCGTAAAATATGAAAATATATATGCTGCAGGTATCGCTTTTGCACCGCCACACGGAATGTCTAAACCTATGGAGAGTCCAAACGGAACAAAAATATTTCCAACACCGCCAAGAACTGGAATGCCTTCTGGAGTAATTGGTAAAGTAGTTGCCCAAAATATAATTCACGCTGTGAAAACAGGGAAAATGGAACATAAACATAAAGCATCTATGGCGAAAATGGGCGCAGCTTGCATAGTGTCGGCTGGTTATGGGTTGTTTAAAGGCCAAGCTGCTGTTATGACTGTTAATCCAATCGTTCCTGATTGGGAAAAATACCCAAAATGGGGTCGAAATATTAAAGATACTGTTGGTGTTGTTGGCACTGCAGGGCATTGGATGAAATTATTTATGCATTATATGTTTCTATATAAAGCAAAGGCGAAACCATTTTGGTGGTTGATACCTGAATAGTTAATTATAAAAAAGAGAATCATGGAAAATAGTGAAGAAAAAACAATACCGTACAGCAATATATCTTTCGCAACCGAACCAACAAAAATGGTTAAGTTTATGAGGGTATGCTTTATTTATCAACTATTCAATTTTTTTAAATTAAATTTAAAAGTGATGAAAATTGTGGTTGGAGGTCATTCTTAATCATATAGAATTTTGTAATTTTATCAATTCTAAAAAAAAATTGAAAATTACAACAATTGAGATATTAAACTTAAAATGTGGCGGATGCGCCAATACTCTAAAAATAGGATTTTTAATTATTGAAGAGGAATAAATGAGGTTCCCATTGATTTGAATACTTTAGAATTGGGTGTTGATAGAACAGAAGAATTACAGTAATTCCATTATTAAAAATAAAATCCCGAGGTAATTTATTGCCCCGGGATTTTTCGTTCACAAATTATATCAAGAATAATGGTCAATCTTTTCTTTAAAATTTCAAAATAGCCCCAAACAAAAAATTTCTTGTGGCTTGCGGATAATATCCGGCGCCGTCTAAAGTGGTGGTTTTGTTTGGAACCGACCAAGTGTCGTCATAAGTGTAATAATAGCCGTTTGAAATGTATTTAACATTAAAAATATTGTTCACCAAAGCGTTTAGCACAATTGACTTGACCGCTTTTTTTGGGTTTATTTCATAAGAAACATTAAAATCGTTCACAAAATAGCTTTCCAGTTTTGAGTTTGCATTGTCAATATTTCCCATATATTGTTCGCCAACATATTTTGACAATAGGGAAAATTGCGTTTTGTTATTTGGCTGAAAAACAAACGCGTTTGCCGCAATTAAATTCGGGGAAAAGGCAATGTCCGTATTTCCCAAATCAACCAATTCGCCGTTCCAAGTGCTTAAAAAATCAATATTTTTGTTGCTGCTCACGGCAATATTTGGCTGTATTGAAAATTTATCGGTTAATTTAATTTGGGCATCAATTTCCAGTCCAAGTCGGTAACTTTTTCCGCTGGTTGCCCTTATTGGCGATCCTGTATCGTCAATGGCGCCGGTTAAAACCAACTGATCTTTATAAAACATATAATAAATATTGCTGTTTACTTTAACGGATTCATTTTTAAAACGCCAGCCCAATTCAAAATCGTTTAATTTTTCTGAAGTATAAATATTGTTTTCAAAATCATTGCGATTTGGCTCTCTGTTGGCTTTTGCATAAGATAAATAGTAGCTGTTGTTGGTGTTCAAATCAAATGTCAATCCTGCTTTCGGGTTAAAAAACGAATAGTTTTCATCAACATTTATCGGTGTTCTGTCCGATGTCAATCCTTTCGTGTCAAATTTCACAAACCGGCCTTGCAAATCGGTGAACAATGTCCAGGAATCATTCAAATTATAGGTTAATTTTCCAAAAATATTGGCATCATTTTTTTCGGTATTGGCATCGTAATAATGGTCTCTAATTTGCGAATTGCTTGCAAATTCAGCCCAAATAATTTCTCCGAAGTGTTTTCCTTTGTAGTGGCTGAATGAAGTTCCGAAGATAAATTCTACCGCTTCATTTTTGTAAGTGGCATTCGCATTTACCACATAAAAATCGTTGTCTAGCCAACGTCTTCTTATTAAATCTGTTTGGTCAATGGTTTCACCGCCAATAGTAATAGGCGTCAATAAATAATCAGCAAAATCTTCACCTGCTTTAAATTCTTCAAAATAACCGCTTCCTTTGGTGTAGTTTAACCCAACATTGGTAGACCAGTTTTCTGTCAATTTTTCACTCCAATGCAATTGATAATGGTCTTGTTGGTAATTGTCGATTTGATTTTCGTAGGAATACGGATTGTAAGTTCGGCCTAAAGTTTTCATTTCTTCTTTGGTAACGCCAAACCAGGCCTGATACGTTTTTTCATGGCCGCCAAAAGTCAGCGCTTTAATCAACGTATTGTCATCAACATAAGTTGCCTGTAAAAAGTATGATTTCAGGTCGGACCAGGCGCGGTCAATGTAGCCGTCAGAATCTATTTTAGAAAATCGTCCGGAAAATTCAATATGGTCATTTATTTTGCCGGTGCTGAATTTCACCGTATTTTTTTTGGTGTTGTAAGAGCCAAAAGAACTGCTGATTTCTCCAAAAGCATTTTCAGAAACGGCATCGGTCAACAAGTTTAAACTGGCGCCAAAAGCGCCAGAGCCGTTGGTGGAAGTTCCCACGCCGCGCTGCAATTGCATACTTTCGGTTGAGGAAGTGAAATCGGGCATATTTACCCAAAAGGTACCCTGACTTTCAGCGTCGTTGTAAGGAATTCCGTTGATGGTGACGTTTACGCGCGTGGCATCGCTGCCGCGAACCCGTATTCCCGTGTATCCAACGCCTGCACCAGCATCGGAAGTGGTAACTACGGAAGGCAAATAATTCAGCATAATTGGAATATCTTGTCCCAAATTGCGTTTTTCCAAATCTTTTTTGGTGATGTTGCTGTGCGTAACGGGCGAGGTCGCTTTTACGCGAACCGCCGAAACAATCACTTCTTCCAAATTCATTGAGCGGTCGGACAAGTCAATTGAAATAAAAGCGTCTTTTGTGATAACAACTTTCACTTCTTTCGGATTGCTGAGCGCGCTTACCAACAACGTATAGGTTCCTTTTTTTAAGGATACCGAAAATGTGCCGTCGGCGTTGGTGGTTGTTCCTTTGTTGGTTTCTTTCACCACAATGTTTGCGTCGGGAAATGGTTTTAATCCGTCTTTCACTTTGCCAGAAAGCGTAAAAAGTTCTTGTGCGTTTGCATTGAAAGAAAATGCAGTGATTAAAAAAGCTGCCAAAATGGTTGCTTTTTTAAGATTTAATTTTAAATTTAGTTTCATCTGTTTAACTTTTATTTTCTTGTGGTACAGATGCTGCCTGCCTGCCGATAGGCAGGTAAATTCGCCATTAGTCATTTCTTTGTATGGCAAAATTTGTAATGCTCGATTCATTTTTTTAAAAAATAAAACGATTTAAAAAGAGGTAATTAATCGATGTTATGAATAATTAATTTGTTGTCCACGCGATTGTTATCGCTTAATTTCCCTTAACAGCATTACCTGTTCAGGTTCAATGGGTTTGATCTCAGCCGTTTTAGGCACCCCTTTTGAGATGCGACAAAATTAGTAAAAGAATTTTATTATTGGCGTTAAATTCAATAAATTTAAAATATAATGCTAAAAATATTTTGGGCCTGCCTGCCCATTAGGAGGGCGTTCCCCGCCAGCTTGGCGGGTCAGGCTTTCCGTTTCAAACTTTTTTCGCTAAAAATGCGCAAAAAGGTTTTCCACTTCAATCCCTAACGCAGTTTAAAATATTTTATTCGAAATTAGATTTATTGCGCAACACTTTTTTTATGTAAATTTAAAACTGGGCAAATAAACCTAACAGGTTTTAAAAACCTGTTAATCAAATGTTAACCATAACAAAATTGCGCCCTTTGCGTTTTTTCTTTGCGTTTTTTGCGGTTAAATAAATTTTGATGGAATTTGTGGTTTAAAATATTTTATTCGAAATTAGATTTATTGCGCAACACTTTTTTGAAGGCCGTTTTTTTCTTTTTCTCCAAACGTTTCAGAATGCTCGATTTGCTTGGTTTGGTTGCTTTTCTTGGTTTCTGGACGATTAATCCGCCCAAAATGATGTTTAAAAATCGGTCTATGGCAATTTCTTTGTTTTTGTGCTGACTTCGACTTTCATCGCACTGAAGCAGCAACACATTTTCTTTGGTGAGTTTGCTTTTCAGTTTTTGAATCAGCAATGCTTTTTCTTCCTCCGTAATACCTTCCGAATTTTGCAAATCGAATGTAAGTTCTATTTTAGTGGAAACTTTGTTTACGTGCTGGCCGCCGGCACCGCCGCTGCGCACTGCCTTAAACTTCAATTCCTTTACCAACATTTCCGTATTCATTCGCTTTTGATATTTTTTTATGAATTATTTGCCTAAAAATCGATGCAAATCCGATTTCAATTTTAAAATTTTGTCTATTTCACCAACAGCCGTTTCAAATCTTTCCTTTTTGGTGCCTTTCAATAAAACATAGGGCCGCTGGTTTTTTATCAAGGCATTTTCAAAAGCGTTGAACATTTCGGGCCGCAATTCCGGCCGGTCTCTTAAATCGTCTTTTTTCCAGGGCGCATCAATATAAGTCAGCAAATATAAATCGTAGGTATTTTGTATGGCGGCTTTTTCCAAATCGGGATGCACAAATCCTTCGTAAAATTCTTCGGAATAAACCTTTGTTTCCAACAAATCTGTATCGCAAATCAAAATTCTGTCCGCTTTTTTTGCCAATTTGTTTTCCGATTTCATTTGTCCTTCTGCAATAGGCAACATATCCGAAATTTCACAGGTTTTTCGCTCGTTATTCCATTTGTTTTGCAAATAATCTCGCGCATATTCAGGAACCCAAACCGTGTTGTAATGGCGGGCCAAATGTTTAGAAAGCGTTGTTTTTCCCGAACTTTCAGGTCCAAAAAGCACCACTTTTACAATATTTATCTTTGTTTGTCTAAGTTTTTCTTCCATGCATAATATCCTTGAAAAGCCAAAATTAAAAATATGGCGTATTGAATGCCCGTAAAACCGTATCCTTTCACAAAATAAAGCGGAATGGAAACCAAGTCTCCGATAATCCAAAGTGTCCAATTTTCCAATTTTTTATTGGCCATTAACCACATTCCGGCAAAAAATATTCCTGTGGTAAAAGTATCTAAAAAAGGCGTAATTTTTCTGAAATCTTCTAAATTTCCTGCAGTTAAATTGGCGTAGGCATAAGCAACGCTTTCCGTAAAATTAAGGTGATTTGGCATCACATCATAATGCCGGTAAACGGCAATCACAAAAATGGAAGTGAATAAAAATATGCCAAAAGTCTTTAATTTATCTATGTTGTTTGTTCTTGAAATAGGTAAATGATGCTGTTTGTCGTCAATAATTCTGCTCCACATATACCAACCGTAAACGCTCATAATGGTGTAATAAATATTGATGATTAAATCGCCGTATAAATCCCACTGAACCAACAAATAAACATACAATGCGGTGCTGATAATACCTGTTGGAAAAACCAAAATATTCTCTTTTTTGGCATAGAAAACACTCATTACTCCAAAAATAGCGGCAATCAATTCAAGTAAAATATGTATTGTGGTTGCTGATTGGTATGGTTCAGTAAAAAAGTTAAGAAGGTCATTCATAGCTAAAATTTGAATGAATTGTTGTTTTCAAATGCAGTGCCAACAACCACCAAATCGGCACCGTTTTCAAAAGCATTGTTCAGTTGCTCTTTGGTTTTTATGCCGCCGCCAACAATAAGCGGAATGTTAATGTGTTTTTTCACTGCTGAAATTATTTGGGAATTTACCGGAACTTTTGCGCCGCTTCCTGCTTCCAAATAAATCAATTGTTTGCCTTTGTACATTCCCGCAACGGCTGTATCAACTGCCAATTGTATATTTTCTTGTGAAATTGGTTTTGTGTTGCTCATTTTTAATACGGACGAATTGGTTCCGCCATCAATTAAAATATAGCCGGTGGGAATAATTTCCAAGGTCGAATTTTTTAAAAAAGGAACGGATTTTATTTGTTGTTCAATTAAATATTCCGGATTTCTGCCAGAAAGCAACGACAAAAATAGCAAAGCGTCTGCGTGATTGGTGAGTTGCGAAAAATCTCCCGGAAATAAAATAACCGGAATTTCACTGTGCGTTTTCAATGTTTTTACAAACAAATCTGTGATGCCGTTTTCAACAAAACTTCCGCCCACAAAAATGAAATTTGCTTTTAGATTTTCAATTCTTGAAGCCATTTCTGGCAATTTATCCAAAGAAGTTTTGTCGGGATCCAATAAAATGGCCAGTAATTTTTCTCCTTTGAAAGAAGTGTTTTGAATAAATGCTAAAATGGATTTACGCATTTTCTGAAGTGTCTAAAGCGTAAACCAAAGTAAATCCGCCAAGTTGTTCAAACCGAATATCATAATTTTTATCCCAGCCTTCTACTTTTATATAACCAGTGGTTTTTTTATCGGCAATTTGAAAAGAATTAATGTCAATATCATTTTTGAAAGTTAATCCGCCAAAAGGATAAATCTTGTAAAGTGATTCTTTTGCGCCCCAAATTACGGTCAATTGCTCAATATAATCATCATCTTTATGAATGAATCCTTTTTCAAAATTGACAAAACGATGTTGGATGATTTTTATTTTTTCCCTGTTTTTTTCAATGTCAATTCCAATTGCCGCATCGCTGATGGCAATGGCCGAAAAAGTAAAGGAATGGGTTATGGAAATATGTTTTCCGTCATTTAAATGCGGTTTGCCGTTGTCATTATAAAATAAATCAAAATCGCTGTAACCAGCTGTTTTCAACAAATGCCGCACACTTAAAAATCCGCGTTGGTGAAGTTCAGATTTCATTGAAATCAGCCTTTCTTTGCTTCTTACCGTCAATGGCATATTTTCAGACAAATTGCTCAGCGATTCTTCAATTTTCCACACGTAAATAGTGGTATGGTTATTTGGTTTTATAGTTTTGAATAAAGGCATTTATAATTTCAAAGGTATTTTGTACTTTTGCACATTCCTAAACAAATGTTTTAGTTGTTTAAAATAAAAACAAATTTAATAAATATGAGTACAACAATATCAACTTACGTAAAATATAAAGTAAAAGACATCAATCTTGCTGAATGGGGCCGTAAGGAAATTCAATTGGCTGAAGCAGAAATGCCTGGTTTAATGAGTTTGCGAGAAGAATTTAAAGGAAAAAATCCTTTAAAAGGAGCGAGAATTGCTGGCTGTTTGCATATGACTATCCAAACTGCGGTCTTAATTGAAACTTTGGTTGAATTGGGCGCTGAGGTGACCTGGAGTTCTTGCAATATATTTTCAACGCAAGATCAAGCTGCTGCCGCAATTGCCGCTGCAGGAGTTTCCGTTTATGCCTGGAAAGGGATGAATGAAGAAGAATTTGACTGGTGTATTGAACAAACATTATTTTTTGGGGAAGATAAAAAACCGCTTAATTTAATTTTAGATGACGGGGGCGATTTAACCAATATGGTATTGGACAGATATCCTGAATTGGCTGCCGGAATTAATGGTTTAAGCGAAGAAACCACTACGGGCGTTCATCGTTTATATGAAAGAGTGAAAGAAGGAACATTGCCAATGCCGGCAATAAATGTAAACGATTCCGTAACAAAATCTAAATTCGACAACAAATACGGCTGCAGGGAAAGTGCTGTGGATGCCATTCGCAGAGCTACCGATTTAATGTTAGCCGGAAGACGCGTGGTTGTTTGCGGTTATGGCGATGTGGGTAAAGGAACAGCGGCTTCATTTAAAGGTGCGGGTTCTATTGTGACCGTTACCGAAATAGATCCAATTTGTGCGTTGCAAGCCGCGATGGACGGATTTGAAGTGAAAAAATTGGATACTGTTGTTGGAAATGCTGATATCATTATCAGCACAACGGGAAATAAAGATATTGTAATTGCCCGTCATTTTGAAAAAATGAAAGACAAAACCATCGTTTGCAATATTGGCCATTTCGACAATGAATTGGATATGGCCTGGTTGAATAAAAACTACGGAAATACCAAAGTGGAAATTAAACCGCAAGTTGATAAATATACGATTGGCAAAAATGAAATTCTTATTTTGGCGGAAGGCCGTTTGGTGAATTTGGGCTGTGCAACCGGGCACCCAAGTTTTGTGATGAGCAATTCATTCACAAACCAAACTTTGGCGCAATTGGAATTGTGGAACAACAGGGAGGCTTATAAAAATGAAGTGTATATGTTGCCAAAACATTTAGATGAAAAAGTGGCGCGTTTGCACTTGGCTAAAATTGGCGTGGAATTGGAAACTTTGCGTGAAGACCAAGCGAAATATATTGGTGTTGAAGTTGAAGGGCCATACAAACCGGAATATTACAGATATTAGTAAATTTGAGTTTCAGACAATAAAAAACCTCTCAATTTTGAGAGGTTTTTTTTGCAATTTCCCATAATTAACAAAAACAAAATATTTTTCTTTTTCCTGTGTCAAAAATAGGGCAGGAGTAATTAATATGTAAGGGGAAATAGCACTTTAAAATAGGGGATATTTCCCCTTTTTTAATTTATATCTGTTATACTATTGTATGAAGTCATAATTTTTCTACACCCTATTTATTAATATATGAAATGAATTTATAGTTTGAATTAAATATTATTGTATCATTCATTTGGAAAATGTTATTTATATTTTGATTGTCTGTATTAATGCTTTTAATGTTGAAACTGCTTAAATATTCCCCTGTTGTTAATGAATATTTATCAACAACTGCATTATTTGATTTTTCTACTCGTTCAGATAAAATATAAACATCATCTTTTTTTATAAATGTTGCAATATTTGTACTAAAAGTAAAACCTCTTTTATAACCGAATGTATTGTTAAACTCTATGATTTCTGGATTTGGTACATTTTCTTTGGTTTTGATATGATTAACTAAATTACCACTTAAACCAAATATAAAAACATTTGATGTTTTATTTGAAGTGTATGTAATATAGTTTGAATTGGTTGAAAATATTCCTGTATAAATTAAAAAGTTTTTGTTTGTTTTTATTGTCCCTGTTTTAATTTCCTTAATAATAGTAAGTTTTTTTGTGATAATATTTGATTTAAAAAATCCAACTTTAGTTATATTATTAATTTTACTTTCTCCTAAAAAAATATATTCCTTTTTATTAGCTAATGGAAAGGCATTATAAATTTTGCAATTTGAGTTTGAAATATTTGAAATTTTATTGTCAATTATATTTTTTGAGAATAAAATAAACTTATCGATGTAAACTAGACAACTATCTTTAATGTAACTTATTGAATTTGTGGGTAATGAAGTTTCAAAACTTTTCATAATTTTATTTTTAGAAATATCGTATATGTCAATTCTATAAATATTGTTGTCAATTTGTTTTTTGTTATAAACTGTGATAATATTATTTGTAGCATTAATAAAATCGTGGTTATTAATACTATCCAAAATACTTATTTTTATTGATTTTAAATTATTCACTTTAACAAAATTTCTTTCAAAAAAATAATTTTTCTTTTGACTTATGTTAAAAGATTTTGAAACAATTATTATCAATGAAATGATAATAATTGTTAACCATAATTTGGTATTAATTTTCATATTTTTTATTTTTCTTATCAATTAAATAGTATGTTATTGCAATTAAACCAATGTTTATAGCAAGGTGAATACCAAAACTTAACCCATTTAAAATACCACCACAACCACAAACTTCATATTTATCAAATAATCGCAAATAAATAATATAGAATGTAAATAGCAAAAACATAAAAAATGAGAAAATCAACCCTTTGTTTTTAAAAAAAACTAAAGTTATAATTGATGAAATTTCAATTAAAAGAGTTATGTATGAAACTATATATATGTAAGTTTCTGAAAAAACACCTGTTTTGGCTATGTTCATTTGAAATGATTCTATTTTCAATAATTTATTCATAAGAGTATATGAAATAAAGACGATTAGTGCGTAATACAGAAATATTTTAAAATATGATTCTAATGTTTTCATTATTTTGTTTTAATATCTTCATTGTTAATAATTTGATTATTGAATCTATCGCTGAATGACTTGCCAAAACTATAAATTAAGGTTAAGTTTAAATTTGTCATTTTATTTGTATTTATAATGCTTTGGTTAAAGTTAGAATAGTTTGTGTGGTTTTTTGTTTTATCATACAAACTAAACATATCAAAATAACTTAATTTAACATTTAATTTTTCTTTGAAAAAGTTAGTTTCAACATCAAAAGTTAGTAAAGGTCTAAATTCAGTTGTTTGTATTAAATCATAGTTGTGAGAATTATAATTAAAGTTCAAGTTCAAAGAAATTTTTTCTTTAATCATAGCGTAAAGATTTAGATTTGAATTAAAAGAAAACCCTTGATTTTGCTCTACCAAAGTTTGAGTTGAATTGGATTTGTAATAATTATAGTTTAGACCGTTATTCATATTTAGGTCAATTTTTTTAAATAATTTACTCGTAAAACTTAAATTAATACCTGAAATATTTGCAGAACCAATATTATTGTAAGTATTTACAATATTATTGTTAATATCCGTAAAGGTTTCAGTTATTAAATTTTTATAACTTTCATCAAACAATTTTGCAGAAATTGAATTGTTATTTTTAAGTTTTTTTGTCAAACTTAATTCGTAAGAATTTTTTATTTGCGGAAGTAAATTAGGATTACCTTGTAAAGTGTAAATAGGATTTATAAATATAGGATTTGGGTTTAGATAATTGGCGTTTGGTCTAGTTGTTTTTTTTGAATAATCAAACTTTAAATTATAATTTGTATTGAGTTTATATAATACTGATATAGATGGTAGAAAGTTATTGTAATTTTGATTTGATGTTAAATTTTTATTATTTGTGTTATCCAAAAAGAATGAAGTAAAGAATGAAATTTTATCATTTAAGGTTACATCTGTATTAAAGTACAATGAGTTTATATATTGTGATATATTAAAATTACTTGTTTCAAAATCAAAATTTCTAAAAGTATTTTTATATCCTGTTGAAATTTCAACTGGTAGTTTGAAAAACTTTAAATTGGTTTTTTCATAAACTAATTCAGCTGAACCTTCACCTATGGTTGATATTACTTTGTTATTGTTAGATAAATATATAGCTGTGTTTTTGTTATAAAAATTAAAGTATTTAAATTTTATAAATAGTGAATTATTATCATTTATTATATAATTATAAACAGAGTTTACTGTTATTTTTTTTAAATTTTCAGTATCAGTACTTTCATAATTATTGTATATATTATTTTCATTAATATTTCCTTTTGTATTTCCATCAAAAGAATATCTAAAATAATTACCACTTAAAACAATATTTGATTTTTGAGATAAATTTATTTTTAATCTATTGCTTAAATAATCCTGCCAACCATTTACCTCTCTATTAGTTATCTGATTATATATTGAATTATTGTATTTTCTATTTAATTCAGAATGATTATTTTGATTATTAATGCCATAAGAATAAAAAAATTTGAATGTAATTGTTTTATCTTTATATGAAAACGACGGTAATATTCCAAACGAATTTAAACGAACTCCTTTGTATGTTTCAATTTCACCTTTGTAAAAATTTTCTTTAGATTCTTTTTTTATTATTTTAATTACACCTCCTGGTAGTTCATCTCCATAAGATGCAGAAGGATTTGAGATAACTTCAATTTTACTTACTTCCTTTACATCCAATCTATTTAAGTCCTCTAATGAAGCCTCTATACCATCAATAAAAATTATTGCTCTTTTCCGGTTATCTATAATAACTCCTTGATTGGTTACAGAAAGGTTCGGTATAGTTTTTAAAGCCATATCAACTTTTGTGCTTTTTAAATAATCTTTATTATTAATTTTATATATGGATTTGTTAGATTTTTCAACAATTTTATTATTTCCTACAATTACAACCTCCTGTAAATGTGTTATATTTTCTTTGTTAAGTATAATATTAATTTCATTTGAAAAGATTATTAAACTATCTTTAATTTTTAAAAAACCGTCTTTGAATGCCGAAAAAAATATTGGTTTTGTATCATTAAAAATAGAAATTGCTTTGAAATTTCCTTTTTCATTTGTAATCGACTTTAATACCTTGTTTTCTTGTTTTAATTCAATTAATACATCAGAAATTGGATAATTATCATTTGATACATTTCCTTTAATTTCTATATTTTGTGAAAATAAGTTGTTATAAGTAATTATTATTATGATTAATAATGTTATTATTTTTTTCATTTTTTGATATTTAGTTAAAATAACAGGTTTTGCCTTTGGCAAAACCTGTTAAAAATTACAAAGAGATTATTCTCTCCATTTTCCAATTAAGATTGTGCCATTAGATGTAACACCACAAGAACCTGAATTGTAACAACCTCCACCTGATGGAGCTTCATAAGCTTTAGCCTCAGTGGTAGTTGCGTAAGTTGCTAATGCGAAACCGCATACAACTAAACCTAATTTCAATATGTTTTTCATATTTATTTGGTTTTATAATTAGGTAATCCTTGACCGATTTTAGTTCCACACAAGGCTTTACAGAACATTGTTTTTTTTTCATCATTTTTCTTTTTCCTGGGTTAAAAATAGGGCACGAGTAATTAATATGTAAGGGGAAATAGCACTTTAAAATAGGGGAAATTTCCCCTTTTTTATTTTACGGCTGTTTTAATGATTGTTATGCGTCTCATTAAAAATTGAAAATATTTTCCTTTAACATTTCTAAATATTATTTTTGAAAGACTACCCCAGCCAACCTTCTCTGTCTAAACTTCGGTATTGTATGGCCTCTGAAATGTGAGCCGTAGAAATCTCAGCAACACCTTCTAAATCGGCGATTGTTCTCGAAACTTTTAAAATTCGGTCGTAGGCCCTGGCCGATAAACTTAG
>PHDE01000232.1 GCA_002842505.1 Bacteroidetes bacterium HGW-Bacteroidetes-3 | reverse complement strand
TAATTGACCTTTTAGAGGATAAAGAGATAAAAGTTATTGAAGTAGAAGCCCCTGATGAATTTGATGGATTTTCAGGCTGGGCAGATGGCAAAATCCCTATTATTGTAATCAACAAAAACTATAATGTAGAACGCAAGCGTTTAACTGCCTTGCACGAGTTAGGGCATTTAATCCTTAATCTTAGCGATACCATTTCTGATAAGGAAAAGGAAAGGCTTTGTTTCCAATTTGCCGGGGCTATGCTTATTGCCGAACCTACTTTTAAATCAGAAATAGGTGATGTTCGTTCCCATTTCTCAATACCTGAATTGGTTGCAGTAAAAGAAACCTACGGTATTTCTATACAGGCAATAATGGCAAGGGCAAAGGATTTGGGTGTAATTAACGAATCACAGTTTATTTCGTTCCGTAAATGGATTAGCCGCAACCGTACCGAAGAAGGTTTAGGCTCATACAAGGGTATGGAACAAGCGTTTCGTTTTAAACAATTAATATACAGGGCAGCAGCCGAAGAAGTAATTTCATTAAGCAAAGCAGCCAATTTGTCTAACCTGAAATTAGCCGAATTTCGCAAAGAATTTGTAGCCCTGTGAAAATAATTGTCAACGATGCAAACATTTTAATAGATTTGGTAGACCTAAAAATCTTACCCTATTTCTTTCAACTTGAATTTGAGTTTCATACAACGGCTATAATCCTTGATGAACTTTTTGAAGAACAGAAGGAATCCTTGTTTCCTTATATTGAAACAGGCAGTTTAATTGTTGACGATATTTCAGACGAAGATTTAATTGAAATCCTTATGATTAGGGCAACTAAGCCCAATCTGTCAGAACAGGATTGTTCAGCCTTTTACCAGGCACAAAAAGACAACGCAGCCCTTATAACAAGTGATAATACGCTCAGAAAATTTGCACAGGCAAACAATTTGGAGGTACATGGGCATTTATGGGTATTTGATAATTTAGTATACAATGAAATTTTAACGGGTATAACTGCAATTAAGAAATTGGAAGAATTATGTAATGTGATAAATCCAAAATTAGGCTTACCCAAGAACGAATGTCAAAAGAGAATTAAGTTATGGAGTAAATAAAAATAAAGCCTATGTCCGAACAAAATCTATTCTTCAATATACTCACGTTCGATTTTCCTTCGGAAAACCAAACTTTCTATTTCTCAAAAGAAGACATTGGCAGGAGCCATAAAATCCATAAAAGTATATTTCCAAACGAAATAGATTCATTATTTCCCGGCATTAGCAATAATTGTACAGATTTTATCTACACAACCTTTTCAGGCGAGCAGGAAGGTTTCGTACCATTAACCATAGATTTTAAAACTGACAATCAGGATTTCATTAAGCGATTTTACAACAGACAAATAAACTTCTACTTCCGTAAAATCAAAGAACAAATTGTAAAAGTAGGTTTCATTAAAGAAAATCAGGTTTGGGTGCATTCTCCTAAATTAACTACCTCACAATGGAATGTTTACATGAAATTTTCTTTAAAAGTGCAGATTTGTACAGTAAGTAAGTACCCTGAGTTATTAGTTTCCTACGATGGCACTTCAAAAGTGCTTAAAAAGCCAGTATCAGAATTAATTCAAGAAGTATCACCAACGGCATTCAACTGGGTATTAAAAGAGAATCAGCTTGAAAAATGGGAAAGAATATCGGAAGAAGATGTACCCGACTATTCGCAATATTACCCTGTATTAAACAGAACTTTACAAACAGCTTTAAATATTCCCACAGAAGCACCACCAAGAGGTAACAGGTATCCGGAATACCTAAAAAACATAACTGCTTTTTACAATAAATTCCTAAACAAACAGGAGTTTAAAGATATTTTGCCAATTCATAAAGACGGATTTTTAAACGTAAGTTCAGCAAGAATCAACAAAACCAATGAAGAAAGCAACTTACTGGTTTTTGGAAGCAACAATACGGGCATAGTTCCTAAGTTTGGAGTAAGGGATTTTAAGCCATTTAAAGCAAGTCCATACAAGAAAGTTCACCTCTTTTTTATTGTTCACAAGAACGATGCTCAAATGGCTTTCTCCATAAAAGATTACTTTGAAAAAGGGTTTCAGTGGTTTAAGGGCTTGTACAATTATGCTCATATACTATTTCATACCGAAGATGGTTTTAGCATAGTCTTTCATGATAAGGACAACCCAATACCAGAAATAGAAAAAAAACTTTCAGAGAGAGAAATAAACCCCGATATAAAATACATAGCAATTTATGTAACACCATTTACCAAATACGAACACGATAAGCAGAAAAGAGAAATCTATTATCGTGTAAAAGAAGTGCTACTAAAACGCAATATTACTTCACAAGCCATTGACCCTACAAAAATTCAGGAACAAGGCGAAGGTTGGGTTTACAGTCTGCCTAACATTGCTGTGGCAATATTGGCTAAATTGGATGGCATTCCCTGGCGATTAAATACACCCATTAAAAACGAACTAATTATCGGAGTTGGTGCATTTAAGCATGTTGAAGATGGGGTACAATATATTGGTAGTGCTTTCAGCTTCTCAAACGATGGTAAATTCAACAGCTTCGAATATTTCATGAAACATGAAATAGATATTCTCGCAGGTAAAATTTCCAAAGCAGTAAGAAACTATGCCACAATAAACAATCCACCGGATAGGCTGATAATACATTTCTATAAAAGCATGAGCGAAGTAGAAGTACAGCATATTGAAAGAGCGTTGGAAACTATGGACTTGCCAATCCCCGTATTTATAGTTTCAATCAACAAAACAGAATCAAACGATATTACAGCATTCGATAAAGACTGGAAAGAACTAATGCCGATAAGTGGCACTTATGTAAACATTGGCAGAAGCAAA
>PHDE01000039.1 GCA_002842505.1 Bacteroidetes bacterium HGW-Bacteroidetes-3 | reverse complement strand
CCTAATTCTGTATATGTATCTGTACAAGATTCTAGTGTAATGGAAGCTAATCCGTTTAAAGTAATCACTGGTGCTGTAGTATCCTCAACGGTAACAGTTATTATTGCAGATGTCGCAGAAGTACAGACTCCACTTGTAACCACCGCTCTAAAATAGCGTGTTACGGTAAGAGCGCCAACCTGTAAACCTGTAAGTATTGTTGAATTTGAACCAACATTGGTAACATTAGTTGTAAAACCTAAATTATCTGCTCTTTGCCATTGAATGGTTCCAATAGCACTTGCAATAGACATATCTAAAGGTGAACTGCCAGGGCAAATTGTCTGATTGGAAGATACAGATCCAACTGCACTTGCAGGATTCACCGTTATTGTGCCTGTCGCGGTATTTGTTCCACCCGTACAACCTCCTGTCATCGTTACTGTATAATTATACGGTGAACCTGCAGTTACCGATGGCGAGCCGCTTATGGTAGCTAAATTACCTGACCAGGAGCCTGTTACACCAGTTGGCAAACCACTAAAAGTTGCACCTGTTGCACCAGTTGTAGCATAAGTAATGTTCGTTATCGCAGTATTGATACAAACTGATTGTGAATCTGTACTACCCGCTGAGGTAAGTGCAATCGTGTTGTTTGAAGCAGCAGTAATGGTTGGTGAACCAGAAAGAGTTCCTCCCGATGAAGGACAAGAATTAGCCGTTGTTGTTGCAAAACCTGTTAAGGAGCCTGAGGCTCCCGATGTTACGTTTACAACAATCGACACGGATACAAATTGCATTGTGCTTAACCTATCTCCATTACCTGGAGCAACCAAACAAATAACTTGTGCACTTGGAGTAGATACATTCCAACTTTTATTATTTGAAGCATTAGTCGTCTCAGGAACACTCACAACTGAAAACCCGGTAGGTAAAGTTATTCTATACCCTGCTTGATTAGTTGTTGTGGTGGCTGTTGCAGTTAATGTTAGATCGACATTATTTCCTGAACAAATTATTGGTGAATTTAATGTCCAAGTCTGCCCCAAAACAACACTTCCCATCAACATACTCACCACCAAAACTAATGGCATTAGTGCCTTAGCCCTAAATGTTTTAGAAAAAATAAATTGTTTAAACCAGCTATCAAAAAAAGAACCCGATGGTTCCATAATTGGAGCATCGGTACTTCTGATATCACTATGCTTTTTGACGAAACCTAAAGGCGTTAAAAAGTTTTTTATTAATTGGCTTACCAAAATTGTTAACCACATAGCCACCAAATTAGCAGTTCTTTTTCCGTTGAATTTTCCGCTAAAAGTGTTTAAAAAATTTGTTGAATGGGTAGTTTTAGATTCCATAGTATATTAATTAATGCGTTATTACTTATCAAAAATAATTATGTACAAAAACATAATCATTATTCCACAGCACGAGGCTGGGTAAGGATTAAAAAAATATTAGTAATAAAAAAATTTATAAAATCAATATTTAAAAACTTTGATTTTAATGTGGGGCTCTTGTGGGGTAATACTTTTCAAAAATTGGCTCTACCAAACAAATAAAAACCAAAAACAATTATTAAGAAATGCAACTCATAGCAAAAATTATGGGACGTTACAAATTCTAGAATAAAATTAGTAAAAAAAACTTAACTTGCTCTTTTTCAGTTATTAAAAATGCTTATAATTTGCAAAATACATCATTATTGCAATAAATGGTTTAAATAAATTTGCAATTGGTGCGTTTTTAAATAAAACGACTATTTGTATTATTATTTATGAAAAAAAATTGCTTTTCTTGAAGTTTAAATGGCTTCATGTGAAGAATAGTCAATAATTAACAAAAAAATCAGCTCATTTTCATGAACTGATTTTTTACTTTATCAATCTTTAAATTACGTTTTTACGCGTAAATTCAACTATTAAAATCATCAATCCCATAAAGTTTTGGGGATTTCTCTTTTTAGTTCTCTTATTAAACTTTCAATTTCTTGTTGAAGTTCATCTTTACCCTTCACTTTATTTTCAGCAGCTGAATTTGAATTTTTTTGCACCATTTTTTCAGCCAATTCACTCGCTTTCAGCTCAATTAAGTTTTCTAATGAATTGTGGTTTGAAACAAAGCCATAAACAAATTTCATATCAAGTGCATTGGCAACTTCTTTCATTGATTTTATGGAAATAGAACCTGATAATTCCCTTTTCTCTATGTCTTGAACGCCTTGTATGGTAATTTTTAATTTGTGTCCAAGTTGCTGCAAGGTCATATTTAAGGCGGTTCTGATGGTGTAAACCCAACCTCTCTCCGGAACTTCTATGTTTTTTATTTCATAAAACGATGTGAGTTTGCGATCCAGTTGTTCAATCAATATTTTTTTCTGGTTGCGCATAAGTTTTTGTTTTTATTTTATTAAGAAAATTTGACTTTTAGATGTTAGCTATAAAGATAATTATAAAAGATTTGAAAATTTTAATTCAATTTGCGTATTCGATGATAACAGCGATGAAAAATTAATACAATCAAAATTTGTATTTAACCGCAAAAAAAACGCAAAGAAAATACACAAAGTGCGCAATTCCATTTTGATTAACATTTGATAATGTAATTTTCTAAATCGGTGATCATAAATCAATTTGCGTTAGGGGGTGAAGGGGAAAACCTTTTTGCGCTTTTTTGGCGCGAAAAGTTTGGAACGAAAAACCCGCCAGCCTTTTCGGCTGGAACGCCAACCAAAGAGCCGAACTTACACCAAATATGCATAAAATGATATTTTAATTGTTCTTTTTTAACATCACACCTCAATTATATTGTTGATTATCAAGTGGTATAAACCGAATTAAATAACACATAATCAGTGGTTAAATCGGTTCCCCAGCCTTTTGCTTTGGCTTTTCCGCTATGAAGATCCAGCACAATTTTAAGATGCGATTCGCGCAATAATTTTTTGATATAATTGGCGTCGAATTCCAAAGGATTTCCTAGTTCCAGCACCTTTATTGTTTTTTTATCAGAACCAATATAAAGATCAATTTTTTCATAATCAAAAGGAAGTCCGGCATTACCGGCAGCGCTAATAATGCGTCCCCAATTGGGATCGCGGCCAAACATAGCGGTTTTAACCAGGGCGGAATCAGAAATTTTTCGAATCATTATTCTGGCATATTCCTCAGTTGGCGCATTGACGATTTCGTATTCTATAAATTTAGAAGCGCCTTCGCCATCGGAAACGATGAGTTGCGCCAAATGCACCATCATTTCTTCCAAATGCTTTTTGAAAATGGCGTAACCTTTGTCTTTTTTCGATTTGATGATATCATTCTGAGCCAAACCATTGGCCAAAACAATCACCATATCGTTGGTGGATGTGTCACCGTCAACCGTGATCATATTGAACGATTTATCAACAGTTTCCTTCACCATAATTTTCAACAGTTTAGGTTCTATGGCAATATCTGTCACAATAAACGCCAACATCGTGGCCATATTTGGGTGAATCATTCCCGAACCTTTGGCGATTCCTGCCATATTAATTTCACGGCCATCAACTTCAAACTCTATAAAACCTTCTTTGGCGAAGGTATCGGTGGTTAAAATGGCATCTGCCGTAAACGATCCGGCATTGGATCTATTGGTCAAATTTTTTGCGTTTTCCTTAATGCCGTTCACAATTTCAGTGGTTGGAAATTTTACGCCAATGATGCCTGTGGAAGCCACCAACACCAAATTTTTATCGATTTTCAATTCCTCCGCCAATGTTTGTGCCATTGCTTCTGCGCCTTCCGCTCCTTGTTTTCCTGTTGCCGCATTTGCATTTCCGGCATTAATGACAATGGCCTGGGCAATACCGTCGGCAATATGCTTTTTGGATAAATTAACCGGTGCCGCCGCAACCTGGTTTTGCGTAAAAACCGCTGCCGCACTTGCCGGTACTTTTGAAAAAATAATGGCCAAATCCCTGCGCATCGATTTGATGCCGGTGTGCGCTCCCCAACAAGATATTCCTCTTACGTTTGTTATATTTTTAATCATTTCATTAAATTTAATAATCGTTTTTTTTTTGTTGAAGTAAAACTTTATGGGTAACTAATCAGTGCCTAGAGTTTGGAGTGCCTAGAGTGCCTAAAGTCAAAAGTTTCAAGCCCAACAACCGTATCAAGACGAGACATTTTCTTAATTTTTTCAAAAATGGCTTATTTCTAATATCATTGAAACTGTTTTACTTCGTGAAAATCCCTTTTTTTAACTTTAAGTACTTCAAACTTTAGGCACTTTAAGTACTGATTAGTTACCTTTATGGATTTAACGGAATTAAGTTTAACCCGCTTGTTTCTTCAAATCCAAATACAATATTCATATTCTGAATTGCCTGTCCGGCCGCGCCTTTGATCAAATTGTCGATAACACTTACTAAAATAATCATATTGGTTCGTTTGTCATACGTCACAAATAAATCGCAATAATTGGTTCCCCTAACATCTTTAATGGCTGGTTCTTGTTTCCTTAACCGCACAAAAGGGGCGTTTACATAAAAGGTTTTGTACAATTCTTTTAGCTTGTTTTCATCTATTTTTTGTGTTGGGCGTGCATAAATGGTTGACAAAATACCACGATCTACGGGCAATAAATGCGGCGTAAACTGAATAATGGTTTCTTTTTCTGAAACGGAATCCAATATTCCCTGAATTTCAATAGTATGACGGTGATTTTTGAGTCCGTAAGCCTTAAAATTATCGTTCACATTGGAATAAAGATTTACATTTTTTGCTTTGATTCCCGCTCCGGTAACTCCCGTTTTTGAATCTATGATAATGCGATCTGTTTCAATTAAATCGGCAGCCAGTAAAGGCGCCAGACCTAAAATGGCGCTTGTGGGAAAACAGCCGGGATTTGCGATTAAATTTGCTTTTTTAATTTTATCAAAATACAATTCCGGACATCCGAAAACGGCTTTTTCTATTCCTTCAGGATAAATATGCGGAATTTTGTACCATTCTTCATAAATTTCTTGTGAACTCAAACGAAAATCGCCCGAAAGATCTATAATTTTAAATTTCTTGTCGTTAAAACGTTTCACAAAATCCATAGAAACGCCGTGCGGCAAAGCAAGGAAAACCAGATCTAAATCATAGTTGTCTATCTCATTGATTGATACTAATTTCTGGTCGGCAATGCCCTGTAAAAAAGGGTGAACATCTGAAAACAATTCTCCTGCCCTGCTTTCTGAAGTAATCACTTTGATTTCAACATTGGGGTGATTGGTGAGGATGCGCACCAATTCCGATCCGGTATAACCTGTTGCGCCAATAATTCCTATTTTCTTTTTATCCATTGTTTTATAATTCTTTTAATGATTTTTCCAAAATTTCCATTACTTTTTCCAAATCTTCATAAGAGATATTTAAAGCAGGAACGAAACGCAGCACCCTATCGGCGGTTGCATTTGCCAACACGCCATTTTCAAGCATTTTTTGGACTAAAGGTTTTGTCTCAAAAGTAAATTCCACACCAATCATCAATCCTTTCCCTCTAATTTCTTTGATATCCGGATTCTCCATTGCTTCAATTTTCTCTTTTATCCAATTGCCTTTTTCTTCTGCTTGCTTCAAAAGATTTTCAGATTCAAGCACTTCTATTGTTGCTAGTGAAGCCGCGCACACCAGTGGATTTCCGCCAAAAGTGGTGCCGTGGTCGCCAAAATCAATGGCTGCACTTATTTTTTCATTTGAAAGAATGGCACCAATTGGAACACCGCCGCCCAAAGCTTTCGCCAAGGTCATCATATCCGGTTCCACCCCAAAATGTTCTTTGGCAAACATTTTCCCTGTTCTTCCCATTCCGCACTGAATTTCATCGAAAATCAGCACAATTTGTTGTTCATCACAAAAAGTTCTCAATGCTTTTAAGAAAGTTTTATCCACAACATTAACGCCGCCTTCACCTTGTATGGGTTCAATAATAATGGCTGCGGTATTGTTATCCACAGCATTTTTTACAGATTCCATATCATTAAAAGTCACTTGTGAAAACCCCTGCGGAATTGGTTCAAATCCTTTTTGATACGCTTTTTTACCTGATGCAATCGTTGCCAATGTTCTACCGTGAAAAGAGTTTTCAAAAGAAATGATGTTTCCGCCTCTTCCTATACTATGCGCGTATTTTCGTGCAATTTTAATGGCGCCTTCAACAGATTCTGCCCCGCTGTTCGCAAAAAACACCCGGTCTAAACCCGACAATTCTACCAATTTTTTAGAAAGCATTACCTGTGGTTCACTCAAATAAAAGTTTGAAATGTGAATTAATTTTGCTGCTTGATCCTGGATGGCTTTTACCACTTTTGGGTGACAATGGCCAACGCTGTTTACGGCGATACCGCCCAACATATCAATATATTCATTGCCTTCCACATCCCAAATATGGGAACCTTTTCCGTGGTCAAATGTTAAAGGATAACGTTTAAACGTTTGTAAATAATATTTTTTATCTAGTTCGTCGTATGTTTTATTGCTTTTATGTGTCATTTTCTAAATTCTTTAATTTATGCTGTAATGATGGTTCCCACTTTTTGATTTTCAAAAAGGGAAATAATTTGCTCAGGGACTGTTCCGTTAATAATTCGTGCCAGTTTAGCGCCATTTTTTAGGGCAATTTCGCAAGAATCCATTTTAGGAATCATTCCGCCCTGAATAATGTTTTTTTCTTTTAGCTGATTTATATCGGCGACTTTTAGTTCATTAATAATGGAATTTGGATTGTCCTTATCCATTAACAATCCGTCAACATCCGTTAAAATAATATACTGGTCTGCCAAAAGCGCACCCGCAATATGGCCAGCAAACATATCGCCGTTAATATTGTAATCATTTCCATTTTTGTCAGAAGCCAAACAAGTGATTACCGGAATAAAATCATTTTCTAACAACAATTTAATCAAGGTAACATCAACATTTTCAACATCGCCAACCTGACCTAAATCAACCATTTCAGTTTTTCCGTTTTTTATATGCTGATGCAGGCGTTTTTTTGCAATAACCAACTGCCCGTCTTTTCCTGAAAGTCCAACCGCTTTATGGCCCATCGCATTTATTAAGGAGATTAAACTTCCGTTCACTTTTCCTTTCAACGCCATCTCCACATATTCCATAGCGGCTAAAGTTGTTTTTCGCTGACCGTCAATAAATTCAGAATCTATATGTACTTCTTCCAAAGTTTGTTGTATAAAAGGTCCGCCGCCGTGAACAATCACCACTTGATAGCCTTTTTCTTTTAAAGCGCACATATTTTTTAGCACCTGTTTTTTAAGAATTTGATTGGTCATGGCATTTCCTCCATATTTAAATAGGTACAACTGCTTTTTTGCCATAATTTTTTATTTGTGATTTACAGAATGCCCTTAAACATTTTTAAGAGTTTTCAGAGGTGGATTGCATTTTATTAGCTTTTTGCAAACCATTTTTGTGGTTAAAGATTGCGATTGACAATCTGGAAATTCAATCAGAATGATTCTGATTTTGAATAATTTCAAATAATAATATTGCAAATTTAAGGCTATAACTTTAATTTTCCTAATAAAATTTAAAGTTATAGCTTTAAAAAATTATATTTAAGCCTATTTTGCTTGTGTTTTTTTGATTAAAGCTTGAGGTTCTGTTGTGGAATTACTTGGTTTCACTTTAATATTTAACATTACACTTTAAATAAAAAGCTTAAAAACCATGAAGTTTAAAAACAAGGCACAAAAAAAGCCTATCCGAATGATAGGCTCTACTTTGTAAAAAGGCAATTATATATTAAATAACTTTTACGTTAATTGCGTTTAATCCTTTTTTACCTTCCTGTAAATCGAATTCAACTTCGTCACCTTCGCGAACTTCGTCGATTAAACCAGAAATGTGCACAAAATGTTCTTTGTTTGAACCATCTTCTTTTATGAATCCAAATCCTTTAGCTTCATTGAAGAATTTTACTGTCCCTTTACTCATCTTTAAAATAATTTAAAATAATATTAGCCACAAATGTAATAATTAATTTTTAATTCCCCAATTATTTAAAAATTATTTTTTAACCTTTAAAAGGTTCGTAAATTACTGCATTGTAAATTGTTACCTGCTGCTTACTTGGTTTCAGATTTTGTTAAAATCCGAATAATTTTGTTGCTGAACTTAAAGGATATTTTCGCTTTGTGTTTATCGAAAGTTGTTGAGAAATCACTTTTTATTTTTCAACAGGAAATTTTCCCTCTTGTCCCCACTCGGCCCAAGAGCCATCGTATAAGGTCTTTTTGTTTTCTGAAATCAGCTCACTTGCCAACAAAATGATGCAGGCCGTAATTCCAGAGCCGCAGGTAAAAGCCAACGGTTGATTTTCGATTTTCAAATTATTGAAAATTTTTGTGAGTTCCGCTTTCGATTTCATTTTTCCATTATCCAATACTTCTTCAAAAGGAAGATTTATGGAATTTGGAATGTGGCCGCTCGACATATTTTCTCTTGGCTCAGGAATAATGCCGTTAAATCTTTCTTCGGAACGCGCATCAACAACCAACATCTTTTTCAAATTGATATTTTCTAATAAAATATTGGCATCAACTACCATATCAGCATGATATTTTGCCGTAAATTTTCCTGAAAGGGTTACTTTTTTAGCAATTGGTTCCGTGGGCAAATTTTCATTCTTCCAAGCCAACAATCCGCCATCCAAAACAGCAATTTTGGAATGTCCCATCGACTTGAACATCCACCAAACTCTCGGACTTGCATAAATTCCCAAATTATCATAAACAACGATTAAACTGTTATTGTTAATCCCTAATTTTCGGCATGCTGCTTCAAAAACCTTTTCATTGGGCATCATATTCGGAATAGTGCTTTCTTGGTCTAAAAACACTTTTTCCATATCAAATTTGCGGGCGTCTTTAATTTGAATGTCGGTAAATTCGGGGATTAAATTGGATTTATTTCCGCTCGGACTCGCATCTAAAATAACCAAATTTGGGTTTTCAATATTTTCAAAAAGCCATTTTACGGATACAACCAGATTTAAATTCATAAAATTAAGGTTTCAACGTGTTAATAAAGGTGGTATATCTGCCTAATATCTTCTAAAATTTTATTGAAATCAATTTTTAAATCAATTAATTTACCGCTATGAATGTCCCAAACCCAACCGTGAACTGTAATCCGTTTTTCAAGCAATGCTTTTTGGACATCAGCCGTTTTTAGCACATTTACGCATTGTTCCTGTACGTTTAATTCCACCAATCTGTTGTATTTTTCGTCTTCACAGGCAATTAAATTGAGTTCATTTTTGTGCAATCGGTAAACGTCACGTATATTCCTTAACCACGGATTTAATATTCCCAAATCTTCCGATTGCATGGCCGCTTTTACGCCGCCACAATAATAATGGCCACAAATCACCAAATGTTTTACTTTTAAATGTGTTACCGCATAATTGATAACCGACATCACATTTAAATCGGTATTTGGAACCATATTGGCAATATTTCTGTGCACAAATACTTCGCCTGGCCTCACGCCCATCAGTTCTTCCGCAGAAACACGGCTGTCTGAACAACCAATATATAAGATTTCTGGACTTTGGCCTGATGACAAATTTTTGAAATAATTTTCGTCAATCTGAAGCCTTTCTTCAATCCATTTTTTATTGTTGCTAAAAATTTCTTCGATGTTCAAATTGCTATTTTTTTTTAAATTATTCTTTAATTTTTTTTGCTGAAATTGGTTCCCCATTTTCAAAATATTCCCAATTCCCCACCTTTTCATCATTTTCATAAAAACCTTTACGAACGAGTTTTCCTGCAATATTATAATATTTTGCGGGTCCGTGCAATTTTCCGTTTTCATACTGCAAATCATCCAGTAAAATTCCTTCTGAAGAATAACGAAGCACATTCCCATGCAATTTACCATCTTTATAATTTAAAATTTCAGTAATTTTTTCAGGAACAAAATAGGTTGTGGAAGTGCCATTCAGCAATCCGTTTTCATAATTTTCTTCTGAAACAATTGTTTTTCCGTCGGTGTTGTAATAAATCCATTTGCCCTCACGGTTTGTACCTTTCATACTTCCTTCGCTCTGCAACTTTCCATCATCATAAAAAAAACGGACTGTTGCGACATCACCAACTTCAGGAAATGTTTTCACTATGTTGGGAAATTTAGGATTCAGTTCTCCATAATAGTTAAAAACACCAATTTCCTTGCCGGCTTCAAATTGGCCTTCATAACGAATATTTTTATTGTCGTAATATTTTTTCCAAACGCCGGTACGTCTTCCCTGCGCATCCAACTGATTTATTTTTTCTTGCGCCATTGAAGTTCCTGACACCAATACTATCAGAAAAAATAGCAGACTTCTGTAATGCAGCTTTTTCATGATTTTTTGTGTTTATTCAACTTTTATGGCAATTGCCCAATCGTACAATATTTGATATTGATTCTCCGTCAATTTTGCGTTTTTATGTAACAATATATAACTTTCCAAGGGCATTTCCCGTTCATTTAAAACTTCTTTTATGTTTTTTAAAACATGTGCCTTTTGATCTTTATTATAAGCTGCCCATTCAGAAAAATTCAATTTTTCTTTAGCTTCATTTACATGCCACGCCAAATACCAAGATACTGGCGCAATTTTATTATACCAAGGATATTTTGTGGAATTTGAATGACAATCGGCACACGAGGTTTCTATAATTTTATTTACTTCCACAGGAATTTCCATCACCGTGCTCATAGCGTTCATTTCATTTTTTGAATCATTTTTTTCAGGCCTATAAAATTGAATTAAAATAAATACTGCCAATATTCCCAATAATACTTTTTTCATGTGTTATAGTTTTAAAATTTCCTGTAATTGCGCTTCAGAAATGGTTAATAATTTAGGTTTAACCAATCTTGGCGTTAATTCTTTCCATTTGCTGTTTTGTTTAAATATATTTTTAAAAATGGCTTTAGCTTCATTCAACTCACTATTATTTGCCAAAGTTACGGCATACCAATATTTCATTTCCAAATTATCGGGATTTAATTGTTGGGCCTTCATATAATGTTGTTTCGCCAAAATATTGTCTCCAACTTCCACCGCCAAATCGCCTTTATTCATAAAATCATAAGCAGTATGAATGGTCAACAATCTGTGCATTTCCTTGAGCGGATTTTCATTGTCCTCCACACGCAAATCCACCACATTGTCTTCCCAGTTGTTTCCGTTGCTTTTGGCTTTTACCACCAAAATTGCAGCCGATTGTTTGCCGCGAATGTCGCCTCCTTCCAATTGTGCCGCTTCCATTGCTGCCAACATTCGCTCGGCCAAAGTTCCTTTTGCATTTTTAAAAGCTTCCGCCATTGCTGGCCAAACGGTATTTTTATCCATTAAATTCGCTTGAACCGAAAAATTATCGCCAACTAGATGTCCGGCCGCATCAATGCAATTTTTCCCCGTATATGCTTCCACATTTCCATTCACGTCCAAAATCGCCAACTGCCGAACCTCTCGGCCTTCATCCAATTCCAACAAGGTTTCCACGGCCATTTTTGGCGTTAAACCATTTTCCAGCAAACTCAATCCGCGCGGACCAAAAGATGGATTCACAAACGATTGCGTTGCCACCACGCCAACTCCTGCTTTTCCCCAAACAACTGAAGTTCCCACAGAAAACCAATGAGATTGCACTGCAACGCCCATTTCGCCGGTAACCGTGTCTCTGGCAACTATGGAAAAAGTATGCGCAAATGGTTCTTTTTTATTGTAAACTTGTTGGGAAACTCCAGAAAGGCTGAACAAAACTGCCATAAATATTAAAATTGAAGACTTCATAAATTGTAATTTTTAAAAATTTAAAGATATGATAATTTGTTGAATTGTTTATTTGTTGAGTTGTTGAATCTATTAATTGTTTAATTGACCCATTCCCTTATTCCCTTATTGGCTTATAGGTTAATTCCTTTTTCAACTTTTACTTATAAATTGGGCGTTCCCTTGCAGGTCGCGTTATCCGCTATATCTTTTTTTTCGTTGCTCTGCAAAAAAGGAGGCGTTTATCCTGAGGGAGCCGAAGGGCTGCTACCGCTAACGCAAAATATAATTACGATTTATGATTTTTGATTTACGATTTTGAAAATAGCGTAATCAAATGTCAAACAAAACAAAATTGCGCTCTTTGCGTATTTTTCTTACGTTCTTTGCGGTTAATTGCAAATTTAGATTGAATTGATTTTTTATATTTTTTTACTTGGTTTTTATCATAGAATACGCAAAATAGATTTTCCAATTACGATTTTCGATTTTTCCAACATAGTACGGACAGGTCGCGACCTGTCCCTACAAACTTTTTACTTTTTACTTCAAACTAATTTTTATTTCATTAATTTTACGCTTTTCAACATAAAACTTTAAAATGTCCTTAACCAAATTGAATGCCATATCGCCAATTGACGGCAGATACCGAAACAAAGTTGAACCTTTGGCGCTGTTTTTTTCAGAAGAAGCACTCATTAAATACCGCGTAAAAGTAGAAATTGAATATTTTATTGCTTTGTGTGAAATTCCGCTTCCGCAATTGGCAGATTTTAATGTTGCTGTTTTTGCTGAATTGCGAAAAATTTACACTGATTTTTCTACGGAAGATGCACAGAAAATTAAGGACATTGAGAAAATTACCAACCATGATGTGAAAGCTGTGGAGTATTTTATCAAAGAAAAATTTGACCTTTTAAATTTACATAAATATAAGGAGTTCATTCACTTCGGATTGACCTCACAAGATATCAACAACACCGCAATTCCGTTATCTTTAAAAGATGCTTTTGAAGCCGTTTATGAGCCGGAATTAAAATTGCTGACAAACAAACTGAACCAATTGGCAAGCGATTGGGCAGAAATTCCAATGTTGGCAAGAACGCACGGACAACCGGCTTCTCCAACGCGTTTGGGAAAAGAAATCGCCGTTTTTACGGAACGCATCAATCAGCAATTAAATCAACTGAAAAACATTCCTTACGCCGCAAAATTTGGTGGCGCAACAGGAAATTACAATGCGCATAAAGTGGCTTTTCCTGCAACAGACTGGAAAGCTTTCGGAACGCAGTTTGTGGAAAATATTTTGGGATTGCACCATTCTTTTCCAACCACACAAATTGAACATTACGACCATTTGGCAGGGATTTTTGATGCGTTAAAACGTATTAACACCATTCTTATTGATTTTGACAGAGATATATGGACGTATGTTTCCATAGATTATTTCAAACAAAAAATTAAAGAAGGTGAAGTGGGTTCTTCCGCGATGCCGCATAAAGTGAATCCCATTGATTTTGAAAACTCTGAAGGAAATTTAGGGATTGCAAATGCTATTTTTGAACATTTATCGGCCAAATTGCCTTTATCAAGATTGCAACGAGATTTAACCGATTCAACTGTGCTCAGAAATATTGGCGTTCCTTTTGCACACACCATCATCGCCTTCAATTCTACGTTAAAAGGATTGAACAAATTAATCATCAATAAAGAAAAATTCGCACAAGATTTGGAAAATAATTGGGCGGTGGTTGCAGAAGCAATCCAAACCATATTGCGCAGGGAAGCCTATCCAAATCCCTATGAAGCTTTAAAAGAACTGACAAGAACCAACGAAAAAATAACCCAAAAATCGATGGCCGATTTTATTGACGGCTTATCCGTTTCAAACGAAATTAAAAAAGAATTAAAATCCATAACTCCAAGTAATTACACCGGAATATAATGAAAAAAATCATACTTTTATCTATATTGCTTTTAGCGCTTTTTTCTTGCAAAGATAAAAACGCGGCGCCAAATTCCGATGGTTTTAAATTGGGAGCGGCACCTGATGCCGATCGTTTTAAATCGGGAACCTTTGAAATTCCTGCAGGCAAAGGATATGAGAAAACAATCATTATCCGGAAAGATTCTCTCCAAATTGAAAAATATGATGACCGGATTGATACGCTTTCAATTTCCTGGAAAAACAATTTTAATTATACCCTTAAAATGCTGAATCCAAAAACTGCTATTGATGAAGATCCCATTCACATAAAAATCACCGGCATCAAAGACAATTCTTATGATTTTGAAGCGGTGATTGGGCATTCCAATTACGTGCAAAAAGGAACAATCACTAAAAAATCAAACTAATCAATGGAAATATTTTTACATCCAGACGCTTGGATAGCGCTGTTGACGCTTACTTTTTTAGAAATCGTTTTAGGGATTGACAATATTATTTTTATTTCCATCGCCGCAGGAAAATTGCCGAAAGACCAAATAAAAAAAGCCACCCGCATTGGTTTGTTGCTGGCAATGTTTTTTAGGATTGGATTGTTGTTTGGAGTTTCTTATTTAATTTCTTTAAACCAGCCTTTTTATACCATTGACTTGTCCTGGTTAAAAATTGGCGTAACGGGACAAAGCATTATTTTAGTTTTGGGCGGACTCTTTTTATTGTACAAAAGCACCAGTGAAATTCGAGATAAAGTTGAAGGAACTGAACATAATGCAACCACTGCAACAAAAGTAAATGCTGCTACATTGAAAAGTGTGGTAATTCAAATTGTGATGATTGACATTGTTTTTTCATTTGATTCTGTGCTAACAGCTGTGGGTATGACCAGTGGCATCAAAGGCGCTTTAATTATTATGGTAACCGCCGTGGTGATTTCTATGATTATTATGATGGTGTTTTCTGCGCCTGTAGGCAAATTTGTAAACACACATCCAACCATCCAAATGTTGGCATTGTCGTTCTTAATTTTAATAGGTTTTATGTTGATTACAGAAGGCGCGCATTTGTCGCATGCAGAAATATTTGGCCAGCAAGTTGGCGCAATCCCAAAAGGCTATTTGTATTTTGCCATCGCATTTTCACTGGGTGTTGAAGCTTTAAATATGAGGGTAAGAAAAGGTAAAAACCTCATCCATGTAAGCAACCCACTATTGGATGATGAAAAATTAAAAGAACAAAACCTAAAGGATTAATACCAATAATTGTCAGTGATTTATAAAATCATCTTGTTTATTAAAAACCATGGAAAATAGAAAAACAACGAATATTCTTTTACTGATTATCATAATTCCGTTTATTTTTTATTTACTGAAAATACTGTCTTTTATTTTCATTCCGTTGATTGCATCTATGTTTATTGCCTTGTTGTTTTTGCCTTTGATGCGTTGGTTCAACAAAAGGAAAGTCCCAAAATTCATCAGTATTTTTGTGGTCATCCTCATTTTTGTCGCCTTATTTAAAATTGGCGGAGAATTGGTAAAACTTTCCAGCAGAGAAATTTTAACCACTGACACGTTGTTTTTACAGAAAGCAGAAAAGAAAGTCTCCGATTTGCTTTTTAATATGGAAGATTTTTTTGGCATTAAATACTTTGTTAAAGGAGAAAGCGTATTTTCAAATTTTCTTCAAAAAGAAAGCATTTCAAATAATTTCAGTTTTATCGCAAACTTTATCAGCAAAACGCTTTCTATGACATTAATGACAGCCTTTTTTGTTGTTTTATGGCTCGCAGAGTCCATTAATTTTGAAAAATTACTGAATAACACCATCCTCAAGCAAAAATATGCTTCCGTAAAAACCTTTATGAAAATTGAAAAAGATTTACGGACATTCATAAAAGTTAAAATATTGGTCAGCCTATTAACTGGAATTGGCATTGGTTTGGCTTGCGTATTTTTTGACGTTAATTTTCCCATATTTTGGGGATTATTCGCATTTGTCATCAATTTTGTTCAAATGATAGGTTCTTTTGTCTCCGTTATTTTATTGGCTATTTTCGCCTTTGTGCAATTGGATCCAACCAGTACTTTATTCTTTTTTGTGCTCACAATAACAGGTGTCCAAGTTTTGTTTGGCGGTATTTTAGAACCTATATTTATGGGCAGGTCCTTTTCAATTAACATTATTGCTATTTTGGTGATGCTGATGCTTTGGGGATATATTTGGGGAATTCCTGGTTTAATTATGGCCATCCCTTTAACGGTATTTATCAAAATTATTTTGGAAAAATTTCCTAGAACAAAGGTTTTGGCGAGTTTGCTTTCTTAATAATGCCTTTATTTTTTAGCTAATTATGATGAACCTTCCTGCCTTTTTGGTTGGCGTTACCACAAGGGTCGGGCTTTCACTACTCGCTTTTTTTCGTTGCGAAAAGCAACAAAAAAATAGCTCAAACACACCGTTCAATCCCTAACGCAAATCTTGCTATACCTAAAACTTAGCTATTTATTAAAACATTTGTAACTAATCAGTACTTAAAGTGCCTAAAGTTTGAAGTACTTAAAGTTAAAAAAAAGGAACTTTTACAAAGTAAAACACTTTCAATGATATTAAAAATAAGCTATTTTTGAAAAAATTAAGAAAATGTATCATCTTGATACGGTTGTTGGGCTTGAAACTTTTAACTTTAGGCACTCTAGGCAATCCAAACTCTAGGCACTGATTAGTTACAAACATTTTTTATCTAATTGTTTAGAAACTTTCTAAATAACTTTCTGCCATAAATGTTACATAACTCTGTAACGTTTATGGCATCCTTACGTTTTTTCCCTAACTACTTTTGCAGTGAACAAAAAACAAAACTATGCAACTAAAAAAAAGTGGATTCATTGTATTTTTACTTTTTAATGTTTTAATTATCAACGCTCAGCAAGAAATAATTTCTCTTGAAGAAGTGCTGAAAAAGGTTGAAAAGAACAATTATTCTATTAAAATTTCAGAAGAAGATTACAATATTTCCAAAGCCGATTTTAATCAGACAAATTCCATTTTTCTGCCAAATATTTCCATTTCACATACAGCGATTTCAACCACAAATCCGCTAATGGCATTTGGTTCAAAATTAAACCAGGAAATATTGACGCAAGCCGATTTTATTCCGGAATATTTAAATGATCCAGCCGAAATAAAAAATTTCGCCACTAAAATAGAGATTCAGCAGCCTATTTTTAATGCGGACGGATTGTTTTTGCGCAAAGCCGCTAAAGCAAAAATGAATGCGGTTAAATTACAGTCGGAGCGAACAAAAGATTATATTAAACTAGAAGTTATAAAAGCTTATATGCAACTGCAAGTTGCTTACAAAGCGGTGGAAGTTTTGGAAAAAGCCAAAGAAGCCGCATTGGAAAACAAAAAAATAGCGGATAATAAATTTGCGCAAGGTTATATGCAAAAAGCCGATATTTTATCGGTGGAAGTGCATTTAACCGAAGTTGAAAATCAGTTGCTAAGCGCCAAAAGCAGTATGCAAAATGCTTCAGACAATCTTAAATTTTTAATGGGTGCGCAAAATGAGGTTATTTTAAAACCTTCTTCAGAACTAAAAGCGGAACTGGATTTATCCATTTATAATGAAAATATTTCCCCAAATAGGGCAGATATTGATGCCATGCAGCAAAGCACCGAAGCATACAACAATATGCATAAAGCAAACAAAATGAGCTATTTGCCAAGTTTAAACGCCTTTGGAAGTTATGAAATGTACGACAATCAACTATTTGGCACAGACGCCAAAGGTTATTTGGTTGGCGCCCAATTGTCGTGGAACGTGTTCGACGGTTACAAACGCATTGGTAAAATCCAAAAAAGCAAGGCGGAGCTTGACAAAGCAGAAATTGGTTTGGAACAATATAAAAACCAGAGCAATTTGGAATTTAACACCGCAAAACGCCAGTTAAAAGATGCCGAAAACAAATTGCATTTAACAAATTTAGCTTCTGAACAATCGAAAGAAGCGTTGAGAATAAGAACAAACAGGTTTGAACAAGGCTTGGAAAAAACCTCTGATTTGCTGATTTCAGAAACCCAATATTTGCAAAAACAACTGGAATATTTACAGACTGTTTTTAATTACAATTACACAAAGGCTTACGTGGCATTTTTAACAAAATAAGTCGATAATCGGCAAAACACAAAACCATTCTTAAAAATAGAAATCAATGAAAAAATTTATAACAATATTCGCAATGGCAGCCTTAATTTTAGTGGCAAGTTGCGGGAAAGACAAAGCGGCTTCTGCAGATAAAACACCTGCTGTAGCTGTGAAAGTGAGTACGCCATCGGCTGAAAACAGCACCTATTTATCGGCAAGCGGCAAAATTGAAGCAGTACAAAACGCAAACCTAAGCACCCGAATGATGGGTTATGTAACAGAAACTTATGTAAATGTTGGCGATAAAGTAGTTAAAGGACAAATATTGCTAAAAATTAACAGCGCCGATATTTCAGCGCAAAGCGCACAGGTAACTGCCTCAATTACGGAAGCTAAAGCCGCTTTTAAAAATGCCGAAAAGGATTACAATCGTTTTAAGGTTTTATACGATCAAAATAGCGCTTCCCAAAAAGAAATGGATGACATCACTGCCAATTATGAAATGGCAAAAGCACGATTGGAAGGTGCCACACAAATGAAAAACCAGGTAAACGCGCAACTCTCCTACTCAAACATTACGGCGCCTTTTAATGGCGTTGTGACAGGAAGATTCATAAACAAAGGTGATATGGCAAATCCGGGAATACCATTGATTAGTATGGAAACTCCTGGAAAATTTCAAGTGACTGCTTTGGTGCCTGAAGCTGAAATTACAAAAATTAAGGATGGAACAACCGCCAATGTTTTGGTGAAATCTACCAACCAATTGTTAAAAGGAACGGTAACTGAAGTGAGTTCTTCGGCAAAAAATACAGGCGGACAATATTTGGTAAAAGTGGTTTTAGACAAAACTGATGCAAAATTGTTATCGGGAATGTTTACTTCCGTGCAATTTCCTGTTGAAAACACAAAGGAATCAAGCCTCATTTTAGTTCCGGTAAGCGCTTTGGTAAACCACGGACAGTTAACCGGAATATATACGATAGGAAATGAAAATGTCGCCATTTTAAGATGGTTAAGAATGGGAAAAACATTTGGCGATAAAGTAGAAGTTTTATCGGGATTGGCCGCAGATGAACAGTTTATTGTTTCTGCGGAAGGGAAATTGTATAATGGAGTAAAGGTTTTAATTAGGTAATTTGAAAATTTGGAAATTTGAAAATGGCTTATTATGCTGCAAATTAGAAGTATTTAAACCACAACAGATCAAATGATTATCATAATCAAAAACAAAACCCCGGAGGGGTAACCTGATTGTAGAAAAAAAATCCCATCCCCAGCCCTTCCCCAAGGGAAGGGAGTTGAATAATGATGTCGAAATCAAATTTGAAGCTCCAGAGGAGCGACCTGTTTGTAGAAAAAAAAATGTCATTATGAAATTTGCGTGAGGGATTGAGGCGGTATCCTTTTGTGAAGCAGCGCGGAACAAAAGATTTAGCCGAAAGCCCGACCCGACCTTTTCGGGAGGGGCACGCCCAAATAAGTAGACAGTATTCAGTTGCAGTTTTCAGTTGCAGTAAAAAAATTAAAAAAATCAGTAATCAGTTTTCAGTAACAGTTTTCAGTAAAAAAACTTTAAACTTTTAAACTTTAAAATTTAAAACAAATAATAATGCAAGAAGGAATTTCAGGTAAAATAGCCAACATATTCATCAATTCGAAGCTGACCATTTTGTTGATGGTGGCGTTGATGGCGATTGGCACATACAGTTCATTTCTCATACCAAGGGAAGAAGAACCGCAAATTATTGTGCCAATGGCCGACGTTTTGGTGGGTTATCCGGGCGCAAGTCCGACCGAAGTGGAAAGTCGCGTTGTAAAGCCGTTGGAGAAAATTATTTCCGATATCAAAGGCGTTCAGCACGTGCACAGCATTGCGATGAACGGACAATCGATGATTATTGTGCAATTTTATGTGGGCGAAGACACAGAGCGGTCTTATGTGAAACTGTATGATGAGTTGATGCGCCATCAGGGAATGTTTCCTCCGGGCGTAACGCAGCCGTTGGTAAAAACCCGCTCTATTGATGATGTTCCTATGCTGGGACTGACTTTTTGGAGTGAAACTTATAATGATTTTGAAATTCGCCAAATAGTGGAGGAAGTGACTTCGGAAATAGAAAAAGTAAAAGACGTATCCATCACCAAAGTTATTGGCGGCAGAAACCGGCAGCTGAAAGTGGTGTTGGATAAAGATAAAATGGCCGAAAACGGCATTGACGCGCTTGGCATTATGCAAATGATACAAGCCAACAACAGCAGTTCACAATCGGGCAGTTTTGTTAATAACGACCAGGAATATTTAATTACCACAGGAAAATTTTTAACCTCATCGGAAGATGTTGAAAATTTGGTGGTTGGCGTTTATAACAACTTGCCGGTTTATTTAAAACAGGTTGCCGAGATACAAGACGGTCCAGAAACGCCAAATAGTTATGTGTCTTTTGGTTATGGAAAAGCGAATGATAAATTTACTACCAATTCTGGCGAATACAATGCCGTAACGATTTCTATAGCAAAGGTAAAAGGCGCAGATGCGATGAAAATTTCGGATAAGATTTTGGAAAAAGTGGACCATCTTAAACAAACTATAATTCCTAATGACGTTCACGTTGATGTTACCCGAAACTATGGTGAAACTGCTTCGCATAAAGTTGGGGAATTATTGCTTCATTTGGGCGTGGCCATTTTGGCCGTTACCATTTTGGTAATGTTGGCGATGGGCTGGCGTGGTGGTTTGGTGGTGTTTTTCTCTGTGCCGCTAACGTTTGCTTTAACCTTATTCAGTTATTATTTATTGGGCTATACTTTAAACCGAATTACCTTGTTTGCCTTGGTTTTTGTGGTGGGAATTGTGGTGGACGACAGTATTATTATTGCCGAAAATATGCACAGGCATTTTAAAATGAAGCGATTGCCGTTTAAACAGGCTGCGATTTACGCCATTAATGAAGTTGGAAATCCGACTATTTTAGCCACTTTTACGGTGATTGCCGCTATTTTACCGATGGCGTTTGTTTCAGGAATGATGGGACCTTATATGAGTCCGATGCCAATTGGCGCATCCATTGCCATGATATTATCACTTTTTGTCGCTTTAACGGTGACACCTTATTTAGGATATCATTTATTGCAGGAAAAAGATGCGCAAGAACACAAAACTGCACAAGGCTTGGAAGCCGGGATGATTTATAAAATCTATAAAAAATTAGAGCAGCCGCTGTTGGATAGCAAAAAAATACGCTTTGTCACCATAGGAATTACCTTGGTTTTATTGGCAGGTTCGGTATTGATGTTTTTCACAAAATCGGTAGCCGTAAAAATGTTGCCGTTCGACAACAAAAATGAGTTTCAGGTGGTTATTGATATGCCTGAAGGAACTACTTTGGAAAGAACCGCTGCGGTGACCAAAGAAATTGCACAATATATCGCAACAACGCCTGAAGTAATCAATTACCAAAACTATATCGGTACTTCTGCCCCTATAACTTTCAACGGATTGGTGCGTCATTATGATATTCGTGGCGGAAGCAATATGGCCGATATCCAAGTGAATTTGTTATTGAAGGAAGACAGAAAACTGCAAAGTCACGACATCGCCAAAAAAGCGCGTCCGGAAATTATAAAGATCGCCAAGAAATATGGCGCCAACGTTAAATTGGTGGAAGTTCCGCCAGGGCCGCCTGTTTTATCGACCTTGGTTGCGGAAGTTTACGGACCAGATTATGGCGAGCAAATTAAAGTAGCGAAACAACTTAAAGAAATTTTGAAAAACACCAATGATGTGGTGGATATTGACTGGATGGTGGAAGACGGCCAAACTGAATACCGATTGGAAGTTGACAAAGAAAAAGCGATGCTTAATGGCATTGCGCCACAGCAAATTGTTGGAAATTTGACCTATCTTTTAAAAGAATATCCAATTTCCTATTTATATGATGAAACTTCCTTTGATCAGGTTGACATTGTTTTGGCTTTAAGTGATGCCGATAAAACCAGCTTACAGGACATTCAAAACATCAAAATTAAAGGAAATCAAGGCAACGTTATTCCGATAAGCGACTTGGTGAGCGTTAAGAAAGATACTTTACAAAAAACTATTTTCAGAAAAGATCAAAAAAGAGTGGTTTACGTGACTGCTGATATGGCGG
>PHDE01000231.1 GCA_002842505.1 Bacteroidetes bacterium HGW-Bacteroidetes-3 | reverse complement strand
ACAAAGAAAAAAAGTAGCAAAAAAAGAAATTTCAACACCATCATTATTTTATTTAAATAACTATTTTGTTTACTTTGCTAATCTAAAGGGAGCCGAAGTACTACAATCCCTAACGCAAATGCTGTTGTAAATAGAACTTAGCCGTTTATTCCTTTAAATCATTTAAATTTAAACAATCCAAATGTTTGCAACTTGCAAACATTTAATGAAAATTGGTGGCAAACGGCAAAAATAAATGAAAAACAAAATTCATAAATTACATAAAATGAATGAGTTAAACGATAAATGAAAACGTTTTTTCGGACTCTTAATCAGTAGGTTGTGGGTTCGAGACCCACGGAGCCGACAATTAAAGGTAGATTTCATTTCAACATTAAATCTCCTTTTTTATTTTGAATATTATTTGGCTATTTTGATTTTGTCTTATTTTTTAAACATATCTGTTTTAGCGAATATTTCCCACTGAATTTTTTGCGGTGTCATGTTTGGTTTTAAGCACATTTGCTTATGAATATTAAAAAGAGGAATTACGAATGATGAAATTGAAATTATTTAAAACCCAAATAAACTTTAGCCTCTATGGTATCATAATTGCAACAGGATTGAAACAACCCAAAAATACCTATTAAATTATACAATAAAATATGTTTAATGTAGTTTTTAAATTTCAAAGGTTTCATTTATAAGATATTATTTTCATCCAAATAAAAACCCTAAATGTTAAACTTTTATAAATATTTTGATATAAATTGGCAGAGCAATTATAAATTCCTAATTTGCGCCCGTTTAAAATTTGCTATTAAACTTAATGATTTACAATGACTTATAAAACAATTCCCCTTTTGTTGATTGGATTTTTTTCCTTTACAATAAGCAGTTCCTTTGCGTTTAAACCTGAAAGCCCAAAATTAGCGGTAGCTGTTGTCAATAACAGTATGGCAGCTAAAGTTGAAGCTATTTACAATAATTTGGCAACCAATAATTTTATGCTTCCCCAAAGAAATGGCTTCAAAAAAGCGATGGAAGGCTATTTTAAATTGAAAGAAAAAGGAATTATTCAAAAAGATATTTTAACCCTTGTTGATTATAGTTTGTCTTCAAAAGAAAACAGGTTATGGGTTATCGATCTAAAAAATAATATTATTTTATTCCAGTCTTTGGTTTCTCATGGCAGAAATTCAGGAAATGAATTTGCCGGGAAGTTTTCCAATAAACCCGAATCCTATAAAAGCAGCCTTGGTTTTTATTTGACGGGAGAAACGTATTACGGCAAACATGGCTATTCTTTGCGATTAGACGGTTTGGAAAAGGGAATTAACAGCAACGCCAGGGCAAGAGCCATAGTTGTTCATGGCGCAGATTATGTTTCTGAAAAATTTGCCCAACAAAACGGAAGATTGGGCAGAAGTTTGGGCTGTTTGGCTTTGTCACAATCACTCACAAAAGAAGTTATTGATACTATAAAAGACAAATCTTGCCTGTTTGTTTATTATCCTTCATAAATAATATTAGATATACAATATTAAATATTAGAAGTAAATTGCTGAACATAATCATATTAAACATACAATATTAAATATTAAGGTAAGTTGCAGAATTTGAGCCTTTATATTTATTAGAAATTTTTTAACAATTTCCATAGCAAATTTTATAAGATTGAAATTGCCCGCAATGATTTTAACAGTGTTATAAAAGAGTCTCTATTCTCTTCTCTATTTTCTCTTTGCAAACCATATTTTTCAATCTAATTTCTTAAACAAGTCCATATCTAAATTATAAAGGTCGTCCCTAAATTGCAAGGTGCCATTTTCGCTCCAGGCCGTCCAATAAAAAATATGGATGTAAACTTCTTTGCTGAAACGTACTTCTCTTGTTTTTCCTGTATTTATGGCTTCGTCAATTTTTTCCAAATTCCAATTTTCAGGGTCATCCAATAGATATTCCGTAAGTTCAAACGGATTTTCCACACGAATGCAGCCTGAACTCAACGCGCGAATATCTTTCTCAAAATAACCTCGGGTATTGGTGTCGTGAAGATAAACAGTGAAACGGTTTGGAAACATAAATTTCACCAATCCGAGTGAGTTTGTGACTCCCGGACTTTGAACATAGCGATAACTTCTTGCCTTGCTTATGTTCCAGTCGCTTGGATTGACCACGCAATTATAGGAATCGTAAATGGTAATATTTTTACTGCTGAAATAACTACGATTTTTTGTCGCGGCCGGTATCACATCTTTTCTTAAAATGGTGGGCGGAACTGTCCAAGTGGGATTGAATATTAAATGGGTTAGTCTTGAGGATAAAACGGGTGTTTTTCTCACCGGTTTGCCAATAATTACTTTATGCGTTCTTATTGTATCGTTGTTTTTTACAACGCGCAAAGAATAATCGGGAATATTTATAATGAGGTATTCCGGCTCAAATTCTCTTGGATACCATCTCCAGCGTTCCATATTGGCAATAATTTGTTTTTTCCGGTCTTCTTTTGAAAAATTTAAGGCTTGTACAGTCCCCACGCCAATAACGCCGTCCGTACCAAGTCCGTGGCGCATTTGAAATTTTTTGATCCCCAATTGCGTGGCTTCGTCATAAATGGTCGTAATAGTGTCCAATGGTTTTAAATCTTCCCAATAAATCAATTTTTTTTTGATTTCAATAATGACTTCATTGCTGTCGTTTAATTCAATTTTATGTTTAATTTCAATCTTTTTAAAATGGTCTTTAGGCAAGGCATTTATAATTTTAAGGGCTGTTTTTAACCGTTTATAAACAATATGGTTTGGCGTTGCGGCATTCAAAGCAAAGTCAAAAGAATCTTTTTTCTGAAAATTAAGCAGCAACGCCTTAAAGTTGAGGTCATTTTCCTTTAAGTCCCAATTGTTGTAAAGTTTATTAGGATTTAAACTTCCTTTGCTCACTTTTTGCACATAACGGCTTAAATTT
>PHDE01000230.1 GCA_002842505.1 Bacteroidetes bacterium HGW-Bacteroidetes-3 | reverse complement strand
CTGTTTATATTTTATTTTTTATTGGTAATCCCGAAAATTCGGGACTGTTCGCCATTAATCATTCCCTTGTGTATCAAAATTTGTTATGGCTCGTTTCATTAGCGGGTTGTTGTCCATTAAATCATTTGGCGTAAAAACCGGCGAAACTTTTTCTGAAAAATTAATAATATCAACAAACAAACTTCGCAGTAAAACCAATGCTTCCGGCGTTTTATTCACAATATACGAAAAAAGTTTTACGGGTCTGTAAGGCACATCGCCAATGCCATCTTTGTCTAAATCGTACCCAACATATTCACTCCAATAATTATTTTCAAACTTATTGTCATTAACTTTGGTATTGTAAGCCAAATCCAAAGAATTGTTCATAAAGTCGTTTTTTACAAAAATGTTTGCATAACAGGCGCCCGAAATTTTAATTGCCCAGCCATTGCGCAAAAAAGTGTTGTTTTTATAATTAATTCGGCTGCATCCTTCACCGTAAATTCCAATGGTATTTTGCTCAAACAAGTTGTTGTATATCTCGGCATCGTAAATTTCTTTCAACAGCAAGCCATAAGACGCCGATCCCCAATTAAGCCTAAATTTATTGTGATGCATCGTGATGAATTTAGAAAACATAACGGCCACGCCGGCGCCGTTATTTTTAAACTCATTGTGGTGATAAATATTATTGTTTGAAAACATAAAATGCAATCCGTATCGGATATTGTTATGGCTGAAATTGTTATGGATAATGCTGTTTTTAACAAATTCGAAGTAAATACCGTCGCGTAAACCGAACAGTTCATTGTGGTAAACTTCAATACCGTCGCCACTCCAAATATGTACACCATTTCCAGAGCCGGCTTCGCCTTTTCGGTTGCTGGAGATTTTATTGTTTCGAATAATGCCTCTTTTTGATTTTTCAACTAATATGCCGAAGAACACCTTTTCCAAAATACAGTTTTCAATAAGGAAATCGCTGGCTTTAATCACTTTAATCGCGGCATATTCCTTGGTATAGCTTGATCCCACATTCACAATTTTCAAACCTTTAATCGTAAAATTATTGGTCTCGCAAAAAAACATTCCCCCTACATTTTGTCCGTCAATTACAGCTCCTTTTTCGCCTATTAAGGAAATGGGTTTGTTAATGAGAATGTCATTTTCCTTATAAACGCCTTTTTTAATGAGGATTTCATCGCCATTATTTGCCATTTTTATGGCCTCTTTAATGGTTTTAACATTACAGCTATCGCAAACCACAATTTGTTTGGCGGTAACGGCAAAAGAAATGAAAAGAAAAAATAATAGGGTTTTACACTTCATTATTTATCGGAAAGTTTTTGTTTTACAGTTTCCCAAGTATAAATTTCGCCTAGGTTTTTTTGTTGAATTTCTTTCGCTGTATTTTTTAATGAAAAGCCGGAAAGGTTGGCGCCCATCGGACTTTTTATAGCCGGACTTATTAAAAAAGTGGCAGTTTCAGCTTCGGTCATTTCTCCTGGTTTTCCATAATCCGCAACCAGTAATAACGCTATTTTCTCTTCATTGTTTTGGTCTATATAATGAACCATGCATTCAATGGCATCAAATTTAAATTGCTTGCCCTTGGCGGTCACAAATTGCGAAGCGTGCATTTTATCCACAATATTCATTTTGCAAAAATCGCATTGGTCTTTGCCGTATTCAATGGCTTCGGGTGCCACTTTACAGGAAACTGTATACAACAAAATGATGATTCCAATAAATAGTTGGAGGAATTTAGTCTTCATTATTTTTGATTTTAATAGTTATCAAATATAGGTAAAAATAGTTATTAGTGTTGAAAATTTAGAATTGAGAATTTGGAAATCAACACCTATTTAACCCTCTATAATTATTTAATTTAATATAAAACGAGCATAGTGTATACACTCGTTTTAATACTAAATAACAATAAAAATACTTATGATTTTGATTTTGCTTCTTTTTTTCCAACAAAAAACGCGACAAAGGTTAATACCATTCCGATAAACAAAAAGTAGGCGCCTAACCTTGGATAGGAATGTGCCTTAAAATTAAGAATGTCCTTTGATCCGAAAAGCGGCGGTTGAAAGCCCATTACAGAACCATCGGGATTTTTAAAATTCATAATGGCTTTCGGACTTAAATTATGACCGTAATCGTATTCCCACATATAAAAATCATACATTCCTGCGGTTCCTAAAATAACCATTAAAATAAGCCAGGCCAAAAACAATTTATGGTTACCAAAAAATCCGATAATCACTCCTAAAACCACCATAATACCAATGGCAACAGGAAAAATTTTAAATTCGGGAATGGTTTCCGGAATATTTTGCATACCCACGTAATGATTCATTAAATTGATATTTTTGATATCAAATTCATGGGTGTCCACAAATTTATTGATGTATATATCCATCCCTAAAGGAATTGGATATTGTGGCGCTTCAAGCGTAATATTCCATAACGGAAACGCAAATAGTCCAAGTAATAACAGTGAACCCACTATCATTAATATTTTAGATTTTTTCATCTGTTTATATTTTATTTTTTATTGGTACAGATGCTGTTCGCCATTAATCATTTCTGTGTGTATCAAAATTTGTTATGCTCGTTTCATCTGATTAAAAATTATTGCTGTTACAAATGTATGTATACATTTGATTCATTAAACACCTAATACCCTATTTTAAACAAAGGTATTTTAACACTTTAAGTTGAAAATTAGCAACTTAAGGCGAAGAGGTGTGCAAACAGCAAGTGAATTTTTTCATGAGGGTATTTTATTAAAAACGGGCGAGCTGCTTTATTTTCTCGCCCGTTTATTTATTTATTTGAATACTTTTTACTTAAAAAATTATTCAGCATCTACGGCATCACCATCTAAAGTAAAAGTTATTGGAACTGAAGACCCTTTTGGAGATACGCGCACATAACCTTGCATTTCTTGGTGCAATGCTGA
>PHDE01000229.1 GCA_002842505.1 Bacteroidetes bacterium HGW-Bacteroidetes-3 | reverse complement strand
TCCCCAACATTCCAATTTTCATCGGGAACCTCTTTGATGGTTTTCCCCCAATAATCTGCAATTCCCATAGACATTCGAAAATCGAAGCCAACACCCCCTTTATCAATTGGGAACGCCAAACCGGGCATGCCGCTTACATCTTCAGCAATCGAAAATGCGTTAGGATTCACTTGTTTGATCAATGTATTCGCCAATTGGAGGTAAATCAAGGCATCTTCATCCACATTTTCGTCGAAATATTGATCATAGTTTAAATAATCAACACCTATGCCATGATTCCAGTAGCACATGCTGGTAACGCCGTCAAAACGGAAACCATCAAAATGGAACTCATCGAGCCAATATTTCAGATTGGAAAGGAGAAACTGTAAGGTTTCTATTTTTCCATAATTGAAACAGCGCGAATCCCAAACAGGATGGTGCCCTTTCTCTCCGGAAAAAAAGTAAAGCGAATCGGAGCCATCAAACATGCTCAATCCCTCCTTGACATTAGAAACAGCATGAGAATGCACAATATCAAGGATCACAGAGATCTCTAGCTGGTGCGCCGCATCGATCAACTCCATCAACTCTTCAGGAGTTCCGAATCGTGAAGATGGAGCAAAAAAATTGGAAACCTGATAACCAAAAGAGCCATAATAAGGGTGCTCTTGAATGGCCATCAACTGTATGGTATTGTATCCCAATAGTTTAATTCGGGGAAGAACATTTTCTTTAAAGGCAAGGAAAGAGGAGATCTCAGGGTTTTCAGAGGACATTCCAATATGAGCTTCATAAATGAGTGGAGATTTCGGAGCAGTAGAAGTAGGATATTTCCATTGAAAAGAGGTAGCCGGATTCCACACTTGGGCGGCAAACACTTTGGTAACAGGATCTTGCACTACTCGGGTTACATGTGAGGGGAGGCGATCATCAGCCCCACTTTGCCAAACCATCCACAACTTATAAAGCTCGCCATGTTTCAGGAAACTGAGTGGAAGTTGAATCTCCCAATCCCCATTCCCTAGGGGAGTAAGTGCAAACTGCTCATTGATTTGCCAATATGAGAAATCCCCAAAAAGGAACAGCTGAGTAGCATGAGGCGCTTTCTCTCTAAAAACCCAATGGGTCTCTGTTTTATGGAGTCCGTAGTAGAGATGGTTATTTACTTTATCTTTAAGCAGCGATTTTCCATCGGTAAATTCGAGTTCTCTCAAGCGTGCTTTTTGGAATCTTTTTGCGATAATCCTTTCAAAAGGTTTCAACAATGGATCTAACTGAACGAGTGGGATGTGTTTCATAATTGGATACCATTAAGTTAAAAAAATAAAACGACGATCTATAAGCCGGGTTCTGTAGTCTTCTGTCATTTATCTAGGCCTTCAGTCACCCGAAAGCTCAATCAACCTACCCTCCGAGTTGGGCGAGCAACCCTCAAACCCCGGTATATTTGGTCTTTCAATCCATAAGGTTTACCCCCGTTGAGTATCACTATCAACGTTGTGAGCTCTTACCTCACATTTTCACCCTTACTCCACGAATGGAGCGGTTATTTTCTGCGGCACTATCTGTAGCTTATTCAGCTCCTTCCTGTTAAGAAGTATGGTGCTCTATATTGCCCGGACTTTCCTCTCCCCTTTCGGGCAGCGACAGAACGACCGTCGTTTTAAAGTTTTTTTAATAATTCAGCATAACTGGCATGATCAACATCAGAAGATCTTCGTTAGGGTCTAATTTTTCGCCAGGTAAAATTAGCGCAGCGCGGTTAGGTTGAGACATCTCCAGAGATACGGTTTCTGAATCCATATTCTCCAGAATTTCACGTAAGAATTTGGAATTGAATCCAATATCCATATTGTCCCCAGTTAAAGTACCGTTGATATTCTCTTCAGCTTTATTAGCGAAGTCGATATCTTCAGCCGTGATGGTTGTCAATTCATCAGAAAGAGAGACTCTCACTTGGAAAGTAGATTGGTTAGAATAGATTCCTACACGACGAATCGAGTTCAGGAAGTCTTTTCTGGAAACCTGAAAAACGATAGGATTTTCTTGAGGAATAACCGCTTCGTAAGCAGGGAATCTACCCTCTTTAAGGGAGGAGAACAACATGAGGTTAGCGAAAGAGAACATCACGTGATTAGAGGTGGTAGAGTATTCTACAAACACTTTATCATCGATAGAGGGAAGAATCCCTTTGAGGTGGGTGATTGGTTTTTTAGGAAGGATAAAAGAAACAAAATCGTCTGTTTTGATCGATGTGTTTCTATATCTGGAAAGTTTATGAGCATCAGTAGCAACAAAAGTGATATGTTCGTTAGAGAGTTCACAAAGAACGCCCATCATGTTTGGTCTAAGTTCATCGTTACCCGCAGCAAAAAGTGTTTTAGAGATGGCACGGGATAAAATATTTGCAGGAATTTGGAACGACTGTGGGTCCTCCATTTTTTTCATTTTTGGATACTCATCTCCGGAGTAGCAAGGGGAGTCATACTCGCCATTAGCTGCAGTAAATTTAAGATGAGTAAGGTCATCATTAATTTCGAAAACGATAGGAGTTTCAGGGATCAGTTTAAGGGTTTCCAACAATGTACGGGATGGAACAGCCACAGAGCCCTCCCCTTCCACGTTGGTTAATTCAACAACTGCCGTCATGGTAGAGTCGAGATCAGAAGCGGTAAGGATCAGTTTTTCACCTTCGATAGTAAAGAGGAAGTTATCCAAAATAGCGATAGTATTACTAGTGCTCATCACACCGTTTATGGCACTTAGATTCTTAAAAAGAACATCACGAGAAACGATAAATTTCATAATTCGATATATTTTAATTCAATTGGCAAATATACAAAATAATTTCTCAATTTTGATTGTTTTTTTTGGGATTTTTTTTGCTATTAGCTTTAAGGTTTTAGGTTTTAGTACCTTATTCTTTATATTCGTGTATTTTTTGGCACAATATTTAATAACAATAAGATGGAATGATAACTAACTCTTTGATTTTTT
>PHDE01000228.1 GCA_002842505.1 Bacteroidetes bacterium HGW-Bacteroidetes-3 | reverse complement strand
ACGGAAAAACTTTGGTGACTTCTGCATCATTATTACGCCATATTTCAGCCGGATATTGTTTGCGTTCTTTTGTGCCGTCTTCATATTCAATTTCAACGACAATTGGCATCACCAAATCTCCCGGTTTTTCAAAAACCAGTTCGTAAAAATATTTAGGCGCTTTTAATTCCGTTTTTTCTTCGGAAGAAAAATTTTCATTAAGATAATCATTCAATAAAGTATAATCTTCCGGTTTTTTCGATTTTAAATCATTTTTAAATTCTGGGCTGTCCTCAGAAACCAAATAGAGAGCTGGAGGTAATTTATCTACTGTAATTCCATAGCGTTTTGCCATATTTTCAGCACGTTTTGTCGGTTTGTCGGTTACATAATATTTTTTCACTTCTTTAATGCCTATATCATTGGCGCCTGTTGTGTAAAACCAGCCTCTCCAAAACCAGTCTAAATCAACCGCGGAAGCATCTTCCATAGTCCTGAAAAAATCGGCTGGCGTTGGATGTTTAAATTTCCAGCGTTGGGCATAAGTTTTAAAAGCGTGGTCAAATAATTCATGGCCCATAACGGTTTCTCTTAAAATAAATAAACCGGCTGCAGGTTTTCCATAGGCATTTGACCCAAAGTCGGTCAAATCCTCTCCTTGCGACATAATTGGTTCTAAACCGCTTTGGTCGCCGGACATATATCTGACGATACCTTTTGGGTAATCCGTTAAAGGAAAAAGTATTGGGTCGTATTTGTATTCCGCGTAAATTTCCACAAAAGAATTGATGCCTTCATCCATCCAAGTCCAAGTGCGCTCGTCAGAATTCACAATCATCGGGAAAAAATTATGGCCAACTTCATGCGTAATAACGCCAAGCATTCCTTTTTTTGTTCTGTCGGTATATTTTCCGTCTTTATCTGGTCTTCCGCCATTCCAGCAAATCATTGGATATTCCATTCCTTGTCGTTGCGCATTAATGGAAGTTGCGTGCGGATAAGGATAATCAAAAGTGAAATCGGAATACGTTTTTAAGGTATTTGCAACCACTCTTGTTGAATGCTCTTCCCAAAGCGGATTTCCTTCATTTGGATATAAAGAATAGGCCATTACCGTTTTTCCGTTAAGGTTCACCGCCATGGCATCCCATATAAACTTTCTTGAAGAAGCAAATGCAAAATCCCGTACATTTTCAGCATAAAAATGCCAAATTTTAGTTTCTTTGGATTTTCCTTTTTCAGCTTCTAACGCCTCATCTGGTGTTACAATAAAAACCGGATTGTCATAAGATTTTTTTGAATCTTCATATCTTTTATATTGCGCTGGGGTAAAAACATCTTTCGGATTTTGAATAACGCCAGTCGCGTTTAAAATGTGGTCTTTTGGCGTGGTAATGGTCACCTCATAATTTCCAAATTCCAAAGCAAATTCACTTCTTCCTAAAAACTGCAAATTTTGCCATCCTTCAACATTGTTATACACAGCCAAACGTGGAAAAAATTGCGCAATTACATATAATTTATTTCCGTCAGGAAAAGGTTCATAGCCAGATCGTCCGCCATCGGCAATATAATCGTTGATGTTATACCACCATTTTATTTTGAATACATATTTTTCTCCGGAAGCCAATGGTTTTGCTAAATTGATGCGCATCATGGTATGGTTAATCATATAACTAACCTCATTTCCGTTAACATCTTTTATAAAATCAATGTTGAAGCCTCCCTGAAACGGTTTTCCCATAAATGTTTTCGCAAATTTTGCAGGCGCATACATTATATCAGGGCCACCACCTTTAATTTCAGGGGTTAATGAATTTGGTGAACGCATATTTTGATCTAGCTGTACCCATAAATAGTCTAAATTATCTTTGGAATTGTTGTGATAAGTAATGGTTTCTTCCCCAAATATTTTTTGATTTTCATCGTCCAAAACAATGTTCATTTTATAATCTACTTGCTGTTGTGTATATTCATGTCCAACAGCACCAGAAGCTTTGTGTTCATTGTTTGGCGTAGGCAATTCTTCACTCAATTGCTTAAATTTACTGCTATTGTAATGTGCTTTTTGAGGCGTTGTTTTTTGCTCAACTTCTTGCGCGAAAAAGGACGTGGAGAAAATAACCAATAAGGTTAAGGCTAATATTTTTTTCATTATAAAGGCTGATTAAATAGGTGGTACAAATTAATTATTTTTTTTAATAAAATTAGAAATGAATCCTTAAAATTTCAACAAACTTTTGAAATTTGATTTGGTGAAGTAAAAAGTTTTATTGAAATCTTTCACCTTTATTTTTACAATATTTTTCTGGTCGGCAAAGTCTTCAATTAAAATATTACTAGTCACTTCAATAGATTTAAGTTCTTTAATATCAGTTATTTCCAAGTAAAACCGTGCAATTTCACCATCATATTCTTTGCCAATATATTTATATTCCATACTTTTTCCATTAACAGAGAACAACAAATGTTCATTCAGGTATTTTTTATAATAGGAATCAATATTTTCAATTTCTGTTTTACTCGCCAAATTTAATCGTTTTCCGCTGTTTTTATTAAGCGTAAATTCAAGATCCTCTAAAGTGACACCCAATGTAATTTGCAATGATTGTTGTGTTTCAATATATTCAATTTCACACAAACTCACGTAGTATTTGTGTACTGCAAACGAGAACAAAGGAATTGCCACTAAAATTATTATAATATTTTTTAATTGCATAAGAAGTGTAAATAATGTAGCTAATAAACAAAAAATATCTCAAAAGTAAGTGTAATGTCTATATAAAAATAATTACTCGTAACTAATCAGTGCCTAGAGTTTGGAGTGCCTAGAGTGCCTAAAGTTAAAAGTATCAAGCCAAACAACCGTATCAAGACGAGACATTTTCTTAATTTTTTCAAAAATGACTTATTTTTAATCAGATGAATTCCTTGAGGCTCTGCCTCGGGGTAATTCATTATAATTGAAACTGTTTTGCTTCATAAAAGTCTCTTTTTTTTAACTTTAAGTACTCCAAACTTTAGGCACTTTA
>PHDE01000227.1 GCA_002842505.1 Bacteroidetes bacterium HGW-Bacteroidetes-3 | reverse complement strand
AGGTGGTACAGGAGTTTATTCTTATGCATGGACAGGTTCAGGAGTTAGTGCAACATCAGAAGACCAATCAGGTTTGGCAGCAGGAAGTTATTCAGTAATTGTAACCGATGCTAATGGTTGCTCAACCGCATCATTACCAGTAACAATTACACAACCTTCGGCAGCTTTATCAGCAAGCGCAACAGGAGAATCACTCATTTGTTCTGGAGATGCTGATGGTAATATTACCTTGACAGTTCAAGGCGGAACACCTACTTATACCTATTCTTGGAAGAAAACAGGAGACAATGTAACCGTTGTTTCAACAGCTCAAAATCCAAGTGGTTTATCGGCTGGAACATATAATGTTTTAGTAACGGATAGCAATGGTTGTACAACAACAGCAAGCGCCACTATTGTTGATGGTGACGGAACTGACCCAGTTGTAACTGCACCGGCTGATTACAGTTTGGAAGGTTGCGACACTAGCGCAATTGTGGGAAGGGTATATTCAGAAACTTTGGTTGACATTACCAGTTCTTATACAGGAGTTGGCGTTGTTGAGACAGGAACTGGAATAGCAAGTGTTAAATATAGCGATTCAAAATCAGAAACTACTTGCCCAATTGTTGTGACCAGAACTTTTACGGTAACAGACAATTGTGGTAATATAGGAACTGCTACACAAAAAATTAGTATAGTTGACACAACAGCGCCAGTACTTACTATTCCTGCAAATGCAGGTATAGAATGTACTGCTGATATAACTCCAGGTTCATTAGGAATGGCAACAGCCACTGACAATTGTGACGGCGATTTAACGCCAACATTCACAGACGGTGATTGTTTTGGACTTGAAAACAAAAAAGAAGTAAATGCAGGACAAGGTATTTATCAACATTTCACTATTTCTGGAATGGCAGGTTTAGGCGTAAATTCTATCAAAGACTTTACATTGACATTTGAAACAAACCAAGGAATAGGAAGGACAGAATTTATATTAGTCTCTCCAAACAACGGAAAAGGTATTGTTTTGGTAGGTACTTATTGCACAGGAGGTAACTGTGAAGATAATGGTACTTATTCACCTACTTTTTCTGACAATACTGGAGATCCTATATGGGTAAATGGAATTTCTATTGGTGTAGGCGCGGGTAACTTTAGGCCAAATGGAGGCCCATCTCCCAATTTAGGAAGCGTTAATGGTTTAACCAGTTTGGTTTCTTCATTTGAAGAATTGACTAACGGTATGACTAGTTTAGATGGAGATTGGTTTGTTTATGCAAAAAAACAAGTATATGAAAATGGAAACGTTCGGTTTATCAGTTCTTGTTTAACACCAGCATTGGGCGAATCTTGTGCAAAGAACAATATAATTATTAGAGAATGGACAGTTACTGATAATTGTAAAAATACTTCAACAGGAAATCAGGTCATTGTAATTTCTGATACTACAGCACCTGTTGCTAGTGGCTCTATTACTGATACTATTATAGAAGGATGCACTGTTGAAGATGCTCCAGATGCAGTAAAGACAGTAGCTGAGTTAGAAGCGTTGACTGAAGGTCTTTCAATTTCAGATAATTGTAGTGATAAAGCTGATTTAAAAGTATCTTCAAGCGATGAAGTAAGCGGAACTTGTCCAATCGTAATCACAAGAACTTATAAAGTTACTGATGAGTGCGCTAATGAAAGTTTGGATATTATTCATACCATTAAAATAAATGACACCACAGATCCAACTGGTACTGCACCTGCAGATATAGCTGATTTGAAGGATATTGCAAATATTCCTGCAGCAGATATTGAAGCTGTTACAGATGAAGCAGACAATTGCAGCGCTGTTACAGTAACAGTGAATGACACCAATAATGAAGGTTCTGGTTGTTCAGGTGATCCTTACATTGTAACAAGGACATATACTTTAACAGATGCTTGCGGCAATGATATAGATTTAGTGCAAACTATCACTGTGGAAGCTGATCTTGTAACAGTAGATGCGCCTGAAGACGTAACAGAATGTGACAGCTATATGTTACTGGAATTGATAAATGGAGCCTATTTTGGCGCTACAGGAGGAGTTAATCCGATCCCAGTAGGTACGGTAATTACAGAAACAACTACCATTTATGTATATGCAGTTTCAGCAGATAATGCCAATTGTACAGCTGAAAATAGCTTCTTGGTAACAATAAATGCTTTACCGGTTGCGCCAACTGGAGAGGACCAAACAGTTTGTGAAGAAAGTCCAATCCAGACTTTGACAGCCACAGCAACAGTACCTGAAGGCTTTAGTGTGGTTTGGTATGATGCGGCAATAGATGGAAATGTGGTTGAAAGCCCAACCTTAAGTTCATTTGGTTCAGTAACATATTATGCAGAGAGCGTAAATGATGCTACAACATGTGTAAGCAACAGCAGAACAGCAATTACCTTGACCATCAACCCGGCACCAGTTGCGCCAACAAGCGGAGGGGATCAAACTGTTTGTTATAATGGTTTACAAACACAAACCTTAACAGCAACAGCCACCGGCGGAATTATCACTTGGTATGATGCTGCAATAGGCGGAAACGTAGTTACAAGTCCAACACAAGTGGGTGTGGGAAGCGTAACCTATTATGCAGAGTCAAGCAATGAAACTTGTTCAAGTTTGACAAGAACAGCGGTTACCTTAACCATCAATCCTGCACCGGTTGCGCCAACAAGTGGAGGCAACCAAACAGTTTGTTCTAATGGTTCATCAACACAAACCTTGACAGCGACAGCTACAGGCGGAACCATTAGTTGGTTTGATGCGCAAATAGGCGGAAATATGGTGATAAGCCCTACACAAGTTGGCGTAGGAACTAGCACATATTATGCACAATCAAGCAACGGAACTTGTTCAAGTTTAACAAGAACAGCGGTTACTTTGACTATCAATCCGGCACCTGTTGCACCAATTAGCGGAGGTGACCAAACAGTTTGTACTGACGGTTCATCAACACAAACCTTGACAGCGACAGCTACAGGCGGAATTATCACTTGGTA
>PHDE01000038.1 GCA_002842505.1 Bacteroidetes bacterium HGW-Bacteroidetes-3 | reverse complement strand
GGTTTTGATTGTTCTGGGCTGATGTTCTCCACCTTTAAAGAAATAGATTTTACCTTGCCAAGATCGTCAAATCAACAAGCTGAAATAGGTGCTAAAATACAAAAAGACCAGGCGCAAAAAGGCGATTTAATATTTTTTGCCACCAACGGCAGCCGATCCATCAATCACGTTGGAATGATTACTGATATTATTGGAGACGAAATAAAATTTATTCATTCGTCCGTTCATTTGGGCGTTATTATTTCATCGATTAAGGAAGCTTATTATTCTAAAAGATTCAAGCAAATAAATAGGATTTTAGGTGTAACAACGGACAAGGATTAATTTTTAGTCTGCAGTTTCAGTTGGCAGTTTGTTATTTTCAACCTTCTTTATCACCAACCATTTCCAGAGCGAAGAAGTTCATGTAGTTGCCAAAAACAATTTCGGCTTTTAACTTTTAAACTTTCGACTTCCCAACTTTTTAACGCTACTCAAAATTAGGTTTGCGTTTTTCCAAAAAAGCAGTTGTGCCTTCCTTAAAATCGACAGTGTCAAAAATAAGTCCAAATTGTTCTATTTCCACTGCAAATCCGTTTACGCAATTGGTATAATTAGCGTTTATGGCTTTAATTGCCGCGGCAATGGCAACGGAAGAATTTCGCGCAATTTTACTGGCTAATTTTTCGCACAATGGCAATAATTCTTCTTGTTCAACCACATAATTTACCAAACCCCAATTTTTGGCTTCTTCCGCAGAAATCATTCCCGCGGTCATTATCAATTCCATGGCTTTTCCTTTTCCCACCAATTGCGGCAATCTTTGTGTTCCTCCGTAACCGGGAATCACACCCAAAGAAACTTCCGGCAAACCCATTTTTGCATTGGTGCTTGCCACCCTAAAATGTGCTGCCATCGCCAATTCCAAACCGCCGCCTAAAGCAAAACCGTTTATGGCGGCAATAACGGGAGTGCCTAAATTTTGAACAAAGTCGAACAAGATTTTTTGACCTTTTCTCGCCAATTCTGTCCCTTCTTCAATATTAAAATTGGCAAACTCCGAAATATCGGCACCTGCAACAAAAGCTTTTTCGCCGCTGCCGGTTACAATAATTGCTTTAACCGAAGAGTTTTCATCCAACATTTTAAAAGCAAAATGCAATTCCTCAATGGTTTTTTTGTTTAATGCATTTAATTTCGTGGGTCTGTTAATGGTAATTAATGCCGTGTTTTCCTGCTGTGATACAATGATATTTTCGAAATTCATATTTTTAATTTTTAGGTAATTTAACTTTAAAAACAGTTCCTGTATTTAGTTGGGAAGTAAATGTAATACTTCCGTTATAAGCTTCTATAATATTTTTTACCATCGCCAACCCAAGGCCCATTCCGCTTGTTTTTGTGGTGAATTTTGGTTCAAAAACATGTTCTCCGTCTTCATCTGAAATTCCTTTGCCGTTATCTGCAATAATGATACAAACATTTTTGTCGTCTTCAGAAACGGTAACTTCCAAATTTTTATGTTCAACATCCTCTAAAGACTGCGTGGAATTTTTAACCAAATTCGTCACAATTCTAATAACCTGTGTTTTGTCTAATTTGGCAATTATGGACTTTTGTTTTGGGAAAAAGGAAATATAATCTTCCGTAAAAATATCCAACGCCTGTTTCACAACTTCCACAACATCAATTTCTTCTCTATTTTGCGCCGGCATGTTGGCAAAATTCGAAAATGCCGATGCAATGGTGCTTAAAGTATCTATCTGCTGAATTAACATTTTGCTGAATTCATTTATTTTTACCTCAATATTTGGATCACTCGGGTCAAATTTCCTTTGAAAACTTTGCACAGTTAGACGCATTGGTGTGAGCGGATTTTTAATTTCATGCGCCACTTGTTTTGCCATTTCCCTCCAGGCTTGTTCTCGTTCTCCTTTTGCCAATTTTATGGCACTTTCCTCCAGCTCATCAACCATTTCATTGTAGGCATTTACCAAAGTTCCTATTTCTGAACTGGCATTTTTTAAAATAATTTTTTCATTTCGCTTACTTAAACGAGTTTGGCTAATTTTTTCAGTTATGGCTTTTAAAGACCTTGTAATGTAACTCGACAAAAAATACGCCAGTGAAATAGCCAAAACAAACATAAAAACATATACAATTCCCAACCTGTATAAAAACTCTTTTAAATCTTTGTCCTGCTCTTCGTTATCCTGGACATATCTTAAATTCAAAATTCCAAATGGCTTAAATTTATTGTCGGTTATGTAAGAATAAGACGATTGGTAACTTTTGTCATTTATTGTTTTTATGTTTACAAAAATATGGTTCGCATTGTCGGAAATTCCTTGTAAAATAGTGTCTGATAAAATAACAGGTGCATCACTTTTTACAAAGCCCGAATGGGAGCTTTTAACCAACCTTCCTTCTAAATCGTAAATATTGATTTCCGATTTCTCGATATTGGCAATTTCATAAATTTTATCCCTAAAAATAAAGGGGAGATTTTTTGTTTCCAACGGAAATGTGTTGCCGCTGTTCAGCCAATAATTAATTGCTGCATTAACCGATTCTTCCTTTCGCTCAAGCCTTCCTCTATTGTATTCGTCGGTTTGCTCTTTGTACTGATAAATAGTTATGGTGGCAATTAAAACCGATGCCATTAATATTAACAATATCATTGCTAAAAATATTCGAATTCGGAAAGAAAGCTGTTTAATTTTCATCTGTTTATCTTTTATTTTTTATTGGTACAGATGCTGCCTGCCGACAGGCAAGTAAATTCGCTATTAATCATTCAACTGTGTATCTAAATTTGTTAGGCTCGTTTCATCTGTTTATCTTTTATTTTTTATTGGTACAGATGCTGTTCGCTATTAATCATTCAACTGTGTATCTAAATTTGTTAGGCTCGTTTCATGCCAAAATTTGAAGTAAATATACTTAATAAATTTAATGGATAACAACAATAAGCATACCAGCAAATTTTTTAACAATGCCATATTTATTGGGTTTTATTCTTTCTGAATTTTTTTATGGATGGCGAAGTAAGATAAAATAAGAAAAATCCAGATAAAATAGTAATAATTCCCAACGATGAAAAAATGCGCAGCACCCAATTGGTAATATGGTCTCTAGATTTATAATCCATGGTGTGAAGCATCCATAAAAAATCGAAACGACGCCAATTGTTGTTTCTTACACTTGTAATTTCACCCGATTCCGTTGAAACATAGATGATTGTATTTGAAGGATGGTCCAACGTAAAAGCAAACGCCGGAAGTGGTTTTTCTCTATATTCGTGGTGCATTCCTATTAAATGTTTGTTGAGAAACTCCACTTTTGCAATTGGAATATGCTTTTTTAATTGTTGTTCCGCTATTTCCAAACATTCCTGTCCGGTAAAATCTGGACGCAAATTTCCTGTTTCAACAGAAATTAATTGAGATTTTAACTGTCCGTTTTCAAAAAATTTAAATAAAGCAAATGGCTTTTTTAAAGTTTTCACCAACTTAACGGAATGAATGGAATCAATATTCGAAAATATTTGCAAAGAATCTATTCCTTTCTGAATTTGAGAAAAATCAATTGCTTCCAAATACTTTTTTTCTTGTTTCAGCAAAGTTTCCCCGTGAACATCATCCATATTGTTCCAGCTGAAATACAAGCCGCCCAAAGCCCAAAAAAAGAATTGCACGCCCATAAAAACGCCCAAATAGCGGTGGATTTTTCGTGCATTGTAATTCCTGTTTTTTCCGAACTTCATTTTTTATAGCGCAGTTTGAAAAAAATAAGCAATAACGCTAAAAAACCAGTGACCGCATTGGCGAAAATCATCCCCAAACTTTTAATGTGTATTCCGTAAATCAACCACAAAACAATGCCCACAAAAAATACCAAATACATGGTCAACGACAGACTTTCTGCCGATTTTTCTTTCCATGTTTTATAAACTTGGGGCACAAAAGCTGATGTTGTTAAAACGCCGGCAATTAACCCTATTATTTCGAAGTTGTCTATCATTTTATTTCATCTGTTTATATTTTATTTTTTATTGGTACAGATGCAGTCGCCATTAATCATTTCTGTGTGTATCAAAATTTGTTATGGCTCGTTTCATCTGTTTATAATTATTTTTTAGCGGTAATCCCGAAAATTCGGGACTGCCTGCCAGCCGGCGAGGCAGGTTCGCTATTAATCACTCCTTTGTGCATCAAAATTTGTTATGCTCGTTTCATATAAAATTATGGAAACCATTCTAAAAATACTTATTTCTTAACCGCAAGAAACGCTAGGTTTTACGCAAAGGACGCAAAATGATCATTTTCAAAATTTAACTCTTCGCGAACTTTGCGCCTATTTTTTTGCGTGCATTGCGGTTAAACCGACTTTATAGGCAGTTTCATCATTATTGGTTTTACCCAACAATATTTATAATTTTTCCCGGAACAATAATTACTTTATTGGGTATGCGTCCTTGCAATTGTTCCTGGGTTTTTTCGTGGGCCATTACCGCATCTTCAATTTCTTTTACAGATAAAGCCAAAGGCAATTCTATTTTGAAACGCATTTTACCGTTGAATGAAACCGGATATTCCTTGCTACTTTCAACCAAATATTTTGGTTCAAAAACCGGAAAATCAACGGTTGAAATTGACGTTGTATGTCCCAAATTTTTCCACAATTCTTCCGAAATATGTGGCGCATAAGGTTCTAAAAGAATCGCCATTGGCTCTAAAATTGCACGTTTGTTGCATTTTAAGGCCGTTAATTCGTTTACGGCAATCATAAAGGTGGAAACCGAAGTGTTGAAAGAAAAATTGTCAATGTCTTCCTCCACTTTTTTGATGGTTTTATGTAGAATTTTAAAAGCCCCCTCCGACTCCCCCGAAGGGGGAGAGTCATCTACATAAAACGAACCGTTTTCACCCGTATGGTAAAGTTTCCATAATTTCTTTAAAAAACTTAGCACTCCCGAAATTCCAGAAGTTTTCCAGGGTTTCGATTGTTCTAACGGACCTAAAAACATTTCGAACATCCGCAAACTGTCGGCTCCATATTCTTCGCAGATTTGATCCGGATTTACCACATTGTATTTGGATTTCGACATTTTTTCGACTTCGCGACCACAAATGTATTTAGCCCCACCTAAATCCTCCCCAAAGGGAAGGACTTTCCCATTTTCTCCAATAAAAATCGCATCTTTATATTCAGGTCTCCAATTTTTAAATGCTTCAATATCCAATTCATCTGATGCGTTAACAAGTGAAACATCAACGTGAATTGGGTTGATACTAAATTCTATTTTTCCAGTCAAATAATTTATTACCCCACTTACTCCTTCTGATTCATAAATATTTAAAATAATACTGCTCTTTCCAAAAATCTCTACTAAATTTTGTAATGAGTTTTCAGAAATTACTTTTGATAAATCATTTAAAAATTGATTTTCGAAATTTTCATCAATAAAAGTTTTATTAATTTCTTGATTGAGTATGTTTTTTGATAAGACTATTGGCCGAAATAAAATAGTTTCGTGACTTTCCATTCCGAAAAGTTCTCCTATAAGCCAAGGTGACAATTTATAAACAAAAGCACTCGTTCCCATAATCATTCCTTGATTGATCAGTTTTTTCGCATACTCATCAACAGGAACAATGCCTTTGTCGAACAAGAATTTTTGCCAAAAACGAGAATACAATAAATGTCCGGTTGCGTGTTCGCTGCCGCCAATGTATAAATCTACGTCCTGCCAATATTCAACTGCTTCTTTGCTCACAAATTCTTCAGTATCGTGCGGATCCATATATCGGTTAAAATAGGAAGAGCTTCCCGCCCAACCCGGCATGGTGTTTAATTCTAAAGGAAAAACGGTTTCATTGTCAATTAACTGATTACTGACAACTGCCGACTTTTTAATGTCCCAAGCCCAAACGGTTGCATTTCCCAAAGGCGGTTTTCCGTCTTCGGTTGGCAAATATTTTTCCACTTCGGGCAACACAATCGGCAAATATTTTAAGTCGATCATTTGCGGCAAACCGTTTTTGTAATACACAGGAAATGGTTCTCCCCAATAACGCTGACGGCTAAAAACGGCGTCGCGCAAGCGGTAATTTACTTTTCCGTAACCAAAACCGCGTTGTTCAATTTCGTGGATAATGCGTTTCAATGCTTTTTTGTAAGGCAATCCGTTCAAAAAATCGGAATTCGCTATTACCGAATTTTCTTTATCCGTATAAGCTTCTTCAGAAATATCGACACTTTCAAAAATATTCGGAATTTCAAGATTGAAATGTTTCGCAAAATCGTAATCGCGCTGATCGCCGCAAGGAACTGCCATCACAGCGCCCGTTCCGTAACCTGCCAACACATAATCGCCAATCCAAATTGGGATTTTTTTGCCCGAAAACGGATGCAAAGCATACGCTCCGGTAAACACGCCGGAAATTGTTTTCACATCGGCCATACGTTCCAATTCGCTGCGTTTTGAGGTCGATTTTATATAAGCTTCAACAGCTTCTTTTTGTTCGGGTGTGGTGATGATTGGCACCAAATCGTGCTCAGGCGCCAATGTCATAAAACTAACGCCGAAAATGGTATCGGGACGTGTGGTGAAAACAGAAATGTCCCATCCTAAATCCTTCCCCAAGGGAAGGACTTCTTTGTTTTCGTTTGCTCCTTTTTCTTCGAAAAAGGGTTGAGATTGTAATTCTTCTTTTATTTTAAATAAAACGTCATCAATATTCCCGATTACTTCCTCATTTGTAAAGCGAATTACTTTGTATCCCTTATTTTCAAGAATTTTAGTTCTTTCAAGATCTTTTTCAATCTGAGATTCGTGAATTTTGCCATCAACCTCTATAATTAATAGTTTAGTCAAACACACAAAATCAACAATAAAATCATCTATTAAATGTTGCTGCCTAAATTTTATATCTAATTTTTTACTTTTCAGTTGCTCCCAAAGAAATGCTTCTGCTTGAGTTGGATTGGTTCTCATTTCTTTTGCTTTTTCTAACAATAAATGAGCTATATCTGGATTTCCTGTTAAATATCCCGAATCTCTAACTCCCTTTCCTTGGAAAAAGCCTGTCCCGATTTTAGTACGGGAGGTTGGGGATAGGACTTTGAAACTTACCATCGCACCTTCACTTTTACCAATCCAATAAGTTTGTGAATCTTTTAGCGGCTGCGGCCAGTCTATTTTAGCCAACCCGTCCAGCAATCTTTGTGCGTAAGCGGTGATTCGCATACTCCACTGCATCATTTTTTTACGAACAACTTGGTGGCCTCCACGTTCGGAAACGCCGTTCACTATTTCATCATTTGCCAAAACCGTTCCCAAGCCCGGACACCAATTCACTTCGGTTTCCGACAAAAATGTCAATCGGTACTGCAACAATATTTTTTGCTGTTTTTCTTCGGAAAAATTTCTCCATTCTTCCGCAGAAAATTTTTCGATATTGTCATCGCAAGCGGCTTTTACCTTGCTGTTTCCTTCCGCAGAAAAAAGGGCGATTAGCGTTGAAATATCCTCCGCTTTATCTATTTCTTTATTGTACCAGGAATTGAACAATTGTATGAAAATCCACTGTGTCCATTTGTAATATTTGGGGTCGGAAGTACGCACTTCACGCGACCAGTCGAATGAAAATCCGATTTGATCCAATTGTTTTCGGTACGTTTTTATATTTTCTTCCGTGGTAATTGCAGGATGCTGCCCAGTTTGAATGGCATATTGCTCGGCCGGCAATCCGAAAGAATCGTATCCCTGCGGATGCAAAACATTAAAACCTTTGTGGCGTTTGTAACGGGCATAAATATCCGAGGCAATATAGCCAAGCGGATGGCCAACGTGCAATCCGGCGCCTGATGGATACGGAAACATATCCAACACATAATATTTTGGTTTTGTTGAATTCCCTTCGACTCCGCTCAGAGCAGGGTTTTCGGCTTTAAACGTTTGGTTTTCTGCCCAATACTTTTGCCAATCGGCTTCTATCTTCCTAAAATTGTATTCCATTCTTATATTCCATTTCTAAAGTTGCGAAGTTACGTTTTATATAGAAAACTGTAAAATGTTTGTTTTATATAAATATCCTCGATTTAAAAAGGATTAATGATAAAATAATACCAGATTATTACCTTCAAAATTTGTAATTTTCGCCCCTCAACCAAATAAAAAAATCTTGAGCAAATCCAACTACAAAGCACATTTGGCCTTGCTGGGCGCCAACGTAATTTATGGGGTAAACCATATTGTTGCCAAAGGGATTATGCCCAATAAAATTGGACCTTCAGCATTTGTTTTTTTAAGAATCTTTGGTGCCGGATTGTTGTTTTGGATCATCAAATCATTTATCAAAGAAAAAGTCGCAAAAAAGGATTTTCCATTGCTTATTCTCTGCGGATTACTAGGCGTCGCCTCCAACCAAATGTTTTTTTTTAACGGATTAAGTTTAACCTCGCCCATCGATGCATCAATAATAATTACTGCCGTTCCCGTGATGGTTTTAATTTTTAGCGCCTTTATTTTGAAAGAAAAAATCACAACAATCAAACTTGTTGGCATTGCACTTGGGGGTATTGGCGCGGTACTTTTAATTGCATACGGACAAAAAGCCGGTGGCACAAGTTCTGTTTTAGGGAATTTATTTGTTTTTATTAATGCCTGCTCGTATGCTTTATATATGGTTTTGGTAAAACCTTTAATGACAAAATACAACCCAATTACGGTCATTACCTGGGCATTTTTATTCGGATTTATTTTTATGTTTCCATTTGGCATCAACGATTTGTTGCATACCAATTTTGCGGCATTTACCCTAAATACTTACCTCACCGTTGCTTTTGTGGTGCTTGGAACAACCTTTTTAGCCTACTTATTTAATATTTATGCGCTCAGCAAAGTGGCGCCATCCGTGAGCGGAAGCTACATTTATTTACAGCCCGTGGTAAGTTTTATAATGGTCGCTATTTATGCTTTTATCTTAAATCAGGAGCAATATGCAGAAGATATCAACTACATAAAAATATTCAGTTGTATAATGGTCATCATAGGCGTTTATTTGATCAGCAAGAAACCAAATAAGTCTGAAAGTCAAAAGTTGAAAAGCAGAAATAAATTATAATGCTATTTTGGGCCTGCCTGCCTTTTTGGTAGGCCTGCCTGCCTTTTTGGTGAGCGTTTCCCTTTGGGTCAGGCTTTCCGTTACAATCTTTTTTTCGGTAAAAAAACCTTAAAAAAGGATTTTCACTTCAATCCTTAACGCGCATTGAATTACAATTTTTGAATTTTCCCTTTAAGAATAACTTAAAAATTTTTTTAAATTTCCTCTTCGGGGGTTAGTAATGCGAATTATAATAATATAAAATACCCATCACGTTTCTTGTGTAAATTTAAAACTGGACAATTAAACCTAACAGGTTTAGTATTAAGATTTGTGCGACTGGAAAATTGGAGATTTTTCGGTTGTAGCAAATCGATTGTTGAATGTTTGTCGGTTTGTACTAAATCAAATTTAAGCATAAATTTTATACATTGTTGTTAGCTTTAGTAAATTATTGTTTTATCATTAAAATTTCATCAGAAGATGGTAATTTTCTGTTAATAAACTTCTCATCTATAATTACTTTTTCAAAGTTAGTTCCACTTTCATCCACAATACCTTTACCAATTAATTCATACTTGTCAAAAGTATAAGATATTGATTGCGAATAAAATCTATTCAGACCATCCATAAATGGTTTGTAGATTTTCTTTATTATATCAAAGTGTAAATGTGGTCCCTCTGATGGTCCTGAATTTCCAACTTGACCAATAACAGCACCAGCATTTACTTTATCTCCGACATTTACTTTTATTGAATTGAATTTTAAATGCGCATAGAGAACCACAATATCATTACCAATATCCAACAAAATGCTATTGCCAAATGCTGTTTCGGCTTTATACAATGTATCAGAGTATTTCGGAGGAATGTTATCAGGAATTCCATCTTTTGCCCAAATTACCTTACCATTGGCAACAGCAACAACTTCACGTCCATACCCATACCAATCTTCATTTATTTTCTCATCAGATTTGTAAAATTGGTATTTCTCATTTAATCCAAGCCAGTCAATAGCAAAACGCGAATTGCTATAACCCAATACAAACCCATCCAAATCAGCATCATACTTACTTTGAACTTTCTGACAAGAAACTCTGTGATATGATGAATCACTTGGCCCGCCACCTGCAAACCAGATTCCTTCTTTAAAAGGAAAACGAACAATTAATAATTCTTTGTCATTAATTAATATCTTTTTTTCTACCTGATATTCAATACCATTAATATTGTATTTTAAAGTATTCAATAAAACTATGGGTAAAGTATCTACATCAATCCATATATTTTTTAAATATCTATTTGAATCTGATTTAAAATCATAATTGATAAATTCTGAATTATTTAAAATTATTGAATTATTACTTTTAACACTAAATTTTTCTATCTCAATTCGATTATTTAGGCTGTCTTTTAGATGAATCTCATATACAATACTTGTTTTATTTTCCCCTTTAAAAATCTGAGGTTCAAAAGGAATAATCATTTTTACTTGAGCATTTAAACTAATTAGACAATAAAATAAAAGAGTGAAAAAAATCAATTTTTTCATAATGTAGAGTTTTATTTTTTTATTAAAGCTAACAGGTTTTAAAAACCTGTTAGCTTTTGCATTGATAAATTTGTTGGTTAATTTTTCTTGCTTTTTATCATTGAATACTCGAGTTAAATTACGATTTTTGAATTATCCATTTAAACTTCCGTCTTCGGTCTTCGGACTCGGGAATTTTTCTCCTGAGGCAATAAACATGCATAAATAAAAGCGTTAACCGGCGTTGGAATTCCCAATTCAATGCCCATTTTTACGATTGTGCCAGTTTGTGCTTCCAATTCCGATGGTTTTCCTTCCATTATGTCACGTTGCAAAGAAGATGTAGTTTCATAAGGCTGGGATTCAATCATTTTAAATTGCTGTTCAACCAAAGAGTCCGATAAATAAACGCCCTTTGCTTTTGCGACAGCCACAATTTCTTCGGCAGTTTGGTGCATCATTTTTTTGAGCTCGGGTGAAGCCAGCATTTCCCCAATGGTGGCTCTTGTTAAGGCGCCAATAGCGCTTATTGTAGAAATAAATAAAAACTTGGCCCATATTTCTGTTTGAATATTCTCCGCCAATTTGTTGGTGATGCCGGCATTTAAAAATAGTTTTTCCAATAAAAGTGCCCTTTCGGATTTAACATTGGCCAATTCTCCAAACACAACAGTGGGCTCAAAAGAAATATGGTTGATAATGCCATAATCTTCAATTTTACTCACCACTTTGCACAATCCGCCCAATAAGTATTTTTTATCGATAATTTCACCTAAAACTTCTGCATTATTAACGCCATTCAGCAATGAAATAACCATTGTTTTTTCGTTCAGAACTTGTTTAATTTCTTTGGCCGCAGCTTCCAATTGCCAAGTTTTTACACAGACCAATATTAAATCGATATCGGTGACCTCGGAAATATTTGCCGTGGCATTTACCGGAAAAACCAAATAATCTCCTTTGATGCTTTTAAGCTGCAACCCATTTTTTTGAATGGCTTCCAAATGCTTTCCGCGTGCGATAAATGTTACCGTATTTTCGGCTTGCGCCAATCGTACGCCAAAATAACCGCCAACACCGCCCGTTCCGTAAATGACAATATTCATAAGTTCAATATTTTAACCAAAAATAAAGGAATAAAATTTATTTAAAAGTGAAACCAAAAATTATTTTGTTCAAACTAACAAAATATATCAGTATGTTTCTTTAAGTAAAATTTCAGGGAATCGCTGTAGAAATTGTTGAAAAACACAAATTAAAGAAAGTGCTTCTGGTTAATAAACACCAAATTCAGTTAAGAAGCGCATTAAAAGTTGATTTCAAAATAAAAATTTAACAATTCATCTTTAATGACAACCGTCGCAGCCGGGGTCGCGATTGTCTTTCTTCTTTGACTTAAATAAATACTTTTTTATCAAAAACGCTATGGCTAACACTAACGCGATATATACCAAATAGTCTTGCATCAACTTAAAATTGTATAGGTAATTACAGAAACTACATAAGCCAAAACGCCCATTCCCGTTAATTGCAAAATTGGCCATTTCCAACTTTTGGTTTCACGTTTTACAATCGCCAACGTACCAATGCATTGCATGGCAAAGGCATAAAAAAGCAATAAAGACATACCTGTGGCAAAATTAAATCGCTTTTCACCGGTTTTTGGATCAACTTCCGCCGCCATTCGCTCTTTTATGGTGCCTACATCTTCGCCTTCACTTTCCACATTATAAATAGTTGCCAATGCGCCAATAAAAACTTCACGTGCAGCAAAGGAGCTTATTAAAGCAATGCCAATTTTCCAGTCGTAACCCATTGGTTTAATGACAGGCTCAATGATTTTTCCCATAGTTCCAATATAGGAATGTTCTAATCTATAGGAGCTTATTTTTTTTTGAAGCGCCGCATCAGGTAAGTTATTTGTGGATTCTTGCGTTGTCACAAATTCTGATGCATTTTCGAATTTTGCAGGTCCGTTTGAAGCCAAAAACCACAATATAATAGACAAAGCCAAAATTATTTTACCTGCACCAAAAATAAAGGCTTTTGTTTTTTCAACAACTTCATAAAAAATATTTTTAATGGAAGGCAATTTATAATTGGGCATTTCAATGACAAACAAACTTTTGGTCTTAATTTTTAACACATTATTCAATAAAATTGAAGAAGAAATTGCTGCGGTGAAACCTAAAAGATACAGACCCATTAAAGTTAATCCCTGTAAATTAAAAATACCCAAAACGCGCTCGTTTGGGATAATTAAAGCAATTAAAATGGCATAAACAGGCAACCGCGCCGAACACGTGGTAAACGGAATCACCAATATGGTAATGAGCCTTTCTTTCCAGTCGCTAATGTTTCGTGAGGCCATAATTGCCGGAATAGCACAGGCTGTCCCAGAAATTAACGGAATGATGCTTTTGCCGCTCATTCCAAATTTGCGCATAATTTTATCCATTAAAAACACCACCCTGCTCATGTAACCAGTTTCTTCCAACGTTGCGATAAACAAAAATAAAATGGCTATTTGCGGAATAAAAATGACCACGCCGCCAACACCCGGAATGACGCCTTCGGAAATTAAATTGGTGAATGTTCCTTCCGGCAAATTGGTTTTGGCATAGTCACTTAAATTGGCAAAAAGTCCGTCTATTAAATTCATAGGTACACTTGCCCACTCAAAAATAGATTGAAAAATGGTCATCAATACCCCAAAAAATATGATATACCCAAATATTCTATGGGTTAAAATTCTGTCGAGTTTTGAACGTAGATCGGTGGCTTCATTTTTATCAACTGAATACGTTTTTTTTAAAATCTCATTAATTATTTGATACCTGTAAATGGTTTCTTTATGCTGATATTTTTTAATTTTTTCTTTATCCGTGTTAAATGCCGTTATTTTATCATCCAATTCACCCGATAAAAATCCGCAATTTTGTTGTTGCGTAATTAACAGCCACGATTTATATAAAGAAAATTCGGGAAATGTATTTTCTATATCCTCAAAAAATGCAGTATCTATTTTGTCTGAAATATTGGCGATTGGTTCCGTATTCCAGTTTTCGTAATTTTCAATTTCTCTTTTTAAGGCGTCAATCCCTAAATTTTTTCTGGCGCTGATTAAAACTATTTCCGATTTAAGTTCCAATTTAAGGGCATCAATCTCAATGGTAATTCCTTTTCGAATCATTTGATCCGACATATTGATTACTAAAATTGATGGAAATTGCAAATCTTTTATTTGCGAAAATAGGAATAGGTTTCTTTTGAGGTTTTCAACTTCAGCAACCACAATCACCAAATCTGGAAATGAATTGTTATTTTCATTAAGCAAGGTTTCCAGCACAATGGTTTCATCCAAAGTGGTTGGATTTATGCTGTAGGTTCCTGGTAAATCGGTGATTTCCGCAGTTAAATTTTCAGAAATTTTACATTTTCCCTGTTTTTTATCAACTGTAATTCCTGGGTAATTTCCAACTTTTTGGTTCAATCCCGTAAGTTGGTTAAATAAAGAAGTTTTGCCTGTATTGGGGTTTCCAACCAAGGCTATATTTAAAAGCGAATTGCTTTTCATTAGCGCAACTTGGTAATATTAATTTGTTTTGCTGTTTCTATTCTTATGGCTAAATGGCTTCCGTTTACTTTTATGTATAAAGGATCTTTTAAAGGAGCAATTTGCAACAACCTCACTTCTTTTCCCGGTAAACATCCCATTTCCAATAAATTTAAAGGAATAGCGTCTAGGCAAAAATCTTGAATAATTCCTATTTCACCAATCAGTAAACTTGCGATAGTATCTCCCATTATTAAGAATAATTATAAATAATAGGCAAATATACTAAATTAGAATCATTCTAAACAATGATAATTATCACTTATTTAGATTCATTCTGCAATATTTTAATATCAGCGGTTAATCGTTCAATATCCTTGCTGTCTGTGCCGTCATAGAATCCGCGAATCTGACGTTTCTTGTCGACCAATATAAAATTTTCGGTATGGATAAAATCCTGCAAACCGCCATCACCTTCATCCAACACGGCAAAATAGCTTTTGCGCGCCAATTCATAAATATGTTTTTTGTCGCCGGTGGTAATATTCCATTTAGCATCAATTACGCCTTTTTTAATGGCATATTCTTTTAAAACCGGAATGCTGTCCATTTCCGGCGTCACAGAAAGCGACAAGAATTTAATGTCGTCATCATTTTTAAAAACCTCCTGCAATTTTCCCATATTATTGGTCATTACAGGGCAAATGGTCATGCATCGCGTAAAGAAAAAATCGGTCACATAAATTTTGTCTTTATAATCTTCCTGGGTCACGATTTCCCCGTTTTGGTTGATCAATTTAAAATCGGCCACTTTGTGGTTTCTTCTAATATGAACCACACTTTCATCAACCAATTTCGGATTTACATCCGCAGGATTAAAAACAGGCAATCTTTTTTCGGGCGTTAAAAGCGTATAAATTGCGTAAATCATTCCCACTGAAAAAAACGCCATAATAATAAGTGTAGGAACCGATTTCTTAAAAAATTTCAAATCCATTTTATGTGTAAAATTTAAGCGCAAATTTAATGCAAATGATTATTATAGTTGCCAAACTCATTTAAAACTTTGTTAAAACCCACAATAACGCAAATATTCGGTTTTTACAACTGTATTTAAAACCGTACATTTGTGCGATTTTAGTAATTCGAAGAAACAGATATGGACATATTGATTAAGGCTTTACAGTTTATTTTAAGTTTATCATTTTTAATTGTATTGCATGAGTTGGGACATTTTATTCCCGCAAAAATATTTAAAACCCGCGTTGAAAAATTCTACTTATTTTTTGATTATAAATTTTCGTTGTTTAAAACAAAAATTGGGGAAACAGTTTACGGCATTGGGTGGATTCCGTTAGGCGGTTATGTGAAAATTTCCGGTATGATTGACGAAAGCATGGATACCGAACAAATGAAACAACCGGCGCAGCCTTGGGAATTTAGATCGAAACCGGCTTGGCAACGTTTAATTATTATGTTGGGCGGCGTTACGGTGAATTTTATTTTGGGGATATTAATTTACATTATGATTGTTTTTGTTTGGGGCGTTGATTTTGTAAAACCAACTGATATTAAACATGGATTTGCCGTAAATGAAATGATGCATGAATATGGGTTTAAAGATGGCGACAAAATACTAAAATTTGATGGCGTTGAACCGTTAGATGTAACCGCCATAAACAAACATTTATTTTTAAGGGGAATTACCTCGCTTGAAGTAATGCACGAAGACGGCACAACGGAAACGCTGACGATTCCGGAAAATATTGGAGATGAAATGTGGGCAAATGGCGTCATGGAACCTTTTTCCGTTAGGTCTGAGGCAATTATTGACACTGTTGTTGCCGACTCCCCTGCTGAAAAAGCAGGGTTGCTGAAAAACGACAAAATAATATCGGTTAATGGAACTCCAGTAAATTATTGGCAAGATTTTACCGAACAGATTAAAAATTCCAAAGATGGCAATATTGTTGTTGATGTAGAGAGAAATGGCACCATCAACACAATTACTTTAACCCCAAGGGAAGACAAGACCATTGGTGTTTCTAACTTTCAATTGCAAAGACTGCCTATTCAACATAAAGACTATTCTTTTTTGGAGAGTATTCCTAAGGGAAACTCTTTGGCAGTATGGACACTAAAAGATTACATCACACAATTTAAATATGTTTTCACTAAAAAAGGAGCTACAAGTATTGGCGGTTTTATAGCTATCGGCAATATTTTTCCGGCCACTTGGAGCTGGCAATCTTTTTGGGGAATCACCGCATTCTTGTCAATTATGCTGGCCTTTATGAACTTATTGCCAATTCCGGCTTTAGACGGCGGTCACGTAATGTTTACTTTGTATGAAATGATTACCGGCAGAAAACCAAGTGACAAATTTTTGGAATATGCGCAAATCACCGGATTTCTGCTTTTAATTGCGCTGCTTATTCTGGCCAACGGAAATGATATTGTAAAATTGTTCTCATAAAAATTAAATAGCACTTCATAAAACAAAAAAACTCGCTAATCATTTAGCGAGTTTTTTTAATTTATATTATTAAATCGACGGGAATATAGTGGGATATGAAAATGCGATAAACATTTGATTTCTATCACAATAGTCTTTTGTCTTTTATCTATATTCTTTCGTCTGGTTAATAGTTTGTATTTTAATCGGCAAGCACAATCACATAATTTTCTTTCATTTCAATGGTGCCGCTTTTAATTGGAAACGAATACTCACCTTTGATATTTGTGAATTTGCTTTCGAATTGCTCGTCAATATTTATTTTAGCGCCTTTAAATTTTACTTCACCTTCAACAAGCAACGACACTATCGCCGCGTGATTGTTTAACAATTGAAATTTACCGTCACTTCCGGGAAGTGTAATTACATCAGCTTCCGTACGTAATATGGTGGCTTCCGGTGTTACTATTTCTAAAATCATTTTTATAGTATTGAGTATTCAGTATTCAGATTTTTTTAGTTGACAGTTATAAAATTCAACTTAAAACTTATAACTAATAACTTATAACAATTTTACGCTTCCGCTAACATTTTTTCTCCAGCGTCAATCGCTTCTTGAATTGATCCTCTTAGGTTAAATGCTGCCTCAGGGTATTTGTCAAGTTCCCCGTCCATAATCATATTAAATCCTTTAATGGTGTCTTTAATATCAACCAAAACACCAGGAATTCCAGTAAATTGCTCAGCAACGTGGAAAGGTTGCGATAAGAAACGTTGTGCCCTTCTTGCTCTATAAACCACTAATTTATCTTCTTCGGATAATTCTTCCATCCCTAAAATGGCGATAATATCTTGCAGTTCTTTATAACGTTGCAACAATTCTTTTACGCGTTGTGCGCAATCATAATGTTCGTGACCTAAAATGTCGGCGGTTAAAATTCTTGAAGTGGAATCCAATGGATCCACAGCAGGATAAATACCCAACTCAGCAATTTTACGCGACAATACTGTTGTGGCATCCAAATGCGCAAAAGTTGTCGCTGGAGCAGGATCCGTTAAATCATCCGCAGGCACATAAACTGCTTGTACGGACGTAATTGAACCATTTTTTGTTGAAGTAATGCGTTCTTGCATGGCACCCATTTCTGTTGCCAAAGTTGGTTGATAACCTACCGCAGAAGGCATACGTCCCAACAAAGCCGATACTTCTGAACCCGCTTGCGTAAATCTAAAAATATTGTCCACAAAAAATAATACATCTTTTCCTTGTCCTTCTCCTGCACCAGCGCCATCACGAAAATATTCGGCAATGGTTAAGCCTGATAAAGCAACACGCGCACGTGCTCCTGGAGGTTCATTCATTTGTCCAAAAACAAAAGTTGCTTTTGAATCTCTTAATCCTTCTCGGTCAACTTTGGATAAATCCCATCCGCCTTCTTCCAAAGAATGCATAAAATCATCACCATATTTTATAATGCCAGATTCCAGCATTTCTCTTAAAAGGTCATTTCCTTCACGCGTTCTTTCTCCAACACCCGCAAATACAGACAAACCACCGTGACCTTTTGCAATATTGTTAATCAACTCCATCAGCAATACAGTTTTCCCAACACCGGCACCACCAAATAATCCAATTTTACCGCCTTTTGCATAAGGCTCAATTAAATCAATTACTTTAATTCCTGTAAATAAAACTTCTGTGGAAGTGGATAAATCTTCAAATTTTGGCGCCTGACGGTGAATAGGCAATCCGTTTTCGCCTTCTTTAGGCAAATTTCCCAATCCGTCAATAGCATCACCAATTACGTTAAATAAACGACCATAAATATCTTTTCCCACAGGCATTTGAATGGCTTTGCCCGTAGCGACAACTTCAGTTCCCCTGCTTAATCCATCTGTTGAATCCATAGATATGGTTCTAACTGTATCCTCACCAATATGGGATTGTACTTCCAATATTAACAATGAACCATCTTTTCTGGTAATTTCCAATGAATCATAGATCCTTGGAAGCTCAGCTTCAGATTGAAATTCAACATCGATAACCGGTCCAATAATTTGTGCAACTCTGCCTGTAACTTTTGCCATTACTTTAACTGTTTATTTTTTAGATATTTACTCTTTTAGGCTTAGCCTTTATTTTCAAGGTGCAAAGATAGTTTTTTGATTTTGTTTTGAAAAAAAAATAGTTGTTTTTTTAAAAAATAAACGCCCTAAAAATTTAGGGCGCTTATTTTTTAAAACTATCTTATATTTTATGGATTTATGGTCCAAGAAACAAAATATTGTGAACCTATTTTTCCTGTTCCGGGAACGCTAAAATATTCTTTTCCTCCAATATTGGCGCCTCCTATTTTAAATATAGACTTCCATTTTGGAATTGTGTAATTAATTTGGGCATCAACCACTGAACGAGAATCAACCATTCCATTTACAAATGTTGCTTCATACAAATACCTGTCGCTCCATCTATAATTAACATTGAATCCTAAGTTTTCAATAATATTTGTATTTCCAAAGGAGATTTTTACTTTATGCTCCGGTGTATTAAAACTGGCTTCATAATCAGGGTCTGTTGCTTGGTCAAATTCAAATTTCGCAAAAGTATAATTTACGCCAAAACTGTAATTGCCCAATATTTTGGTGTCAATTCCAATTGTTGCGCCATAAGATGTAATGTCTGCAGGCGAATTTGTATATACCTGAAATGCTTTAAAATCTCCTTTACTTAATGCAATTGCAGCTAAAGGAGCTGGAAGTGGACCACCAGGAACGAAGTCAGAAAAATCTGCTTTTCCATATAGTGGCACCAATACCGTTTTTACACCAATAAAGTCTTGATAATCATTATAATAAGCACTTGCGTCTAAAGAGAGTTTCCCGAAACCGGCCCTGTAACCAACTTCATACGCGGATACTTTTTCAGGTTTTACAAGAGCAATATCCGCTTTTACGGGAGCTCCTGCCAATACAGATGACAAAGTAAATGAGTTGTCATAAGCTCTTCTTCCAGATAATTGAACTGCGCTCGGGAAACCAAACGATTGCCCAGTAGCACTAACTGATATTGGATTTGTGGTATATCTGTCTAAATTATCAGGGGCAGAACCCACTAAAATAGCCCTACCTGCATCTAAACCAATATATTGGTCTTGTGTGGTTGGATTTCTGAAACCTGTTTGAAATGAAGCTCTTAAATTACGCGTTTTGCCTTCTCCCAAAGAGTAGGAAACCGAAACTCTTGGAGAGTAATTTCCGTCAAAATTTTGTGCTTTATCATAACGAATAGACCCTGTAAATTTCAATCGATCATCAACCATTTTTTTTTGCATTTGCATATAAGCACCATACTCATCATATTTTATTGCACCATCAGCATCAGTAAAAATTGTTCCTGAAGAGTTTAAAGAATATTGTCTCCAAGAACCTCCAACTTGAACATCGGCAAAATCAACTAAATCCGCAAAATTATAATTGCCTTCAGAATGATAAATTTTTGTGTTATCTTGAAATTTAGAGCCGGTCAATAAACTTGGATCGGAAGTTACTTTGTTAAATGCAGTTTGAAAAGCTGCTGTGCCAGGAACCAATGCGCCTGTTTGGGCAAACGCACGAGCTTGTTGGTGAATTACTGCCGGATTTGGTGTTCCGCCACCCAATATTGTTCCAACATACGTTTGAAGATATGCTCCGGCATATTGGGTAAACCAATCCTTATTTGATTTCCAGCTGCTATTAATATTAATTGCAGTAAAACGACTGTCATAAGAATCCCCGGCATCTTCATCCGTAATATATCCTCTCACAAAAAAGTTATCACCTTTGATTTCCAATTTATGTTGCTGCATAAAGAAATTGTCAATGTTATATCTGTTGGCACCTTGGTAAATGGTATTTCCCTGTCCAAACTTAGCATTATAAATTACTTCTAAATCATTGGCGAAAGGTCTGTAATGAAGCGCAAAATCGGCTTTGGCACTTGTGGCGTCATAACCTTTCATTAAATCTACTTCATTATAACCGGTTCTTGATACCGTGGCAGAGCCCATTGTTGAAGCAATAAAAGCAGGAACGCCATTTGCAAGTGCAATCTGTTCAAAATCTAAAGTAGTTGAAACCTCATCACCATATACATTTAACCCATCATAAGCAGGATTGGTTCTGTCAAATCCAGGATTTTCGTGATCTTCATAATCCGTGGCATACCATTCTGTTCCTTTTAAATAGGAGAAGGAAGCTTTTGCGGCAAACTTATCGCTGAATTTATAAGCCATTCTAATCCCAACATCGGCAAACTTATTGTCGCCAGCCGCTTTTTGGGAAGTAATTCCTGTTTTTCCGTAAACACTTACTCCTGGGTATTCAAACGGACTTTTACTGGTCATAAATAAAATACCATTGAAGGCATTGGCGCCGTATAAAGCAGAAGAAGCGCCCGGAAGCAACTCAACGGTGTTAACGTCCAATTCAGACATTCCCAGCAAGTTTCCTAAATTAAAGTTTAACGCAGGAGACGAGTTGTCCATCCCATCAACCAATTGCATAAAACGTGAGTTTGCAATGGTGGCAAAACCTCTTGTATTGACTGATTTAAATGTAAAACTGCTTACGTTGACATCAACGCCCTTTAGGTTTTCCAATCCGTCATAAAAAGTTGGAGAAGAAGTGTTTTTTATATCTCTAATGTCCATTCTTTCAATGGTTACGGGAGATTCCAAAACACGCTCAGGCGTTCTTGAAGCTGATACAACAACTTCATCTAATGCGGTAGCCGCTTCATCAAGCGACACGCTTACATTTTGTTCGCTTTTAGTAATTTCAACTTTAGCTATTGAATACCCTATCAGCGAAACTTCTAGGGTAAAAGGTGGATTTTGGGCCACTTTAAACGAAAAGTTTCCATCAAAATCGGTGGTAGTTCCAATAGATTTCCCTACAATTTTGATATTGGCTCCCGGAATAGGTTCGCCAGTTTTTGCTTCTTTCACAGATCCAGTAATTGTCGTTTGAGCAACCATTACTGAGCCAATAAATAATACAAAAATAACACTTAGTAATTTTTTCATAATATCCTTTATAATAATTGGTTAATGTTAATGCAAAATACAATTTTTTTCCAATTATTAGAATAAATGAAATAAAAAAAGCATAAAAAGTTAATTTTATGCTTTATATTTGTTAATATGATAATTATCAGTCTGTTATAAAACTCCAAATCTGCCCAATCGTTTGTCCACCTTTGCCGTCTTTCACCACCACTTTCCAATAATAAGTTGTTGAAGCAGCAAGTGTTGCCGAATAAGTTTTTGTGCTTTGGTTTGGTGACACTATTTGCAAGTTGACTTTATCAGTTCCAAAATACACATCATAAGTTAAAGTATCTGCGGTGTCAACATCACTTGCGCTCCAGGCAATCGCCAATGATTTTGGTGAGCCGTGAACAACTTCATTTAGAGTAGGGCTTGTTAAAATCGGTGAAAATGGCAAATGGTTTACAATGCCAAAACCTTCGGTATAAAATTGGTTGGTGGCTGAATAACTGCTCGCCGCACTTTTATTATCCGTTGCTTTTGCCCGCCAGTAATAGGCAATTCCTTTTTCCAAAGAAAGGGTTTTAAGCGTGGTGGTTGCCGTTACATTGTGAACCAATGCCGTAAACTGGGCATTTGTGGAAACCTCTATTTGATAGGTAATGGCATCTCCGTCAGGATCGGTTGAAACATTCCATTGAAAATCGAGCACATTGTTTATGCACAATAAATTATCGGTAGGATATACCAATGTAGGTGCTGTTGGCGTTTTGTTTTCTGGTGGCGGCGGTGGTGTGTCTCCTCCGCCTCCACAAGACCATAAACTTACACTTAATGCTGCTGTATATAAAAGATTTCTCATGGATTTATTGTTTGATGATTTTGATGGAAACCGGTTTGTCTAAAAGCACTTTTGCAATATAAATTCCGGTTGGTTTATTTTCGAGGCTCACTTGAACTCTTCCGAAAACAACAGGGTATTTTTTTGCTGAAATCAGTTGTGAATTTATGGTGTACAACTCAACAACCACTTCTGTTTGTGACGTTGGAATCGCAATTTCGAAAAGACCTTGGGTAGGATTTGGAAAGGCGAAAATACCGTCAAAACCATCAATAATTTTTGAATAAATACCTTCGCAGGAAACTGCCGTTTTTACCTCTAGTAAATCGCCTTTTTTTACATCAACAGAAAATTTTGGCGCGGACGTTTTAAACTTTTCTTGTCCGTTTACATAAACAGCATAAGGCGCTGTCCCTTTTTTAATTTCAACGGCCGCTTTGCCGGAAGTTACATTTGCTTCGGCTAATATTTCTTCTCCCGCAATCACCTTAATTTCAAAGCATTGTTCAAAA
>PHDE01000037.1:23651-32988 GCA_002842505.1 Bacteroidetes bacterium HGW-Bacteroidetes-3 | reverse complement strand
ACGAGCATAACAAATTTTGATACACAAGGGAATGATTAATAGCGAACAGTCCCGAATTTTCGGGATTACCGCTAAAAAATAAAATTTAAACAGATGAAAGTAGCGGTTTGGGACACTTATGTCACAAAAAAAGATGGCACAGTTATGCATTTCGACATTCTTGCTCCTGATTATATAAAAGATGAAAAAACAATTTATGTTTTTGGCAAGGAATACTTAAGGTCTAAAAATCAGGAGAACCAGCTTCTAACGGCGAGAGAATGTAGTTTCTGCCATATTGGGAAGGCAACAGATGAAATGGAAATGGGCATTCGGCAAAAAGGATATTATATTGTTGAAATGCAAGGATGTGAATAGCAGGACACAAATTTATTTATTTGCGATTCCAAAATAGCCCAAAATACGTAATTAAAATTGTATGCAACATTTTAACCTACACACACTACCCTATTTAGGCGGCAAATTTGAATTAAAAAAAGTAAACATTGCCTTTATATTTCAAGTTAATTGTCCAGGATGTTTTATTTATGGCATTCCGTTAATGAATGAATTGTACCCAAAATTCAAAGAAAAAATAAGTTTTATGGGAATATCGACAGCTTTTGAGGATTTCGGGTTGAATACCGAAGAAAATACAATTAAATTACTTATCGATGGCACAATGGTCGGCGAAACAAAAAAATATTTTTCAGAAAACCTTTCTGTTGACAAGTATGATCATAAAATTCATTTTCCTGTCGCTTTCGATTGTTTGGAAACATCAAATGTTTTTTTATCAGAAAAAAATATAGATGCCATTTGCAACGGTAATCCAAATTATAAAATCTGGCCCGATTTTGAGCAAAAAATGATGAGAGAAAAGATAATTTCCTATTACAATAAATTCGAACTAATTGCCAAAACCTTTACATTGAATCAATTGAACGGAACACCTTCTTTTATTATATTCGACAATAATTATTTTATCCTAAAATCATTTTTTGGACATCAAGAACTTACCGAAATCACAAACAAACTCAATAGCTCTTTAAATGAATAATATTGAAGCAAACATCAAGATCATAAGAAAAAGAATTAAGGATGCGTGTTTAAGATCAGGAAGAAAACCCAATGAAGTAAAACTGCTGTTGGCAACTAAAACAGTTTCCGCCGAATTGATTAAAGAAGCGTTGGTTTTTGAAAATAACCTTATTGGAGAAAATAAAATTCAAGAACTCAGCCAAAAGTTCCCCTTATTAAAGAATGAAAATGTCGCGTTTCATTTTATTGGCCATTTACAAACCAACAAAGTAAAAGATGTTTTAAAATACGCCAGTTGCATTCAGTCAGTAGATAGAATTGAATTGGTTCAAAAGCTCGACCAGCGTTTGCGATTCGAATGGAAAGGTATTGATGTCCTCATTCAGGTAAATACCTCTTATGAAGAAAGCAAGTTTGGCGTTAGCCCGTCAAAAGCAATAGAGCTGGCAAAAGAAATTTCAAAATACAATACCTTAAAAGTAAAAGGGCTAATGACCATTGGGCTTTTTAGCGCGGAACAAGAAAAAGTAAGAAAATGCTTTAAATTGCTTAATGACCTTAAATCTCAAATAGAAAATTTAAATTTGCCCAACTTTGAAATGAAAGAACTTTCCATGGGAATGAGCAACGATTTAGAAACAGCCATTGAAGAGGGGGCAACCATTGTAAGAGTTGGCACTGCTATTTTTGGCGGCAGAATTTATCCAGACAGTTATTATTGGAATGAACAGGCAATTATTAAATAAAACTATTGTAAGTGGCCCCAAAAAACACTTTTAGACTTTTCATATACGAAATAAGATGTCAATATTTAATATAAACAAACAAAACACGAACCTCGACAGCAAAATTGTTGCCGGTTTGGAACGCTTGTCACATGTATTCCGAATTTTGCTTTGGGAAAAGGCAAAGGAACATCATTTAAGCCCCATCCAAATTCAGTTGTTGATTTTTATTCAATATCACGACTCAAACAAAACTAAGGTAAGCTGCCTTGCGCAAGAGTTTAATCTCACCAAACCAACAATTAGTGATTCCATAAAAGTTTTGGAACAAAAAAAACTCATTCAAAAATTTACCGACATCTCCGATACAAGAAGTTACTCCATTCAACTGACCGAAACAGGCAAAAAAGTTGTTTTGGAAACAGAAAACTTCATAAACCCTATCACAGAAATTATCGCTAAAGCAAATGAGCCAGATAAAATAATTCTATGGGAAAATATTTCAAACCTTATTGTTGGCCTTAATAAGCTGGGCATCACAAGTGTGCAACGGACTTGTTTTAACTGTAAACATTATTCCCTTAAAAATGAAAGCCATTTTTGCAGTTTGCTTAACCAAAAACTTTTAACACAAGACATTAGAATCGACTGCACCGAATATGAAACTGCATAAAACCAATGATGATTTTATAGTCCAAACAAGCCCAACTTTACAGGCAGACTTTTACTGCAGTATTTTTAATATTGAGCGTTAAAAAGAGCCTTCAACAAATTACTGAATTGGAAAACTCATAAGTTTATACAGGATTCTATTATTTTTTGGCATCACAAACCGTGCTGTTTTGAGTCAATATCAACCGAAGCGACGAGTCTTTTGTAATATAAACCCAAGCCCAATTGATAAAAATTAATAATTTGTTTCTGGTGCTTAGAATAAGCATCAAGTGCAAAAACATCCACAAAAGCCAAGCAAAATAACCTTTAAAAGTCATAAAAGGAAGATCGACCACCGCTTTGTTTTTGCCAACGGTTGCCATAGCGCCAAGATCTTTATATTCATAATCAAGAGGTGTTTTTCCCTGAGAAATTCGCTTAAAATTCTTTGCCAAGTTCTTTCCCTGATTTACTGCAACATTTGCCAATTGAGGATGCCCTTTGGGATATTTTGGCGTCTCCATATAAGCAATGTCGCCAATGGCGAAAATATTTTTAGTGCTAACAACCTTATTTATCCTATTTACTTTTAGCCGATTGCCGAAAGTAAGGCTGTTTTCCGATAAGCCATGAAGGGTATTTCCAATAACGCCGGCCGCCCAAATAACCGTTTTGGCATTAATCTCATCCCCATTGTTTAATTTAAGGACATTGCCGTCGTAGCCAGTCACAAATGTTTCGTCAAGTATCTTTACCCCCATTTGCCCAAGATATTTTCGGGAAGTTATTTTGGCCTGATCACTCATATTATTTAAGGTGTTTTTAGTTCCTTCAACCAAAGTAATTGTGAATTTTGTAAAATCAATTCTGGGATAATCCTTGGGTAAAATATTCTTTTTAATTTCGGCAAATGCACCCGCCAACTCAACCCCTGTTGGTCCGGCGCCTACAATCACCAAATTTAATAAACTTTCCCTTTCATCTCCTTTTGCTGAAATAATATTTTCAAAGGTTTGCAAAATGTGGTTTCGTATTTTAATGGCATCATAGGTTGTTTTTAATGTAAAAGAATGCTGGCAAATATCATTGTTGCCAAAAAAATTTGTTTTACAGCCGATTGCAATTACCAGATAATCGTAATCAAAATCGCCTATCGTCGTATTTATTTTGTTATTTACGGCATCAATATTTATGACTTCTGCCAATCTGATTTGCACATTTTTTTCATTTTTAAAAATATGTCGGAACGGAAAAGATATATTTGAGGGTTCAATTTGTGAGGTGGCAACCTGATAAAATAGTGGTTGAAACTGATGGTGATTAATTTTATCAATTAACAACACATCAAAAAGGGTTTTGTCTAGATTTCTTGCAAGTTGAATACCCGCGAACCCACCACCTACTATAATTATTTTTTTCTTTTTCATGTCTAAAAATTAACAGCAGACTGTAAAATTTATTAATCTCTTATTTTATTGTGTTTGCAAATTTGTTTTATTAGGTCATCACTATCATCAACAGACCTTCCTTAAATAGTCTGATTAAAAATTGAATATGAGATAGCTTTGACATATATTATAAAAATGTTTAATATTTACCGTTTCATAAAGGCCATTTTGTTATTTATGTTATTTGATAAATCAAGTAAAGAAGTTGTCTCCAACATTTCTTTTAAATCTTCCCTTATGTGTTTAAATTTAAAATGGACTGAACAAGGCATAATTTCTGAACAATTGTCAAATCCTAAACCACAATTTGTATAAATGGTGTTTCCGTCAATTGAATCCACAATATGGCTTAACATAATTTTATCTAACCGATCAATTTTTATTTCAAAGCCACCAGTGGCACCTTTTACAGAATCTATAATGCCATTTTTTGACAATATCTGTAAGACCTTTGCCGTAAACGCAATTGGAGAATTGATCTCTTTAGAAATATCGTTTAAGTTAACTCGTGACTTTTCTTGAGACTTATTTGCAATAAATATTGTTGCTTTTATTCCATATTGGCATGCTTTAGAAAACATCTATATAATTTTTAGGCAAATATAGTGAAAATGTTTATATCGGACAAGTTTATCCGAATTAAATATTATTTTTTAACTTTTGAATAATAACACATCCCTCAGCACAATTGCTTGATTTATTTTGGTATTTTTTGCTCCGTACAACAATGTTAAATCATTCATTTTGGCGATGGCTCGCAATCTGCTTAATTCTGCTACTTTATCCGATAATTCCTCACGATAACGTTGTGCGAATCCATCAAAGCGTTCTTCTTTATGATTAAACCATTTTCTTAGCGCTGTTGATGGTGCAATTTCTTTATTCCATTCATCAAGATTTGCGTCTTTTTTAGAAATTCCGCAAGGCCATAGCCTATCCACCAAAATACGGTAACCATCATTGCTTGATGGCTCATCGTATATTCTATTTATGATGATTGTATGCATCATCAAGGTTTTAATTCTGCTTGTCATTCGGTTTTATAGGTGTCGGCACGAATTTAACCTCAAACAGCTCTTCATCTCTAAATTCCTTTCTCACTTCACAGCTATTTGCGTAACAAACAGGAGAAGAAGGCACCTGCAGTTCAACTGTTTTCATTTTTGGTTGTAACGGACGGAGAGTCACTTCATCAATGAGCATATTACAAGGTGTTTCTAAGATATGAATGATGAAGGCGGCGATGTCATTGGGCTGCAACATATTACTATGAGGTTCAATACCTGATTGTTCAAAAAAATGGGTTTCTATACTCCCCGGATTCACACAGGTTACTTTAATATTATAGCTGCTCAACTCTTTAGATAAAGCCTCGCTGAATCCCTGAATACCATATTTTGTAGCCGAGTAGGCAGCACTGTCTGGTCGGGTGGTTTTTCCAAGGATAGAGCCAATGTTGATAATGTGGCATGAAGCGTTGTTCCGTTTCATAAAAGGAACAATGTTAGCTGTTATATAAAAAGTTCCGTTTAAATTGGTATTAATCATATCGTGCCAATGTTGTAACGGAAGCTCATCTATATTATTAAAATAGCCCACTCCGGCATTATTGATTAGAATATTGGGAAAATGGGTATCAGAAAAAGTTTTTTTTACCCAATCAGCAATGGCTTTTTGGTCGGTAATATCCATCATTACAGGGATAAATGCTTTACCTAATTGCTTTTGAAGCATATTGAGTTTATCCAAATTGCGGGCAAGCCCGCAAACTATTGTGCCTTTGGCAACCAAAGCGCCAGAAAAAACAGCGCCCAATCCGCTACTGGCACCTGTTACCACGATATTCATCGCCTTCAAAAACGGCAAAATCATTTTCGTTTGTCAAATGGACCAACGGTGCATTTCTGTTTTGCAATGCACCCGCCATGTAGTCAACCTGTTTGTCATGGTAATTCAATACGTATAGAATCATGGAAGTGATGGTGGTTTTGCCATGCAATCCGCCGACAACCATGCGGGTTTTGTTTTTGGATTGTTCATACAGAAACTCCGGGTAAGAAAAAATAGGAATTCTAAATTCGATGGCTTTCAACAGTTCAGGATTGTCTTTTTTGGCATGCATGCCGAGGATAACCGCATCGAGTTTGTCGTGGATTTTTTCGGAAACCATCCGAATGCTTCAGGCAGTAAACCTTTGGCGGCTAGGTTCTATTTTGACGGTTCGAAAACCACGTCGTCACTGCCGGTGACAACATCTCCTTTTTCATGCAAGGCCAACGCCAATCCGTGCATGGCACTTCCCCCGATAGCTATAAAATGGTAAACGGGCATTTTTTAAGAGTTTAAAAGTATGAAAGTTTAGTGCTGATAATGTAAATCTTTCAAAAAAGAATCATTCGAAATGTTTATTTTTCTTTTGTAAGTCAGGCGGTATGGGAGTTAGTCAGGTTTGTTTATAAAATGTTTACAAATCGACATATACTTTAAAGAGAAAATAGGAGGAACTTATTAGCTTTGTCTGTTAATATTTTTAAAAATTTAAAATCAGAAAGATGGAAGTTCAGGAAGCACAAAAAAGGGAAAAGAAAGAAAACATCAACAACTTTCTCAAAATACTTCAACAAAGAGAGGCTACCGCTTATAGTTTTAGGCAAGGCCATCTTTTATATCTAAACGGTCAGGTGCAAGTTTTAACGCAATCAAAAGATAAATTTGAATTGGTTGTTGATGATGAATTCGATGATTTTAGATTGAAACTGGCTATTGACGAAGAAGTAAGTGCCACGTGTGGTTGTAAATCTCAAGACTGGTGTTCTCATAAAATAGCCGCGTTACTTCAAATTTCTGAACTTATTTCTCGCTACGATTCAGCTGGGAAACCCGAAGGAAAAGTTTATACGCGTGAAGGAATGATAGAGAGAGTCATGGAAGAGCGTGCTGAAAAAGCGAGGAAATCGAACTATCGCATGGCTTATTCAAGCAACATCTTCGGGGAACATCTTTTAACCAACGAAAAAGGGAAAAGCTATAAACTCACTTTTCGGGATATAGAAAATCAAAAAGGTTATTGCTCTTGCCCCGATTACCAAACCAACAAATTAGGCACGTGCAAACATTTGATGGTTGCTTTTGAAAAATTTAAAACCACTAACAATAAAACCCTTTCAGCACACTATCCTTTTGTGGAAATTTATCTTAATCCGCTAAATGATTATAAAATTACGTGGTTTTATCCGCACGAATTACCTGAAGATATCCGCCTATTAATCGATTCCTATTTTGCAAAAGATGATACGTTAAAAGAGGACAAAACAACTCATTTTTTAGGTTTTATACAACAAGCCGAACTGCACAAACAAATCTTTATTCGCTCCGAAGTGTTAAATCTGGTAGAAGAAGGCTATGATGCCAAAATAATTGAATCCATTCAAGAGAAAACCACAATAGATTTTTCATTAATCAAGGCTAATCTTTATCCCTATCAAAAAGAAGGAATTGCTTTTTCCTCTTACAAAAAAGGAGCTATTATTGCCGATGAAATGGGATTGGGAAAAACCATTCAAGCTATTGGTGCGGCATTGGTAAAAAAACAATTATTTGGTTTTAAAAAGACACTTGTCATTTGCCCGGCTTCTTTAAAATCGCAATGGAAAAGCGAAATAGAAAAATTCTGTAATGAGGAAGCCATCGTGGTGGAAGGATTTCCGAATGAACGTGAAAAGATATATCAAAGAAGCGATGCCTATTTTCAGATTATTAACTATGAAACCGTCTTGCGTGACAGTAAAGCCATCAACAAAAACGACTTTGATTTTATTATACTCGATGAGGCACAACGCATAAAAAACTTTGAAACTATCACAGCAAATGCCATCAAGTCGCTTAACAAAAAACACGCGCTCGTGATTACCGGCACACCTATTGAAAACAAACTCGTCGATCTTTATTCGATTGTGGAGTTTATCAACCCTCGAATGTTGTCGCCTCTATGGGAATTTTCGTACCAACATTGTTATTTTGACCATGAATCAAAAAATAAGATTACAGGCTATTACAACCTTCAAGAGCTAAAGAGCCGCCTGAAAAAATTGTTGATTCGCAGAGAAAAACAAGATGTGTTAGACCAAATTAATAAGATCACTCAAATTGATGTACCCGTCGAGATGCACCCTACGCAACAAGATTATCACGCGAGCAGCGCAAAGGCAATCGCGCAGATATTGGTAAAGAAATTTAAAACACCTTATGATATACAGATGATAACCAGGCATCTACAGACAATGCGTATGAGCTGCGACTCGTCTTATCTTGTGGACAAAGAAAGTAACCACTCTCCCAAACTACTGGAATTAAAAGAAATATTGCTTGAAAAATTTGATTTAAAAAACAATAATCGAAAAATTATTATCTTCTCCGAATGGAAACGAATGTTACATATTATCGGAAAAATGCTAAATGAAAACGGATTGGGATTTGTTGAGTTGAGCGGAAATGTGCTTGTGAAAAACCGGAAAAAAATTATCGAAGAGTTTGAAAATAATATTGATTGTCAGGTTTTTCTTTCCACCGAAGCAGGCGGATCGGGATTAAACCTTCAAGTGGCAGATACGGTTATCAACTTTGAACTGCCGTGGAATCCGGCTAAGAAAAATCAACGCATAGGAAGAATAGACCGATTGGGGCAGAAAAATAAAAATTTAACCGTGATTAATTTAATTACGCGTAACTCCATTGAGATGAAAATTGCATCAGGCTTAATTGTGAAGCAAAACCTTTTTGAAAGTGTGCTTAGTCCAGAAAACAAACAAGATGCTGTTGATTTTTCCGACAAAGGAAGAGCACAGTTTTTGCAACAACTCGAAGAAATTTTATCCGACTTTTCTCAACCTGCTGAAATTACAGCCCCGACAGTTGGTGAGGTGGAAGAAATTTCGGTGTTTTCAAAAGATCAAACACGGTCAGATGCTGAGAATAACGAACGAAAAGAGCAGATAAAACGATTGGAAGAATTGGAAATGATTATGAATAAGGGTATGGAATTTCTTTCGGGAATGTTTAAAATGGGTACGGGCAAGGAACTTTTTACGTCCGAAAATAAAATGGAAGTGAACAAAGAAACAGGCGAAGTAATCATGCGATTTAAATTGCCTATGTAGTCACTCCTTATTAAGGTAACCTCTAAAAACTAATTATTTAAACAAATATTTGGATAACTATTTTAAAATAATTAGTTTTTGAGGTTACCATAAGTTCCCGGAACAGTTCGAAATGAAATAGCCAAACGATTCCATCCATTAATGGCAACAATCGCCATTGTTAATGCAACAAGCTCTTTTTCAGTAAAATGTTTGCGAACAGAATTGTATAAAGAATCTGGCACATCATTTTCTGAAATTAAAGTTAGCGACTCAGTCCATTCCAAACCGGCACGCTCACGTTCGGTATAAAATGGCGTTTCGCGCCAGGCGTTTAAAGCGTACAGTCGTTGTT
>PHDE01000037.1:0-23619 GCA_002842505.1 Bacteroidetes bacterium HGW-Bacteroidetes-3 | reverse complement strand
CTTTAGTGTGCATATCCAAACAATAGGCACAACCATTTATTTGCGAAGCTCTGGTTTTTACCAGCTCGTATAAAGTGCGTTCAAGTCCAGAATTTGCAACATACGTTTCAAGTCCCAACATTGCTTTTAAAGCATCGGGGGCTATTTTTGCATAGTTTAATCTTTGTTTCATTGTTTTAAGTTTATTAAGTTTAGGAATGTTTCTCCATCTCAGCCATCGCAATTGTTGCATGGGCATAAGCAGCACCGGCACGCATTTCTGAAGCAACCCAAATGGCTTCCATAATTTCTTCTTTGCTCGCTCCTTTTCTCATGGCTTGGGCGGTGTGTGACTGGATGCAATACGGACATTGTGTAACGTGGGCAACAGCAACGGCAATCAATTGTTTTGTTTTTTCGGGTAGCGCGCCTGCCTCAAAAACTGTTTTGCTAAAATTGCGCCAAGCTTCGATGTTTTTAGGAGCCAAGGCTGCCTTTTTATCTGCAAGTTCCTTTGTTGTTTTTGGATATAGATTTTCTGTTTCCATAATAAAATGTTTAAATTATCTATTAATTTAATTTAAAAACTAAAAAAAATCTCACGGCAATCAATAAAAAATGAATTATCAATTAAGAGTGATGAATTATAATTCTCAATTGAGCAAAGGTATGTAAAATATTCATATCGGACAAACTTGTCCTAATTAAAATTTAAGATATTAAAACTTCAATTTTTTTTAAGATAAGTGAAATTTTAGCAACATAATAATTACCTGAGTTCAATTTAATAAAATAACTATAGGGATGAAAATCAATAGTTTGAGCCTTTGCGAAGAATTGAGAAAAACTGTGGCAATCTGTTTGTTTTATCATTGCGATGATTGAAGTGCAACGAAGATAAGAAGCAATCTCTCTAAAAATAACAACATTCTTGCAGTACTAAAAAGCTTTATTGAAAGAGAAATTTTTTCCTATTTAACTTGTTTCTTTTTTCTTATTGAAATTAAATTACTTTATCAAGAAATTGCCTCAATACATATTGCAAAATTCCGCCATGACGGTAATATTCAATTTCAATTAGAGAATCTAGTCGCGCGATGACCTGGAATGTCTTCTCTTTTCCTTTCTCGTCTTTAGCTGTAATCTGTATTTCTTTTAATGGTTTGATATCATTGGCAATTCCTGTTACAGTAAATATTTCTTTACCCGTAAGTCCTAATTTTTCGGCAGTTTCCCCATTTTTATACTGAAGGGGCAAAACACCCATTCCAACCAAGTTGCTTCTGTGAATGCGTTCATAACTTTCGGCCAACACCGCTTTTACACCCAATAGAAAAGTGCCTTTAGCAGCCCAATCTCTTGAAGAACCACTACCATATTCTTTTCCAGCTAAAACAAATAAAGGTATTTGTTCTTCTTTGTATTTTACAGAGGCGTCGTAAACCAACATTTCTTTTCCTGAAGGTAAATGACACGTGTAACCACCTTCTTTGTCTGCCAATTTATTTTTAATTCGCACATTGGCAAAAGTACCTCGAACCATTACTTCATCATTTCCACGGCGCGAACCATAAGAATTGAAATTTTCCTTTTTTACACCGCGCTCCAATAAATATTTACCGGAAGCTGATTCCGCACCAAACGCACCAGCAGGCGAGATATGGTCGGTAGTAACACTATCACCCAGTACCAACAGTGCTCTGGCATTTTGGATTTCTTTCAGTTGTTCTGGATGTTCTGAAATATCGTGAAAGAATGGAATTTCTTTGATATAGGTTGATTTTTTATCCCATTCATACAACTTGCCTTTAGGAATTTCAAGGTTCCGCCATATCTCATTACCTTCAAAAATTTCTCCGTAGTTTTTTGAAAAATCATTGGGAGACAATACCCGACTTAAAATTTCATTGATTTCGTTATCCGTAGGCCAAATATCTTTCAGAAAAACCGGTTCCTGATTGGAATCATAACTTATCGGCTCATTAATTAAATCAATATCCACACGTCCGGCAATGGCATAAGCCACCACAAGCATCGGCGACATTAAAAAATTCATTTTTACTTGCGGATGAATCCTGGCTTCAAAATTCCGATTGCCGGAAAGTACCGAAGCCACCACCAAATTGTGTTCGTCAACAGCTTTGGCAATTTGAGTGGGTAAAGGTCCCGAATTTCCGATACAAGAAGTACAGCCATAACCCACCAAGTGGAATTGTAAGGCTTCCAAATCCTTCATCAAATCGGCCTTTTCCAAATAATCGGTTACCACTTTAGAGCCAGGAGCAAGCGATGTTTTCACCCAAGGTTTTACGTCGATTCCATGTTCTCTGGCTTTTCTGGCTACCAATCCAGCACCAACCATTACAAATGGGTTGGACGTATTGGTGCAGGAAGTAATGGCGGCAATGACCACCGCACCATCTGAAAGCATAAATTTCTCTTGGCCGCGCGTAATCCAAACTGTTTTTAATCCATCTTTTTCATGAACTTCCATTTCAGTTGCCAAAGTTTTCTCTTTGGGTTTGTTTACGAGTTGATCGCCCCCTTCTGCATTCCAACGGGTAATTGATTTTTCGATTTCACGGTCTTCTTGAGAAATATATTTTCTGTTGAAGGATTTATCCAACAAATCGATAAACTTATTTTTAAACTCTTTTAAAAGAATTTTATCCTGTGGTCGTTTAGGACCAGCAACAGTAGGTTCTATGGTTGATAAATCCAATTCCAAAACCGCTGTATAAGTTATTTTATCTTCATTTTCTCGCCAAAGCATATTGGTTTTACAATAAGTTTCCACTAAGGCTATTTGTTCTTCGGAACGATTGCTTTTCCGCATATATTCCAAAGTCTTGTCATCAACAGGAAAATAGGTAATGGTGCATCCAAATTCAGGAGACATATTTCCTATAGTAGCTCTGTCTGGCACGGAAAGATTCCTTAAACCATCTCCAAAAACTTCTACAAATTTTCCCACAACACCAAATTTTCTCAGCAAATCGGCTATCGTTAAAACAAGATCAGTTGCCGTAGCTCCCAAAGGCAATTTTCTGGTAAGTTTTAAACCGATGACTTCGGGCATAATAAAGTAGATAGGTTGCCCTAAAATAGCAGCCTCGGCTTCAATACCGCCAACGCCCCAAGCTACCACGCCAATACCGTTGACCATTGGCGTATGGCTGTCTGTACCAACCAGTGTATCAGGAAAGATCTCTCCATTTCTCTCAACCACACCTTTAGAAAGGTATTCCAAATTTACCTGATGGCAAATCCCCATTCCGGGAGGCACCACGCTAAAATTATCAAAGGAATTTTGCGCCCATTTCAAAAATTGATAGCGCTCTGTATTGCGCTTATATTCCTCATCCATATTGCGTTTATAGGCATATCCCGTTCCGAAATAATCGACCTGAACCGAATGGTCAATGACTAAATCAACTGGTATTAGCGGATTAATTAGGTTTGGATTTTTTCCTTTTCGTGCCACTTCAGCACGCAGCGCGGCAATATCAACCACTGCCGGAACACCCGTAAAATCTTGCATCAGCACTCGAGCAGGCTTAAACGGAATATCTTTGTAGGATCCCTTGGGTGTCCAATGCAAAAGGGTCTCAATATTTTCTTTGGTTACCGAAAAATCATCGAAGTTACGCAAGGCATTCTCTAATAATATTCGGATAGAAAAAGGTAATTTATGAATTTTATAACCTTGCTTTTCAAGTTCTGTAAGACTGTAATAGGTAAAACTACCTTTTTTTGTGTTTACTGTTTTTTTAATTTGATAAGGGTCTTTAGTCATGGCTGAAATATTTAAAAGATTATCAGAACGTATATGAGTTCAATATTATTTATAGAAAAAGGGTTTCTGAAAATAAAAAGCTTTATTTTCTTCCGAGTTAAAGTTAGCTATTTTTTTAAAATTAAAATCAATTTTATAATAAAAGACATAATTGTCCAGTAAATATTTCTTTACTTTGCTATTTTAAATTTTAATTGACACAAATATGATTTTTATAGAAAACGAAGGTCATGCCAATCCAAGGCTAAATCTAGCTTTGGAGGAATATGCACTTCGCAATTTCAATTCGCAATCAGATTATTTATTGTTTTATATTAACGAACCTTCCATCATTATCGGAAGAAGCCAAAATACCTTAGAAGAAATAAACCATGAATATGTAGAAAAAAATCATATCCATGTGGTACGAAGAATTTCGGGAGGTGGAGCTGTTTATCACGATTTTGGAAACTTAAATTTTAGTTTTATCACCAATCATGATACGACAAGGTTGAGCAACTTTAAAAAATTTACCGAGCCTGTTATCAACGTACTGTCAAAAATGGGTGTGAAAGCCGAACTAAAAGGCAGAAACGATATCTTGGTAAACGATAAGAAAATTTCTGGAACTGCACAATTTTCAACAGGAAAACGCATGGTAAGCCATGGCACACTTTTATTTGACACAGATCTTGGAGAAGTGGCAAATGCGCTTCAGGTTAAAATGAACAAAATTGAATCTAAAGGACACAGATCTGTTCGCAGTCGTGTAGCAAATATTAGTGAGTTCCTCGATAAACAAATAAAAATTGAAGAATTTAGAACGCTACTGCTAGAGGGGTTGTATGAAGAAAGGGAAGCTTTTGAAACCTATCATTTAACGCCTAAAGAATGGCAGTCGGTTAATCAGTTAAAAGAAGAAAAATATGATTCTTGGGATTGGAATTATGGCCGTTCCCCAAAATTCAATATTCAGCGCAGCAAACGTTTCTCTATTGGAGAAATTGATGTGAGGTTGTTTGTGGAGAAAGGATATCTTACAGAACTTAAAATCTTTGGCGATTTCTTTGGGAAGGAACCTTTAGAAGATATTGAAAATCTTTTGATAGGTGTAAAATATGACAAGGAGAAAATCTCAAAAAAGCTAAATAAAATCAGTATAGCAGACTATTTTGGAGACATTCCCAAATTGGAATTTATTGAGCTTTTATATGGCTCTGATGAAGCGGATAACTAAAGACTATTTTCTATTTCCGATTGTGAACCTATAAAAGGAATTCTTGGAGCTAAAAAATATCCTGTTAAACTCGCAAATAAAATTGGAATAAAATATCCGAAGCCTGTTAATGTAGCCAATATAATTGTTGTACTCATTGGCGTTTGGGTCACACAAACATTGATTGCAGCCATACAGCAAACAACCGCTAAAGAAAGATTAACTGTAGGAAATAATTGATGAATTATCAAACCTAAGGTTGCCCCAACAAAGAAAAGCGGAATAATAAATCCACCTTTCCAACCTGAAGTTACGGTTATTGAAATAGCAAGGATTTTAAATATTAGAACAAGTATTAGAAAATACAAAGTAAAGTCGCCGGCTAAAAGTTCATTAATTTTATAATGACTAAAATATCTCGTAATCGGAAGGTAATAAGAGATGGCGCCTAGTAATATCCCTCCAATTAATGTTTTTATATAAATTGGTATCGGTCGTTTTTTGAATAAATAATTAAAAAACTTAGTACAATATATAAACAACCAACCAACAGCAGTAGCAGCTATCGCAAAAAGAAATGGAAGGCCATAATCAAACACCCCAGAATATTCATAAGTTGGTAATTTCCAAAGTGTTCCAAGCCCAATATGAATTAATAAGGCGAAAACCACATAACTAATACTACTGGCAACTAATGCAGGCATAATTGCTTTGTAATAAGTTACTGAATTTTTATGATGTAAAATTTCTAAGGAGAATAAACTTCCACCCAATGGAGCGCCAAACATAGATGTAAATCCCGATGCCATTCCGGCAATACTCATCGATCTTAATTCCTCACCCTTCATCCTAAATAGTCTACCTAGCCACGTACCTGTAGAACCAATTACTTGTACTAACGGAGCTTCGGGACCAAGACTTCCTCCTGACGCTATACAAAGTAATGAAGAAAGAATCATTGAAGGGTTATTTTTTGGGTCAAGCTTCCCTTTATTGAAGCGAATGTTGTCAACAATTAAATGAATTTCTCCTGGGTCTCCTATGAAGTGAATTATTAAGCCCGCCAAAAAACCGCAAGTTGCCATCACAGGAATTACTTTCCATCCTTCAAAAATTGCTAAAGTGTGAGTTAGAAATTCAAGTCCAATCCAATAAACGCCTGCTATTATTCCACCTAATAGTCCGAGAATAGCCCACAATAAAAAAGTTCGACTAAAAACAAAAGGGTTAAATCGGATGGGCTGGTCTAAAATGTTTAAGTAGGTTATTAATTTTCTTCTTCGTTTTAATTTCACTTTCTAGTGTATTTTTATATGTCAACTCCTAAAATATGGTCGCAAGTTAAAATTAATTTCACTATTAATTTGTAGGCCATATTAAGTGTTTTAAAATTCAAATATAAGTGTAATCCTACTTCGTTGTATAATTTAATAACAATTTTTGTAGCTCTTTTTGTAAGAGCCACTTTTATAATGCCTTGGGCGAAATAAAACTCATCCTTTAAAATTTCGTTTTTCTGTAGGTAGATACCGATTCTGCCAAATATGGATTATTCTTTGTGTTCGGCATGACCGTTGCCGTGTTCAGTTCCGTGTTCAAGAATATCGAAAATCTTCTCAATGGTGTGCGTATAATCTACATAAGCTGCAACATAAGTCCGGCCTAAATCAGTTGAATTGTCCTTAACTTTACTAAGTTGTAAAACTTTATCATATTTTTCACGAACTACTTTTTCAATGTGCTTGTTAAATTTTAGCAAAAATCCATCTACATTGCCCACTTTAATGGCTTCATCAGTCATTTGAATAATTTGTTTTGTACTTCCTGCAGGTTTTAGTCCCGTATAAGGTTCGCCTTCTGTTTCACGGTGTAAACGCACCAATGTTTCAAAAAAATGTTTTTCTACAATTTCATAAACTTCTTTATCACCATTTTTCAAATTATAGGTCTTATGGAACAGACTGGTAATTTCATTTTCCTGCTCTTTTGATATCCATTTAAGAACCGGATTGACATCATTTGTTTTAAGCGCCAAAAGGGCATCTTTAATTACTGGGCCGTCATACGAATCGCAATGGGCAAATGTTGGTTGTGAAGTGAATAATACGATGGCGAATAAAATTATCGGCAAGACACCAAATTTTATAGTTCCCATAAATCCTTTTTTACTAGATACGCTTTCTTCTAATTGATTTTTAATTTTTGTTTCCATGATTTTACTTTTTTTAAATGATTATTATTATTAATATTTTCTTGCACAAAAGTAGAACGGAAACATAGGCCAATCGCTTTAATCTATAAAGTAGGACTCATTTATTTGTTGAAAATAGTGTCTCTTTATAATCTAGGACACAAAATTTATTTTAAGAAAAAGGACTAAATTTTTAAAATCTGCGATTTATATTGTGAAGGCGTTTGATTTGTGAATTTTTTAAATATTCGGTTAAAAGCCGATTTTGAATTGAATCCGGAGTCAAATGCGATACCCAAAAGTGAATAATTCTCAAATTTCGGGTTGCTTATTTTTATTTTGACTTCTTCCACCCGATACTGATTGATATAATCGAAAAAATTAAGGTTGAATTTTTCATTTATAATCTGTGACAGATAATGTGCAGAAATCTCTAATTCAGAAGCTAACTCATGCAGTGTTAAATTTGGATTTAAATAAGGTTTCTCCGCAACCATAAAATGATTAAGTTTTTCAACATATTCGGACGCTTCAGCTTCGGTTAATCTTGAACTTGCATATTTTATTTGAGGTTCAATTACAAAAACGTGTTCGTTTTCAATAGTGCTGCTAAAAATTACTTTTTGCTTTAATCCGAAATAACCAATTAAAATTACAAAAACGGACAGGGACAAAAACAATCCATCGGTACAAAAAACCATAGAGAATAAATTAAAAATATGATGAATTACTGTTATAATAATTAATGCCGTCCAAATAATACCAAAAATATAAACAAGTTTTCGCAGCCATACCAAATCCATTTCTTCTGAAGAAGAAAAATTATTAAAGATGTCAATGTCTAGTTTTTTAAATAATCTTATGGAAATAGCAAAATAAATTGGTCCCGACAAAAGCGTTACGATTAAAAAGAAAAGGAAAAGCAAAGGCGGAGAATCGGGTAATTGTGCGTAATCTAATCGTATTTGCCCAGAAATATCAGGAAAGAATGAAATAATTAAAAGATACAAGTTAAATAACGCAAAAGGCACAAAATGAATGAGCTTTATTTTATAAAAACTGTTTTTAGGGGAAATTAATGCCGAAATATAAAAAAATAAGAATGCGCTATGCAACAAAAACAAAGAAGTAAAACTGATGGAAAGCAGTTGAAATTGGGTAAATAGTTCGTGGGAATAAAAAGCATAGGAGCCTATAAATAATCCCAAATACAGTAGCCAAAACATTAAAATCTTGTCGTGCAGCGCCTTATGTTTTTTCTGAAACAATAAAATTGCAAAAAAGAACGCATTAAAAGAGGCAATTAAAAAAACAAACTTCATCTTTATTATTTTTTATTTATGTGATAATTGAATGATTTATTTTTCGCTTTCGCACTTTATAGAGTCTGACAATGTCATAAATAATTTAAGGTAAATTTACCCTTTTTATCAATGAGATCTCTAACAAAATACCCATTAAATTTTTGAATTATTTTACGCAACTTTAATTTTTTTCCCTTCCTATTACAAAAAAACAAGTGTTTTAAATTTAGCGATTAATAATCAAACTCCTCTAATTTGTTTATATTTAGCAAAAATTTATGCCGATGGATTTCTCAACCTTCAGCAACAAAAAATTCAAAAAATGACTAAAAAATATTTTCCTGCACTTATTGCTATTTTACTGACTTTCACCATCTATTCACAAGAAGTCCCAAAAGAAATCCCAAAATGGGATGTTGCAAATCCGGGTACAACTTTTAATTACAAAACCCATAATTTCAGCACCAATGAAGGAACTTGGATGAATTTGGACGTGAGTCCTGACGGGAAAACCATCATTTTTGACATGTTGGGCGATATATACAGCTTGCCTATTTCCGGTGGAAAAGCAACAGTGCTTCGCACAGGAATTCCCTATGAAGTGCAGCCACGTTTCAGTTTCGACGGAAAACTTATTTCCTTCACAAGCGATGCCGGCGGAGGCGACAATATTTGGGTGATGGACGCCAACGGCAGCAACGCCAAACAAGTTACCAAAGAAAATTTCAAACTGTTAAATAATGCCGCGTGGATGCCAAATGGCAATTATTTGGTGGCACGTAAACACTTCACTTCTGAACGTTCTTTGGGCGCCGGAGAAATTTGGCAATACCATATTTCCGGCGGAAGCGGCGTGCAGCTCACCAAACGCAGCAACGACCAAAAAGATGTTAACGAACCCGTTATTTCACCCGACGGAAAATATATGTATTATGATGAAGACGTAACATCTGGCGGCGTTTTTGAATACAACAAAGATGCGAATAAGCAAATTTATGCTATAAAACGCTACGATTTTGAAACCGGAGAAACTGAAAAAATCACCGGCGGACCAGGCGGCGCTGCCCGACCACAACTATCAAGAGACGGAAAAATGCTTGCTTTTATCAAACGCGTTCGCACCAAAACTGTTTTATACATTCACAATTTGCAAACCGGAGAAGAATGGCCGGTTTATGACGATTTAAACAAAGATCAACAAACATCTTGGGCAATTTTTGGTGTGTACCCTAATTTTAGCTGGATGCCAAATAACGAAGAAATCGTGATCTGGTCTAAAGGGAAAATTCAAAAAATAAACACAAAAACCAATTCGGTTTCTGTCATCCCTTTTACGATTGATGTGGCCATTGATATTGCGGAAAGAGTTCATTTTAATACGCCGATTGACGACAATGAATTTACGGTAAAAATGATTCGTGATGCAGTGACTTCACCCGATGGAAAAACACTTTTTTTTAGGGCTTTGGGTTATTTATGGACAAAAAACTTGCCCGACGGAACGCCAAAAAGACTGACTTCAGGAACCGATTTTGAGGCGGAACCTGCTTTTTCGCCAAACGGAAAGGAAATTATTTTTGTGACTTGGAATGATTCCGAATTGGGAAGCATCAGAAAAATGGCAGTTTCCACAGGAAATTCAACAAAAATTACTTCAGAAAAAGGAATTTATAGAACGCCTGCTTTTTCTTCGGATGGAAAATCCATTGTCTTCAGAAAAGAAGGCGGCAACAACGACCAAGGAATTGCTTTTACCAAAAATCCGGGAATTTATACGATGAATTCTTCTGGTGGAAATGAGAAATTTATCAGCAAAAACGGAGAATATCCAACATTCACCAAAGACGGAAATCGCATTTTTTACCAAACTGGCGGCGTTTTCTTTGGCGAACTTACCAAAGCGTTAAAAAGTGTTGATTTAAACGGAAAAGACGAACGCACCCATATTCAATCCAAATACGCAAACAGATTGGTTCCGAGTCCGGACAACAACTGGATTGCCTTTTCACATTTGCATAAAGTATATTTGGCGCCGCTTAACCTCAACGGACAAACAGCTGATTTGGACAATAAAACCACTTCGGTTCCTTTGTCGCAATTGGCAAAAGATGCCGGAATTAACTTACATTGGTCGGCCGATAGTAAAGAGGTAATGTGGACACTAGGCGAAACTTATTTCAAAAATGATATCAAAGACCGATTTACTTTTTTGCCTGATTCCCCCCAAAAAGTGGATAGCACTTCAACCAAAGGCATTTTGATAGGATTAAAATCGAAAGTGGACAAGCCAAAAGGAATCATTGCATTTACAAATGCACGCATTATCACGATGGAAGATGATGAAATGATTGAAAACGGAAGTATTGTCATCAACCAAAACCGCATTGAAGCCATTGGAAAAGCTTCCGAAGTTGTTATTCCAAATAATGCTAAAATATACGATGTTGCCGGAAAAACCATTATGCCGGGAATGGTGGATGCACACGCACACGTTGGCGGTTTCCGCTACGGATTAACCACCCAACAAAATTGGCAATTTTATGCAAATTTGGCTTACGGCGTTACCACTTCTCACGATCCATCAGCCAATACTGAAACCATATTTTCTCTTGTAGAAATGATTAAAAGTGGTGCATTGGTTGGACCTCGCCTCTACTCAACCGGCTACATCCTTTATGGCGCTGATGGCGATTTTAAAGCAGTAATCAACAATCTTGATGACGCACGTTCTTCAATTAAAAGAACCAAAGCTTTTGGAGCGCTTTCAGTAAAAAGTTACAACCAACCGCGCCGCGACCAACGCCAGCAAGTGTTGCAGGCAGCGCGAGAAGAAGGCATCAATGTAGTTCCTGAAGGCGGTTCAACTTTTTTTACCAACCTAACAATGGTCATTGATGGTCATACCGGCGTGGAGCACAATATTCCCGTAGCGCCCGTTTATAAAGATGTTTTGGAACTTTGGGGCGCCAGTGAAGTTGGTTATACGCCAACGTTGATTGTAAATTATGGCGGACTTAATGCTGAAGTTTATTGGTACCAAAAAACAAATGTCTGGGAAAATGAAAAGTTGCTGCAATTTACGCCAAGAAGCATAATTGATGCGCGTTCCCGACACAGAATGATGATTCCCGATGAAGAATATGATAACAGCCACATACTTACCGCCAAAACTGTAAAAGCATTGGCTGATAATGGCGTAAAAGTAAATTTGGGCGCACACGGACAATTACAGGGAATGGGCGCGCATTGGGAATTGTGGAGCCTTCAACAAGGCGGAATGAGCAATATGGAAGCTTTAAAAACCGCCACCATCAACAGCGCAAATTATATTGGCGCAGGGAAAGATATTGGGTCTTTAAAAGTGGGTAAAATGGCTGATTTGCTGGTTTTGGAGAAAAATCCGTTGGATGATATTCAAAACTCAAACAGCTTGATTTTTACGATGGCAAACGGCAGGTTGTACGACAGCAACACGATGAATGAAGTGGGCAACGAACCTAAAAAACGCGCACAATTTTATTGGGAAAACAACAAATACAACGCTTCATTTCCTTGGCACGAAGAAAGCAACAGCTTTATGGTGCAGGAATGCTGTGGTGCCGGGCATAATTAGAAAGGAATTATAATCAATAAGTAAATTCTCTGATAAATCATTTTAACCGCAATGTTCGCAAAGAAGGCGCAGAGTTCGCAAAGTACTAATTTTTAAAATATGCACTTTGCGTTCCTTGCGAAAAACCTAGCGTTCCTTGCGGTTAAAAAATATTTTTAGATAATTTTCACTTTTATATACTTTTTCAAATCGGAAGTTAAAATTTGGGTCAATTCTTTTTCATTTCCTAAACTTGTTTCGACGAAAACCATGCCAAAAAACGGATACTTATTGAAATCCACTTTTCTTAATTCCATTGGGTTTTCAAAATCGGAAAGCAATAAGTCATAATTAAAAGACGCAATTTTATTCTCAGGAATTCCCGAATTGTTGTCCAACAAAATGAGGCTGTATTTTTTGTTTTTCCCTTTTTTAAACAGTTCATCCCAATTTGGTTTTGTGCCGTTTAAAAAATATAGGTAAGAATTAATTCCGTACGCAAAATATGACAAATCGGCTGTGGTACACCAGCCGCCAAATCGCATTGGATTCAATTCTATGGGAATAACGGTTCCGTTTTTGTCGATACGCACTTCCACGTGGAAAGGGAAATTTTTTATGTTTGCGATAGCGGCTAGCGCATTCAGAAATTTTTGCATTTCCGGCAAATGCTTTTCAATAATTTCTTTTGAAGTGGTATAAACGCGGTCGTTTACATCTTTCCCTGTTGAAAATCGGTGGTGATAAATGGAAAGAATCACCGGTTTTCCTTCTTTGTTAAAATAACAATCCATCGCATATTCTTCACCTTCAATGCATTCTTCTATGATAAAATTGGAGGTGTCCACCACTTCATTCGGGTAAAAGCTCTTAATTTCAGCGATATCATTGGTGATTTTATCTAAAACCATTGGCCATTCTTTTGGATTGTCAACTTTATGGACGCCCAAACTAAAAAAGCCGACTGCCGGTTTTATGATGAACGGAAATTTTATGTTTTCCATAGATAAATCCACTAAATCCTCAAATTTAATTCCTTTGAAAAAATAATCCGGAAAAATATTTTCAAGCAATTCCCGAAACCTAATTTTGTTTTTAAAAATCTGAATTTTACTAGGCAATTTTGTGGAAGATAAATTCTTCTCTATCCAGTTGATGGTGTTTTCTGAATTGGTATAAAGCTTACAGTTTGGGTTATTTTTGATGAATTTCACCGCTTCTTTTTCCGAAACCCAATTTAATGAATCGTCGGGAATCATGGTTCTTGCCGCTTCGGTGGACACAATTTCAAGGTGGTTTTCTTTAATGGTTTTAAGTAAAAATTTGGAAATATAGGGTTGGTCAATTAGAATCATTTGGATGGTTTTGTGAATGTAAATTTAGGGAGAATGTTTTGCTTCCAAGGGGATAAATCCCCTTGTCAATGAAATAAATATAAATCTCCTTGTCAGGAATATTACGAAGATTTATCGGTTGCTTTTCCTTCATTCTTTTCGTCACTTTCTTTAATGTCTTCGTCCTTTCTAAAACCAATTAAGTTGCGATATTTGAGTTCGGTTTTTTTGAGTTCTTCCTCTAACTTTCTGTATTTTGTGATGTCTTTAATGGTTATAACAACGGCAATTACCTTATTTTGCTGGTCAACTATTGGTCTTCCACTTAACAAAACCCTTTTCTTTTTCTTCAATTTAGGATCCCAAAGCACTACATCCACATCATCGGTCGGTTCACCTTCAAGGGCTCGTTCCATAGGAAGTTTTTGAATGGGAAATATTGTTTTTTCATCGGGAAAATACAATTCAAAATGTTCGGCAAAATTCGCAGAAATTTTGGAATCATCTTCCGTTCCAAAAAGTTCATTTGCCATATCATTTGCCAATACCACTTTTTTATCGGTATTTGCCACAATTACACCATCGCTAATATTCTCCAAAATCAAATTTAATCTTTGTTGATTTTCATACAATTGTTCCAATGCAGCCTGTTCTTCTTCTTCCAATTTTAATTGGGCCGTGATGTCGCGGGCTATGGCATACAAAATTCCTGTGACAGCATCTGAAGTTGCTGTCCACGACAACCATTTAACATCGCCATCTTTACATACCCACCTGTTTTTAAAATTCACCATGCTGCTGCCTTTTTGAAGCGCATCAATTTCTTTTTCTGTAGTTGCTATATCTTCAGGGAAAATAAAGTTTGTAAAAGGTTTGCTTTTTAGTTCCAAATTACTATATCCCAGCACCTTGCTTAAAGATGGATTAATTTCTATAAACTTGTTTTTCGAAGCAACAACCAAAATATCCAATGACATTTTGAAAAAACAATCGGCTGCCTTTAAGGATTCCTCATGTTCTTTATTAGTGGTGACATCTCTTGCAACAGCGTATAAAAGCCCTGTTTGCGCATCGGGGTAAACAGTCCAATTCAACCATTTTAAAGACCCGTCTTTACAAACATAGCGGTTCTCAAAATTCAATGTGATGGCGCCCGACTGAAGTTTTTTTACCTCTTGCAGGGTAGCATCCATATCTTTGGCATAAACATAAGTCATAAATGGTTTTCCTAATAGTTCCAACTCGGTATAGCCCAATATTTTTGTGGTTGCGGGATTTACTTTTAAAAAGGTGTCATTCGTTGAAATAATCAACATATCCAAGGACATATTAAAGAAAGTATTTCCTGCCACCAATTGTTGACGGGAATTTATTCTTTCGGTAATGTCAGTTGCGATGTTTCCAACGGCAAAAACCCTGTTTGCTGCGTCAAACAACGGAAATTTAGTGGCCAAATAAGTGTGTGGCCCGTCTGTTTCCGCTATAACTTCTTCTACTTGAATTTCCTTTTCTAACTTTACGGCTTCCAAATCTGAATTCCGGTACCTGTCTGCAATTTCTTTTGGCAAAAAATCGTGGTCTGTTTTGCCTTTTATATTTTCATCTTTTAACTTAAAAATGGTTTCATACTGCTTATTGATCAGCAAATATTCGCCATTAATTTTTTTGACGGAAATAGGATTTGTGGTGTTGTCAATAATGGATTGCAATAATTTTTTGTTCTCCAATAACTTAATTTCAGCTTTATTTTTCGCTTTGAGCTGCGCCCGAATAATAAAATAAACAACCGTTAACATGGCCAGAGACAGCATTATCAGCGCCAAAGAAATCCAATCCAGAAGCTGCGGAATTGCATTTCTCATTTGGTTCAAATAAATGAAACCAAGTGCCAATACAACCATTAGATTGATAATATAACCCGAAATTATTTTATTTTTAAAAGTGATTTTCATCTGTTTATATTTTAGTGAGGAAATAAAGAAAAATTGAAATCAAAAAGATTCACTACACTAAATTAACCATTTATCTTGAATTATGGCCATTAGGGAAAATTAAATTTCAGAATTCCACAATTTATCAATTCAATATTAACAAAAAGACAAATTTTCGTTACAATTCCCTGTTTTTGAGGATTAAATGAATTTCTTTTTTTATTTTTGATTAAATTTAAACTATGAATTATGGGCATTAAAAAACAGTACTTAAAAAACAAATCCATTTGCAAGGTAACCTTTAGCATTGAAGCAAAAGAGGCCAATAGTGTAGCTGTAATTGGAGATTTTAATGGTTGGGACAGCAACGCCACTCCTTTAAAAAAATTAAAAAACGGCACTTTTAAGGGAACTGCAGATTTACAAAAAGACCAATCATACGAATTTAGGTATGCCGTAGACGGCGATTATGTTAACGACGACGAAGCTGACGCTTTTATTTGGAATGATTTTGCTGCCGGTGAAAATGGCGTTTTGAATCTATAAAGCCCCCTAACCCCCGAAGGGGGAACTTTTTGAATTTCAGCTAATTCAAGCGTTTAATCTTTAATTATAAATTCAATTTGCGGATTCTATGATAATAACCAAGTAAAAATCAATTCAATTGAAATTTACATTTAACCGCAAAAAAACGCAAAGAACGCAAATCATTTTTCTTTATTCATTTTCATTTTTTAAGTGATTTGCGTTAGGGATTGAAGCGGATATCCTTTCATTGCGAAGTTTTTGCAAAAACTTCGCAATGAAAGATTGGAGCGGAAAGCCCGGCCCGAAGGGGAACGCCCACCAAAAAGGCGGCAGGACCTACAAATTATATTTCACCGAAAACATATAAATTCTTGGCTGAATAAAGTAAAGGGACGTGGTATTGCTGTCCGAAATTTCGTTGTAACTGTCGGTGTTCATCGATGTGTTATCGGTTAAATTGTTAGCCGAAATTTTAAATTCCCACTTGCTGTTTTTTTGTTGATAATACAGATTTGCGTTTAAAAATGAATAGGTATTTTTTACCGTATTTTCGTTATTTTTATAGTTGTAATAACTATAATCGGCTGTTAAAATAAAGTTTTTCAAAAACCCGATTTCCATATTTGCAAACGGCCTGTCGGTGGTACTGCCTGTATTTGAAAATTCTGAAAACGATTTTTGGTAACCCACTTCAAAATTTGGCGCGTCTTTAAATTTACTCGCCACGCTTGCCTGATAGCTGTGCGAAAGCGATTTTGACTTAATTTGTTCGTTATTTACGGTGTTGTTAAATGTTGAATTCGAAAAATTTGCCCTAAAATTTGTTTTAAGCTTGCTGTAAGTTTTACCATACCTGAAATTTGCTGAAAATGTTTCGTCGGCCAAATTCGAATTTACGGGAAAAGAAATCCTGTCAACACCAATCAATTCTGTGCTGTTTTTTATATCGTTTACTTTTTTATTGTAGTTCACAGAAGCGTTTACGTTGGTAAACGAAAACATGCTAAAACTAAAATAATTTAGCGAATAAATATGGTACAAAGCGTTTTCCAACAATCTATTTCCCCGTGCCAAAGAATTATAATTGGACAAGATGAAGCCTTCAGCAATTTTATTGATGTCGGAAAACTGGCTAGAAATTGAATAATTAAAACGTAAACTTTCCGATGATTTCAATTGCAGGCTCGCATAAACATCTGGCAGTAATTTTGTTTGGTTCTCTTTATTTTCAGAATCCAATTGTGTGTCTTTTGTGATATATTGATGCAAACTAACGCCCGGATTAAAGGTAAATTTCCCGGAAACCATTTTGTAATGAAGCGCCAAAAATAAATCGGTAAAATTATAATCCACTTTGTTATTTAGAATTTCATCATTAAAATTAAGCGTACTGTCGTCGTTTAAATTTTGGGAAATCCCCGACGTTAAATTTTGTGTGGACAAAGTGGTTCCAAGCGTTAAATTGATGTTGCTTTTTGGCGTTAACAAATAATAGTAATCGAACTTGGCGTCCAATTTATTGGTGCTTGTTTTTTTGTTCTGAATAAGATCAATTATGGCTTCGCTATTGTTGGACGGAATTATGGCAAACGGTTGAGAAGTAGCCAAAGAATTAAATAATGGTTTGTCCTTTTCATAAAGATGCTGCAATTCGGCAGCAAAAATATTTTTATCGTCTATGGTGTAATATAAGTTGAAATTTTGATTTAATGTAGTTGGTTTTTCTTCTTTATAGGCATCTGAATTACGTTGCGTTGAAGTAACGCCCAGCATTTCAGTTTGTTCAGACAGTTTTCCGAAAATATCATAATCTATATGAATTTCATTGGTTGGTTTGTACGTAGTGCTGAATTTTAGCATTCCCAACTTACTGCCTTGTGTGGCTGTTGTTTGGCTAATTTCTGTTAAATTTAATTTGTTAAAAATGGTATTTGACTGTGTAAACATATCCGTTTTTGAATCGTTCACAATAGCAAATCCGTTAAAATTCATTGTTTTTTTAGGCGCCATACTAAAATTGAGTGCGCCAAATTTTGAAGTTATTTCTATCGCCCTATTGTTTTGCGCCGTTAAAAATCCCAATCCGCCCGATGATACATTAAAACTGGTGCCGCTGCCGCCCATTCCGCTGCGCAAACCGCCGGTAAACCTAAAATAATCGCGCATTGTAAAAGGCGCTTCACCAATATTGTTGAAATCGGCTAACACATTGACGCTTTTTTCCGGACTGTAATAAAACAGTTTGGGTTTTGCGCTATATTTTTCGTTATCGCCCGCGCCGGCGTTCACTTCACCAAACCAAAATCGTTTTTTCCCCTGTTTCAATTTGATATTGATGACAATGTTATCTTCATTGTTGGTAACGCCTCGCATTCCAGAAACTTCGTTGTAATTTTTAAGCACTTGCACTTTATCAATGGCACTTGCCGGAATATTTTGGGTCGCCAATTTTGAATCGCCATCAAAAAATTCTTTTCCTTCCACCAAAACTTTCTGCACTTTTTTTCCTTCAACTTCCACTTCGCCATTGGCATCTATATCAATTCCTGGTAATTTCTTCAACACGTCCTCCAGCTTTTTTTCCTTTCCCGAGGTAAACGAATCGGCATTATATACAATGGTATCACCCACAATTTTTACCGGCATTTCATAGGTGATTTGCACTTCATTTAAGGCTTCATTGGATTCTTCCAACACAATGTTTTGGGAAATATCGGTAGCAGAATTCCCAACTTCAATCTCCACATTTTTGGTGTTGAAGCCCAAATAACTCACTTTTAAGGTATATGCTTCGTTTTGATCCAAGCTTAACCTGTAATTTCCTTTTGAATCGGTTATGGAATAGGACTGCAATATGTTGGTGCCTTTTTTAAAAGCGATCACGTTTGCCATTTCCAAAGGCTTGTCCGCTTTATCTTTAACAATGCCTTCCAATTTTATGGATTGTGAAAAAATGATAAAAGGGAAAATTATTGCTGCTGATAGAATTAGTTTTTTTTTCATTTAAAGAATGGGTCTGGTTGATGTTGAATGCTAGATTTTGAATTTTAAATTATTTTACTATCACCAACCCTTTCCAAAGGAAAGGGAGTTTGATTAATTTATGAATTTAAAATATTGGAATTTATTAAAGCAAAACTTTAATTGGCTTACCCACCGACTCTAATATGCATTCCGCCATCGCCACTTTTTTGGCGTTCGTTTGAAAAACGTTCCCGCATCTCTTTCATTTTAACTTTCAAGATTTCGTCATATTCTTTTTGGGTCACCACTTTTCCTTTACTCGGTTCGCTTAGATCCGCTTTTTCTTTAGGATTTAACACTATTTTTGTGCAGAGAATTTGGGTATTTCCGGCATTTATCTCTAAAATTAAACCCGGCAATCCCCAATAATCGCCAGGGCCGTGGCTTACGGGAATATCCATGCTGTACCAAGCAATTACGGGAACCAATTCTATTTTTTCCTCTTCTTCTTTCACTTCTTCTTTATTGTCGTTATTTCTTCTTCCGAAGGAAAAACTGTTGGCATTCGCCGGCATTTCAATAATAGTAGTTGCTTTAAAGCACAGGTTTTCACCAATCATTTTGGTTTCCTGCTCCATTTTCCATTCATAAGTTTTTAAAGCATCTTTAATCAGGAAATTTTTCCCGCTGAATTCATTTTCTTTTGCTGATGTTTTTGTTTGCGTATTTTTATAATATTTACCTGATGCACCGCCGCCCATCATAGAAAAACGCATTCCGCCACCGCCGCCAACGCTTTGGTCCAGTTTTTCTTCTTCTTTGTAAATAGAAGCCGTTTTGTCGAATGTCAAAATATAGGTTTTCTCCAATTGATTTTTCATCATTTCCTGAATTCGCTGAATCCTGTCCGCAGGAATTCCTGAAGAAGCCAAATCCATTTCAAGTTTTGTTTTTGTTTGGTAAACTGCGCTGCCCTGAAAATCTTGGGCGCTTAAGGCTGTTTGTATTAACAAAAAAATAAACACAATGCTTTTTAAAAGTACATTTAACATTTTACTAATTTTAAAATTATTTCCGAACAAATATAGTTACTCATAAAATACGACACAGTTAATTAGTGTTAACGATTGTTAAGCGATTGGGATAAACCAATTTATGTGCTTACTTTTGGCTTATGGATAGGAAAAACTACAAATGGGTGGTGTATTTTATTGGGGTAACCATCGTTACCACCATCGCAGCCCAAGTGTATTGGAATTACCGGGAATACCAGCTAAACAAGCAAAATTTAATCAGTAAAGTACAGCAAAGTTTGGACAATTCGGTTGAAGCTTATTTTGCCAATTTAACCAAATCGGGGATTATTACCTTTACTTCTTCAGACAAAAAAAATTCAAAAGAAATAACGGACACTATTGTGGTAAGCACCAATTCACGATGGGGTTTGCGAAAAAAAGTGGACAGCACTTTACAAAATATTGCGAAACTTAAAAATCAGAAACCTTTATTTATCAATACTGAAAGGAACCATGCATTTTTTACGCCAAATGATATCATTCCCAAAAATATTGACAGTTTAATTTCCAAAGTTTTTATTTCAATTTCAAGAGATACGTTAGATTTAAAAAAGCTGGACACCTACTTGGCTGAAGAGCTTAAACGCACGCATATTGGCATTGATTACGCCTTAAAATACGATTATTTTGAGTGGATTTCCGAAGGCAACTTCAACAAAAAAACCATTGATTACCAACTTGAAAATTTTCCGAAAAAACACTTGTCTGTAGCTTCAAAATCGGCTTATTTACCACACAGAAGCCATTTGGAACTTCAATTTACCAATGAAACCGCCATTTTGCTAAAAAGCTCTTTCATCAGTATTTTATTGTCGTTGGTTTTGTCCATCAGCATTATCGCGAGTTTGGTGTATTTACTAAAAACCATTTACAAACAAAAACAGCTGGCCGAAGTAAAAAACGATTTGATTAATAACATTACGCACGAATTTAAAACGCCTATCGCCACCATTTCAACCGCGTTGGAAGCCATGAAAAATTTCAATGCTTTAGATGACAAGGTAAAGGCCGAAAAATACATTTCCATCGCCAATGCTCAAGTGGCCAATTTAAATTTGATGGTCGAAAAAATATTGGAAACTGCCGCCTTAAACCAGGAACAACTGGCGCTCAGCAAAAAACCCGTGGTTATTGCCGAACTTGTTGCCCACGTGGTTGATAACTATAAAATAATGGCACCGGAAAAAACCATCAACTTCAAAAATACTATTGGGGATACTTTGTTAAACGTGGATAAATTTCACTTTGGAAATGCTATCGGAAATATTATTGACAATGCGCTGAAATACGGCGGAAAAACAATTAATGTTGAATTGTCAACGATAAAAAACTATATTGTCATTTTAATCCAAGATAGCGGAAACGGGATTCCCAGAAACCAAAAAGATAAGATTTTTGAACAGTTTTACCGTATTCCCACAGGCAATACACATAATGTAAAAGGTTTTGGCATTGGTTTGTATTACACCAAAAATATTATTGAAAAACACGGCGGCACCATTTCTGTTGTTTACGACGCAAAAAACGCTACCTTGTTTAAAATTGAATTGCCAAATGCCTAATCCCGTAAAAATATTGTTGGCGGAAGACGAGCCTTCTTTAGGTCAAATTATTAAAGAAAGTTTGGAAACCCGTAATTTTGAGGTGCTGCTTTGCGCTAATGGCGAAATTGCTTACACAACTTACAAACTTGAAAATCCGCTCTTGCTGGTGCTCGATGTGATGATGCCAAAAAAAGACGGATTTACGCTTGCCAAAGAAATAAGACAAGAAAATCCCGACATTCCCATCATATTTTTAACGGCAAAATCGCAAACGGAAGACGTTGTTAAAGGCTTCAATTTGGGCGGAAACGACTATTTAAGGAAACCTTTTAGCATGGAAGAATTGATAGTTCGCATCAATGCTTTGTTAAAAAGAGGCGAAAACGAAAACGGCACAGAAATTATTAAAATGGGCAATTATCTTTTCAATGTTAAAAACCAGACGCTTGTTTTAAATGGAAATACAGAAACTTTGACGCATCGGGAATCGGAATTGCTGCACCATTTAATTCAGCATAAAAATCAGGTTTTGGATCGTTCTTTTATCCTGAAAAAATTATGGGGAGACGATGATTTCTTCAATGCCCGAAGCATGGACGTTTTTATTACCAAGCTTCGAAAAAAGCTAAAAAACGATGCTTCCATCCAAATTATAAACGTTCGCGGCTACGGCTATAAGTTAATTTTTTAAAGCACTTAAATTTGTGTTGGTAAAACATAAAAAATTTAAGTAAATTAGCTTTTTTCAAATTCATTTAAAATTTAAGTATGCACGTAGCAATTGCCGGCAACATTGGCGCAGGTAAAACCACCCTTACCAAACTGTTAGCCAAACATTACCACTGGGAGCCACATTATGAATCTGTTGATGAGAATCCCTATTTAGATGATTTCTACGGCGAAATGGAACGCTGGTCGTTTAATTTACAGGTGTTTTTTTTGAATAGCCGCTTCCGCCAAATATTGGAAATAAGGGAAAGTGGAAAAAATTTGATTCAGGACAGAACCATTTATGAGGACGCCCGAATTTTCGCGCCAAACCTTCACGCAATGGGTTTGATGACCAACCGCGATTTTGTAAATTACGAATCGCTGTTTGAATTGATGGAACGTTTGGTTACCCCACCAGATCTATTGATTTATTTAAGGGCTTCTATTCCAACTTTGGTTGGACAAATTCATAAACGTGGCCGCGAATATGAAAACTCCATCAGCATCGATTATTTAAGCAGGTTAAATGAACGCTACGAAGCCTGGATCACCAAATACACCAAAGGAAATTTACTGATTATTGATGTTGACAAACTAAATTTTGTGGACAATCCCGAAGATTTATATTCCGTAATCAACAAAATTGACGCCCAAATTAACGGACTTTTTTAAATGAATTACCCCGAGGCAGAGCCTCGAGGAATTTAACTGATTAAACTTTTCAGAATAGAGAGAAGAGAGTAGAGAAAATAGACAAAAGGCTACATTCTTTATTAACAAAATTTACACCACTTCAACTGATTTTTTTAAGAGAATTAGGCAATGAGCCAATTGAAAAGACAAAAAAAGAAAAGAGAAAATATAGACACTTTTTAAGTGACGATTGTGTAGAAGGTGATTTTATAAAACTCAAAAATCCTAAAATAGAACGGCATCAAAACGCCAAATAATGAGTACATTTCAAAAAAATTAAGATAGCCTAAAATGGGAAAATACGTAAACGACAATTTAATCAATGATTAACGCGTTGAATTGGAAACCACTTATCATTGGATTATCTTTTTCAGTTTAAGGGCGCTTTTCACTTTGTTTATTGCGCCACTTATTGACAGATACACCGATGAATTCGCCATCACCAACAAACGCGTCATTATCAAAACGGGCTTGATTAGCAGAAAAACTTTTGAAATGAACCATTCAAAAATTGAAAGCGTTAATGTTGACCAAAGTATTTTAGGAAGAATCCTCGGCTACGGAACCATTAGAATTGTGGGTTCTGGCGGCACAAAAGAAGTGTTTCCCAACATTTCAAAACCTTTGCTCTTCAGAAAGAAATTTCAGGAAATGTCCTATTAAATCACTTGTTTGACATTATTAATACCGATTATGTGTTCAATATAGTCCAATAAATTGTACTATTTTCACACTATATCGGCATTATACCAGGGCTGTTTTGGACTAAATTATAAATCAA
>PHDE01000036.1 GCA_002842505.1 Bacteroidetes bacterium HGW-Bacteroidetes-3 | reverse complement strand
TGATGATAAATACCCTTGGGTAATTCTGGTTTTTGTTGCAGCTTCAGCCTTAAAAGCGTCGCTTTTCACCAAAAACTTTCTTTCTATTTCTTGTGCCATTTTAATTTGCTAAAGGTTTGTTAATCCATCCTATGACTCTTTTAATTGCCTGTAAATAGTTGATGTTTTCAAAACCTTCCAGCCCAACATCAGCAATTGTTTTTTTAATGTCCTCAATTTCTGTTGATTCAGAATTTATGGTCACCACTTTTGCGCCATTTATAAGCACATTTCCAACTTCGCATAAAGTATTATTTACCATATACCCAAAACGTTGTTTAGAAACCCTAACTCCTAGCAAATCTGGGTGAGCATCAATAATTGTCATAAATTCATCAAATGTGTAAACATCTTTATTTAAGACTGGCATTTTCACTTTAAAGGCCGGAAAAACTTCTTTTGCCAAAACTTCTTTGGCCATTGGAAACTCACCTTTCATCAATGGATTCCACTGTTCCAAACCATCAACAGTTTGCACAAAGGTTTTAATGTCCATTTTACCGTCCCTAATTTTGGTGTTGTTTATATCATTTGTTTTCGATAAAATATAAATTTCATCTGATTCTCTTTCCCAAACTTTTTCAGGAATTGGAACCGATAACCTTGCCATTCTTTTAGCTGATTCTTCAAAATTTTGACCGAATGTTCTATATTCAAACCGAGGCTTGGATATTTCGCCTATTTTCATTGTTGGCTTTGTCGTCATATTTAATTTATTAGATATTTATTATAAAATGTAAATCTTAATCTTGTTTTTGGCGTTCCCCTGCGGGTCGGGCTTTTCGTTGCAAGTCCTCGTTACGCCCAAAAGCGCAACTGCGGGCTTTTCACTGCAATCCCTAACGCACTTTAAATTAATAATTCTTAACCGCAAAGTTTACAAAGGTTTACGCAACAAAGTCACCAAGCGTTTTCTTGACGAACTTTGCGATTAAAAAGTATATGCGCTGAACTTTTCAAACTTCCAACTTCGGTCTTCGGTCTTCCAACTTTTCGACTAATTATTTGAAGTTCCTTTTGTTTCAGCTACAGGAACAACCCATTTTGCAGCGCCATCCAATTTACGGGCAACCAATGGAACTCCCGGCCAATCAACCTTTAACAATTGATCAACTACTTCATCTGTTGCGTTCACCAAAGTAATGTCTTCTCCAGATGAAGAAATTCCAAATTGTCCTTGAGGAGATCCACTGCCTGTTTCAATCAAATAAAATCCGTGCGATGCAATGCTGGTTCCGGCAGGAATAACATAAGCAACACCAATTCCCCCAGTATCATAAACCTTGTAACCGCTAAGGTCTATTGCCGCATTTGTGGCGTTGTACAATTCAATAAAATCATAAGGAACTCCCGATGCGTTTATTTCATTAATCACCAACTGATCTAAAATAGCCAAAGGCGCCACCGTAATAAATGGCCACGTTGAAGCCACATTGTGGTCAAATTCACTGGTAACCACATCGTTTATAACAACTTCTTCCGGATAATAAGTTCTCAACCCGGCATTGTCTTCAACCCTTAAATAATAGGCTATTTTTGCGCCATCTACTTGCCCGGGAACTGTGCCTGTAAAAGTTACATTATCTGTTGTGCTTAAGGTTATGGTTAATTTTGTTGTTGCCAACTCGTCATTTAACACATAATACAAACGCACTTCTTTTACGCCGGTTTTATCATAGGTTGTCACCGAAAAATTAACAGCTTCATCTTCGGCCGGATTTTCATTTGAAGGAACAACGGCAACAAATATTGGTTTTCCGTTGGCTACCGTAATGCTGGCTTTGGTACTAGGGGCGCTTGCAGGGAAATAGCTTTTTTCTCCGCTTTCATCGGTGGCTACAGCATAATATTTCACAACAGTTCCTTCATTCAATGCCGGAATTCTGTAAATATATTCTCCGCCGCCAATTGGCGCCATTTCAATAAATGATATGGCGCTTCCAATTTCCAAATACATTTTTACATCTCTAATTCCATCGGCATCTGAAGCAACAACTTTAAAATCATAATACGAATTGTCGTTTAGCGCATCAATTAAACTTGCAGTCAATATTGGCGCTTCGCTTACCGTACTGTTTGCAACTCCTTTTGTTGGGCCCATAACATCCCAAACATCGCCGCCGTCTACAGTTCTTCCATAAGTTAAACCTATTTGTGAAGCCATATTTGGTGTTGTAATTTCATCAATAATTTCTCCTGCGGCATTTTTTAAGGTAATTTTTTCCCCTGCTGAAGATATTTTGAAATTTGTGGATACATTAGGCACATTTGAATCGTCACAATTAAAAGTGACAAATCCGCCAGCAGGTATGGACAAATTGTCTATAGTCCATTCCTGGCTCGTGTCTGCCAATTTATAACCCGATAAGTTAACCGCCGCATCGCTGCTATTGTATAATTCTATCCAATCCGGTTCGCCGGTCGACATAATTTCGTTCAATTTAACTGCTTCCGCAATTACTGGCCCAGAGCCTTCCATAACCTCATCATCAACACAACTAAATAGCGTGACCAAGGTTATCGCTAATAAATATTTTAAATTTTTCATTTTAACTTGTTTTAAATTTATTAAAAATCGACTTCCACTCTAAATGCCAACATACCAAAATCATCTCCTGCATTTCCTTTGGTTTCCACAACTTTTACAGGATCTTTGGTCAAGTTTCCGGCAGCATCGTGACCCACAAACAATTTTCCTTTACCGTTTGCATATCGGTCGTTATTGTTATACACGTAGTTCACCATAAATTTTACATTCGGATTAAAGTGATAATTTAATCCAACCGTATAAGCTTCTGCAGAACCGCCGTATATTCCGGCTTTTGCATCATTTGCATCCACAAAATCGTATTTTAAGGCAACTTCTAAATCGCCATATTTTTTACCTCTTTCAATTCTTGTAAATTCACCTTCAGCACCATTATAATTGTATTTTCCGCCAAAAAGCAAATAAGCTGCCTGCACATAATAACCATTGATATTCATTGTTGACAACTCGCCTTTTCTGTACACATCCACAGTTTTGTATTCACTTTGGAACATCAATCCCTTATAAGCTCCCGCCAATTCAAAACCCAGCATTGTGTTATGGTCAACATTTAAAATATCATCGGTATCAATATATTTTCTTCTGTTGATGGAACTTATGGCACGTGTACTAAATCGGTAAGCTCCAATGACTTCAGAGTCAGTTTTTGGTGTTCTGTAAGAACCCACAACGCCCAAATGAAGCACTTTTTCATTGTCGTAAATTGGCTTAAAAACAGCTCTACCGGTAAGAGAATAACCTTCATCAACGCCAAAATCCTTATTGGCTGCTTGAGAAAAAGTAACTTCTTCCAAATCGCCAATCGTATTAAAATGAACTCCGGCAGCAAGAATGTATTTGTCTGCCCAGTGATTCACTTGTATTCCTAAAGTTCTCGATGGATCCAATTTAGAAGATAAGGCACGTTCAATAAAAGTGAGATATCTTGATGTAGTGGTTGTTTCCATCCCAAAACTTTCTTTGAAATGTCCTGCTTTAATATTAAAATCACCTGAATCAAAAGTGTATTTTACGTAAGCGTCTTTTAATTCAACGGCTGAGCCCGAAAAATCCAAATCAATTTCACCATACCAATTGGTCCACATAATTGCTTTTATGCCAAAACGCGCTCTTCTTATTGATGCTCCGTTTCCAATTGGGTTATAAACATCATTTGAAAAAAATGCACCATCAAATTGAACCCGGTTATCAAACCATAAAGAATAACTTTTGTCATCCGAAGTAAATTTCAAAATTCCTTCTTGCGATTCGCCATTAAGGCTTAACCAGCCAACTTCTTGTCCGTACTGGTTTACCCGAACAGTATCGCTTTTTTTAATTTCCTGGGCAGTTGATCCAATACTGTAAAGCACCAATGCCACTACCAATGTGTAAATTTTATTTTTCATCATTTTTACTGTTATTTATTATTCATATTATATTTAAAGTTTATTAATTAATTCCGTTAAATTTTCTTCTCGTTTTAAGTGCATTTTTTTTCGAAGTCGATGTCGGTTTACTTCAACACTTTTTGTTGATATATTTAAGATGGAAGCAATTTCTTTTGAACTTAAATTCAGCCTTATTAAAGCTGTTAACCGTTGTTCATTTTCCGACAAGCCCGGATATCTGTTAGCCAATCTCAAATAAAAATCGGTGTTCAATTCATTGATAAAAATGTTGAATTTTTCACGCTCCTTATCAATGCTCAAATTGTCTATTATTAACTTTTTTAATTGGGTGAGTTCCTCCGTATTTACTTCGGGTTTTAAAATAATTTTATCGATTTTAGCTTTTAATTTCTCCAAAAATTGATTTTTTTGAATAATGCTTATCGCAATGCCCATTTGTTCTTTTCGCTTAAATTCAATCTCTTTTTCAAGCTTTGCATTTTCATTAGTTACTTTTTGTAATTCGGTTTGCAATAATTTTTCCTGCGATTCATATTTTAGCAATATGTCTGTAGATTCTTCCTCTTTTGCTTTTGATGTTTTGCGTGTTAAAACAACAATCAACACAACTATTAGCACCAATAATAATCCTATAATTGTAAATAATAAAGGTTGGTATAAATTAACCGATGCCGCTGAAGCACTTATTTTTGGTGAAGAAATTATGGCATTTATTTTTTGGCTTACCACCAAACTTTCATCTTGAACAACCACCAATTTAAACACATTGCTCATAAAAAACAGCGAGACAAATGTTATTATCCCGGCAAGTATTGGTGTAGCAATCCATCCTAAGGTGATTTTTCCAAGAATGCTGAATTTAATGTTTCTTCCGCCTTTTAACAGGCCAATACCCATAATGGCGCCCACAACAGCTTGGGAACTGGAAACCGGAACCAAAGGAATTGCCGGCAAACCAACGCTCTGCAATAAATTAGACAACGTAGTTGAAGAAAAAATAAACAACACCAAAGAATGGGCGAGCACAATAACCAATGCCGATTCCGCAGAAAGTTTCATCAAATTATTGCCCACGGTCATCATTACTTTTTTAGAATAAGTAATAATTCCTGCCGCAATTGAAATACCGCCAATTAAAAATAAAAGTTGTTTTCCGTCTAATATAAAGACTCCAAAATTCAATTCAATTTCAGGAACTGAAGGAATAAACACCCCAACTACATTCGCCACATTGTTGGCGCCCAAACTATAAGCGCCAAAAGCACCCACAACCAAAAGCCCATATTTTAAATAAGCATCTAATTTTAACAAATGAATTTTGCTTTTATGAAGTGTATATTTTAACAGCAAGTATATCAAAATGGCAAAAACAGCGCCCAAAATTGGTCCGGCAATCCAAGCACCAACAATTTTCCCCAGCACATTCATATCAGTCGGATTTCCGGAATAGAAATTCCAACCAATAATAGCACCGATAATTCCTTGTGAACTTGAAACAGGCAACTGCAATTTTGTCATCCAAAAAACCGTAAGTCCGGCACACAATGCAACCGTAAAAGCGCCGCCAATGGCGTTTACAGAACCCAATTCCCCCAAAGTGTTTGACGCGCCGGAACCTTGTATAAAGGACCCTAAAATAACAAATATGGAAGCTACAAAAACGGCAACGCTAAATTTTATCATTTTAGAACCAACAGCAGAGCCAAATATATTTGCTGCGTCATTAGCGCCTAATGACCAACCTAAAAACAAACCGCTGGTTAAAAAAAGTAAAAACATTTGATATTTTTAGGGATTACATTTTAATTTTAATTAATAAGGATGAAAGCATTTTGGCAACAACCTTCGCTGCATCTGCAATCTCTTCTATATGTAAAGTAAAATAGCGCAAGTGCGTTTTTTCACTTAGCTTAAGCTGGTCCATTTCTTTAAATGTTCGCCGTTTGATTTTATTCGCCAATTTTTCTGTTTCTCGCTCATAAAAAACAACTTTTTGTATTTTATCTTTCACCAAATTTGTATCGGTAAAAAATACACGTGCGGCAGGAATGGCGTTCTCGGCTGTTTTAACTGATATGTTCACCAAGCGTGAAAAATCGGTTTTAATTTCTTCAGGAATAAACGGACTTTCAACATCAAACTGGCTTAAAGTGTTTTTTGTCTGATCTATAATGTCATCAACTTTTTCCAATAAATTTAAAATCTCACTGGCATAATTTGGCAATAAGGAATACACGTAAAAATCGTTTTCAATTTTTCTGATGATGGCATCTGCTTTTTCCTCAAGCTTGTCAATTATCTTTAAATTATTTTCAAAATCGGCTGTGTTCCCATCTAAATAATTGTTAACACCTTCTTTAAAATTGAGTATTCCAAGTTCTATGGTATCAAAATATTCATCAATATTTACAATAACATCTTTTGAAGTTTTAAATATTTTTATCATCTCAAATACTTTTTAGTAAAGTTATTAAGCGAAATATTGTTTTAGAATGATATATATCAGTTTGAGTAGTAACAACCTAAAGCAAGAGTGTTTTATTTTATGATATATATTTGTTTTTCAGAAGTTTAATTTTTAATGTATAGGTTTTTCTAAAAAACAGAAAGATTATAGAGTGTTTTATTATAGTTTCTAAAGTTGGAAGTTTGAAAAAAGAAAAGAGAGAAAAGACTGCAAGACCCTTTTTGACTGCAAGACAAATAGTACTATTTACTTTCCCGGTTGTAATAACCCAAAATAAAACCTAATACAAGCGACCAAATTGCGGCCAAACCAATTTGATAAGGTTTATCGAGCATAAAAGTAATGGTATGCGCAGGAATCCAAAACCAGATTAAGGAAAGCATTCCTTTGTCAATATTTTTCCAATTGTTTTGTTTGGCAATCAAATTATCAAGAAACCGATGAAAAATAACCAAAAGCAAACCATATTGCAAATTCATAAAAACGGACAAAGCAAATGCGTTTCCAAACAAGCCCATCTCGGGCACAAAACGGTGTTCAATCAAATTGTTTAAAAACCCCTGATAGCCAACAAATGCGTATTTTATGGTGATGGCAATAATTGCCCATTCCAGCATTTTTAATAGAATAATCGGCAATTTATAGGGCAAAAATATCTTGCCTTGTTGCATCCATTTGGAGAGAAGATCGCCCAAAGTGCCCAAAACGGCAAATTGTATCATAGCGCTATAAATTGGGTAGGCAATTACAAATTCAACGTATGCGTTCATTAAGATTGAAAAATTAAAGGAATAAACAATTAAAGGATTAAAAAATTAAACGATTAAACGATTAAACGATTAAACAAATAAACGATTAAAAACAAAAATTTACCAGCCGCCGCCAGCGCCGCCGCCACTAAATCCGCCGCCGCCAAATCCGCCGCCAAAACCTCCTCCGCCGCCACTTGATCCACCACCGAAACCTCCGCTGCCAAAACCGCCTCTTCCGGCACGGCTTAAAAGTATGGCCGTTAAAATATCCATTCCTGTTGAATCCTTTCTGAATCCTTTGCCTTTATCGTTGCCGCTGCCTTTATCTTTTTTGGAAAAAATAACCATCAAAATGATGAAAATAATGAAAACAATGGCAAAAGTTGGGATGCCGTCACTTTCTTCTTTTGGCTTTTCCTTACTTTTATAAGTTCCTTTTAAAACCTCAAAAATGGCATCAGATCCTTTGTCCAAGCCACCATAAAAATCGCCTTTTTTAAATTCGGGAATAATGGTATTTCTTACCAACTCGCCCGTAATTCCGGCCGTTAGTTTATGTTCTACGCCGTAACCAGGCGCAATCCATATTTTACGTTCCTTGTTTGCCAACAACACAAAAACGCCATTGTCTTCTTTTGCCTGACCAATTCCCCATTGGTGCGCCCATTTTGGCGTTAAAATTCCAATATCTTCCCCTTTAATGGTTTCAACCGTAACCACCACTATTTGGGTTGAGGTGGAATCGGAATATTGAATTAATTTGCTTTCAAGGGTTGATTTTTGTTCGCCAGTTAATAGATTTGCGTAATCATAAACACTGGTTTGCAGTTTTGGTTTTTCGGGAATGGTGAATTGGGAAAAAGCAACTTGTGCCAGCAAAATGGTTATAAAAAAAACAATATATTTTTTAATTGATTTGTACATCATTTGGTGGTTATCCTCTTGAAATTTCATTAGATAATTCGTCGGTATCACTTGAATGATAAGGGAAAAATTCTTTCAATTTTTTACCAACCTCAAGAATGGCGAGTTCAATGCCTTTTGAAAATTCATCTTTTTTAAAATAGGAAAGCATCAATTCTTTTTCTGCATCCCAAAAATTTTCGGTCACTTTTGTGTGGATTCCTTCGTCGCCTAAAATGGCAAACTGTCGGCTTTCAATAGCCACATAAATCAACACGCCGTTTCTCAACTCCGTTTTGTTCATTTCCAACATAAGAAAAACCTCCAAAGCTCTTTGCAATGGAGGTAAATCTGTAATTTTTTCTAAATGGACACGAATTTCTCCCGAAGTGTTTTTTTCTGCCACTTCAATCGCTTTTATGATTGCTTGCTCTTGATCGACGGTTAAAAATTCTTCAATTTTTGACATTATTCTTTTTTACCAAAATCAAATTTTACATCTGGAGCTTTTTCTGCGCCAGCTTCAGCATCAAAATAAGGTTTGCCCTCAAAATTAAAAATGCCCGCTAAAATTGAATTTGGAAATTTCTTTACGTGATTGTTATATGGTTTCGTGGCTTCATTAAAACGTGTGCGCGCCGTTAAAATCTGATTTTCTGTGCTTGCCAATTCATCTTGTAATTTTAGGAAATTTTGGTTTGCCTTTAAATCGGGATAACGCTCTACGGTCACCAACAAGCTTTTTAACGCGCCGCTTAAACCGCCTTGTACCTGGTTAAATTGCGCCAATTGCTCAGGCGTAATGTTTGTTGGATCAATTTGTACGGAAGTTGCTTTTGCGCGTGCTTCAATTACTGAAGTCAACGTTTCTTTTTCAAAATCGGCAGCTCCTTTTACGGTGTTTACCAAATTTCCAATTAAGTCGTTTCTGCGTTGATAGGCAGTTTCCACATTTCCCCAACTTTCCGAAACATTTTCATTAAGTTGAATTGTTGTATTGTAAAATCCTTTTACCCAGCTATAACCGGCAAAAGCTATTACCGCTATAATTACAGGTATTAACCACTTTTTCATTTTTTACGATTTTTGATTGTTTATAATTTTGTTTGATTGGTGTGCCAAAAAACAATTTTGTTACAACTAAATGCTAAATTACGCTATTGTTTGTTTTTTTTATCATTGAAATAAAAAAATATTTTGTTTGCATTTGTTATTTGCGTTAGGGATTGCAGCGGAAAGCCCGAAGTCACGCTTTTGGGCGTGCGAGGACTTGCAGCGAAAAGCCCGACCCGCCGGCTGGGCGGGGAACGCCCTCCAAAATATTATTTTTATTGTATTAAGTCCAAATTACGCAAGTAACTAATCAATTTGGCCTTTAATTTTAATGAGCTCTTCTTTAATGGCTTCCAGTCGCGTTATAATTTCCTGGTTGTTTTTTATCGCTTTGGGCCGCTCCTTCATTTTGTTTTTTGCACCCTCTAAGGTAAAACCTTTTTCCTTGACCAAATGATAAATCAGCTTTAAATTTTTGATATCTTCTTGGGTAAAGAGCCTATTTCCCTTTTTGTTTTTTTTAGGTTTTAAAATATCAAATTCATTTTCCCAATACCGAATATGGGAAGTGCTAACGCCGAAAGCTGTGGCAACCTCGCCAATTTTATAATATCGTTTTTCAGGTAAATCTATATGCATTAGTCAAGAGATTGTCCTTCAATTTGCGCTGCTTTTTGCATAGCTTCAAACTCTTCCGGCGACAAGTTTCCGTAGTAAAAGTTAATAGGGTTTATCGCTGTTCCGTTTTTATAAATTTCATAATGCAAATGCGGCCCTTGAGAACGCCCGGTATTTCCCACAAAACCAATTAAATCCCCTCTTTTTACTTTTTGGCCTTTTCTAACATTGTAATTGCTTAAATGTCCATACAGGGAAATATAGCCAAAACCGTGTTCAATTCGAATGTGCTTTCCATAACCTGCAGAATTTTGGTCGGCTCTTTCCACATAACCATCGCCTGATGCATAAACTGGTGTTCCAACGGGAGATGAAAAGTCCATTCCCAAATGTTTCTTTCTGGCTTTCGTAAAAGGATCTGATCGCCATCCATATCCAGAAGCCATTCGTGTCAAATTTTCATTTCTTACCGGTTGGATTGCAGGAATTGCGGCCAATAATTTTTCTTTATCAGCGGCCAGTTTTACTATTTCATCCAACGATTTCGACTGCACATACAATTGCTTTGACAAAATATCCATGTTTTTTGTCACATCAATAATCATTTCTGAATTGTCAAAACCTTCTAATGCTTTATAACGGTTTACACCGCCGAAACCAGCTTTGCGCTGTTCATCGGGAATCGGATTTACTTCAAAATACAGTCGATAAATATTGTTGTCCCTATCTTGTATATCAGCTAAAACTTCCTCCATTTGCACCATTTTTTTGGCATGTAATTCTTCATTCAGTTTTACAAATTCCAACTGGCGTTTTAATTCTTTTTCTTTAGGCGATTCAAAAATAGTGGTAAAAACCACAAAACCAACAATCATAAAAACAGAAGCGGAAGCCACCATTAAAATAAATTTCTTAAAATGTTCCCCTTTTTTTGGTCGGATCTTTTGGTAGGATAGCGTCTCTGAATCGTAATAATATTTTACCTTCGCCATTGTATAAAAATTATATTATTTTTGTGTTATAAAACAACAAAATATGCAACAATATTTTGATGCATAAACGACAAATTTACAAAATGTTTTATACAATTGCCATGCACCCAGTTTTTTAGCATTTAATTAACAAATAGGGCTGTAATCAAAAAAAATAAAACCGTCACACAATACCTGCCGGCTAAACAGAACCAGAAACAATATGACAATGGTTTTAAAAAAAAATATTATATATTATATATGAAATCACAATTCGTACGTCAACAATTTTTAGATTTTTTCGCTTCAAAAAAACACGCAATCGTGCCGTCATCACCAATGGTGTTGAAAAACGATCCCACGCTTATGTTTACCAATGCGGGCATGGTGCCTTTTAAAGAGTATTTTTTGGGACAAAAAACCGCTGTTGAAAAACGTGTTGCCGATACGCAAAAATGTTTACGGGTTTCCGGAAAACATAACGATTTGGAAGAAGTGGGCAAAGACACCTACCACCACACGATGTTTGAAATGTTGGGAAACTGGAGTTTTGGAGACTACTTTAAAAAAGAGGCCATTGACTGGGCTTGGGAATTGCTGGTTGATGTTTATAAAATTGACAAAGATTGTTTGTACGTTACCGTATTTGAAGGCGCTGAAGACGATGGTTTGGAATACGACCGGGAAGCCTACGATTTGTGGAAAAAACACATTGGCGAAGACCGAATCATCAACGGGAACAAAAAAGATAACTTTTGGGAAATGGGCGCACAAGGTCCGTGCGGACCGTGTTCTGAAATTCATGTGGATATAAGGTCTGCGGAAGAAAAAGCGAAAGTTTCCGGAAGAAGTTTGGTGAACAATGACCATCCTCAAGTGGTGGAAATTTGGAATTTGGTTTTTATGGAATTCAACCGAAAAGCTGATGGTTCTTTAGAAAAATTACCTGCAAAACACGTAGATACCGGAATGGGTTTTGAACGTTTGTGCATGGTGCTTCAAAATAAACAATCCAATTACGATACTGATGTTTTTACGCCGTTAATTAGGGAAATTGAAGCCATTACCAATAGTGAATATGGTGAAAACGAAGAAATTGACATCGCCATTCGCGTGATTTCCGACCATGTTCGTGCAGTTGCTTTTGCGATTGCCGACGGACAATTGCCTTCTAACACCGGCGCAGGTTATGTGATTCGAAGAATTTTGCGACGTGCCATTCGTTACGGATTTACCTTTTTAAATACCAAAGAGCCTTTTATTTACAAATTGGTGAACACCTTAAGCAAACAAATGGGCGACTATTTCCCTGAAATAAAAGCGCAAAAACAATTGGTGACCAACGTGATTAAAGAGGAAGAAAACTCCTTCTTGCGAACTTTGGATCAAGGGTTGGTTTTGTTGGACGGGATTATTAAAAATACCAAAGGAAAAGAAGTTTCCGGCAAAAAAGCTTTCGAATTGTTTGATACTTTTGGATTTCCAATCGATTTAACGGCGTTGATTCTTTCTGAAAAAGGAATGACTTTAAATGAAGATGATTTTGCCGCTGAATTGGAGAAACAAAAAAACCGTTCTAGAGCTGCGGCAGTGGTGGAAACAGATGATTGGGTAGTTTTATATGAAGATGCCGAAGAAGAATTTATTGGCTATGACACTTTGGAAGCGAACGTTAAAATAACGCGTTACCGAAAAGTTTCTTCCAAAAAAGAGGGCGATTTGTACCAATTGGTGTTTAATATGACGCCTTTTTATCCGGAAGGCGGCGGCCAAGTGGGCGATAAAGGCTATATTGAAGTAAATAACGGAAACGTTATTTATATTGTTGACACCAAAAAAGAAAACAATTTAATCATTCATTTTGCTGAAAACTTACCTAAAGACCCAACACAGAAACTAAAGGTTGTGGTTGATGAAAAGCAACGTTTCAGAACGGCCTGCAACCATTCCGCAACACATCTTTTACACCAGGCTTTGCGCGAAATTTTAGGAACGCACGTAGAACAAAAAGGATCTTTTGTAAATTCAAAAAATTTACGCTTCGATTTTTCTCACTTCGCAAAATTAACTGTTGATGAATTGCGCGCCGTTGAAGATTTTGTAAATTCACGCATCGACAATAAAATTCCGTTGGAAGAATTTAGAAATATTCCTATGGAAACTGCAATAAATAAAGGTGCTATGGCTTTGTTCGGCGAAAAATATGGCGATACGGTACGCGCCATTAAATTTGGGAAATCCGTAGAGCTTTGTGGAGGCATTCACGTGCAAAACACCAGCGATATCTGGCATTTTAAAATTGTGTCTGAAGGCGCCATTGCAGCGGGAGTTCGCCGTATTGAAGCAATTACCAACGATGCCACAAAAGATTTCTATTTTGAAAACAACCGAGCATATTACGAAATAAAAGACTTGTTGAAAAACACAAAAAACCCACAAAAGGCCATTGCGGATTTGCAGGAAGAAAATGCCGTCTTAAAAAAGCAGGTGGAAGCTTTGTTAAAAGAAAAAGCCAAAAATCTGTCGGGTGATTTGTTAAAACTTGCGGAACCTATTAATGGCGTTAACTATTTGGCTGTAAAATTGGATTTAGACCAAAACAGTGTTAAAGATTTGGCCTTCGACCTGGGAAATAAAATTGAAAACCTGTTTTTATTGATTGGAACGGAAGCCGACGGAAAAGCTTTTTTAACTTGCTTTATCGCCAAAAATTTGGTGGAAGAAAAACAATTGGATGCCGGAAAAGTGGTTCGTGAATTGGGAAAATTAATTGAAGGCGGCGGCGGCGGACAAGCTTATTTTGCCACTGCCGGCGGTAAAAAACCTCAAGGAATTGAGGAGGCACTTCTTAAAGGAAAAGAATATTTAAAATAAGTTAAAAGTTATATGTTATGCGTTAAATGTTAAAAATTGTCGATAGCCAAAATAACAAATAACGTATAACGAATAACAAATAACATTTTACATACAACAATGAATTTCAGAACCAACATTCATCTAAAAAAAGAAGAAAATCAAATTGATTATGCTTCTAAATTGTTGTTGATTGGATCTTGTTTTTCAGAAAATATCAGCAAAAAACTGGCTTATTGCAAGTTTGATGTTGCCAGCAATCCGTTTGGCATTTTATTCAATCCAAAGGCCATTGAAACTTTAATTTTAAATTCATTAAATGAAAAAACATATACCGAAAAGGATATTTTTTATTTAAATGAACGCTGGCATTGCTTTGATGCACATTCCGATTTAAGTTCGGCCGACAAAAACGAATTGATTTCCAATCTAAATTCCGCCATTAAATCAACCCATAAATCCATACACGACTCAACACATATCATCATCACTTTAGGAACTTCTTGGATTTACCGTTTTATTGAAACCAACGCCATTGTTGGCAATTGCCATAAAGTTCCCCAAAAAATGTTTGCAAAAGAATTGCTTTCTGTCCAAGAAATTGTGGCTTCATTAGAAAATATTTGCCAAAGCATTTCAAAAGTCAATCCTACAGCAACTGTTATTTTTACAGTTTCGCCAGTTCGCCATATTAAAGACGGTTTTGTGGAAAATTCGCTGAGCAAAGCGCATTTAATAACCGCTATTCATGAAACCTTAAAAGTTGTTAGCGGAAAGTATTTTCCTTCCTATGAAATAATGATGGACGATTTACGCGATTATCGTTTTTACAGCACTGATATGATTCATCCCAATGAGACAGCCGTCGATTATATTTGGGAACAGTTTAAATACATTTGGATTCAAGCCAATACTTTTTCTATGATGAAAGAAGTTGACAGCATCCAAAAAGGATTGGCGCACAAACCTTTCAATGAAAATTCTGAACAACATCAGCAGTTTTTGAAGGATTTACAGCAAAAAATAACTTCACTAAAAAATAACTTCAACATAGCATTCTAACTAAAATTTACGTCAAATGTCGTATTGATTTCACCCTCATTCTGAGTTACTTTTGAAAGTAAAGCATCGCCATGTTATATAATAAAAATAGACCTGTCATTTATTGTATATCATTAATTTGCGCAATATGGTTTTTATTAACCAGTGCTTTTTGGCCTTATTATATTAATTTATTCATTTCTTTTCCTTTTGGGATTTTGAGCTTTCTTCTATGGAAAATTACAATTAAAAACGAAAATATCTTAGCAAAAAATGACACAATTATTAGGCTATTAGTATTGGGTCTTTTAAGTTCTATTATATCTTTTTTCCTCTTCATATAAATATATTAGAAAAAAATATACGACAAATGCCGTATTGATTTGCTTTTTATTTTGTGAGACTTTTGGAATAATACTAATCAAAATGTCTATTTATGAAAATTTAAAAATTAATAATAATTGCACTAATATTTAGGGTAACTATTGTAAAAACCCAAAAATCGGATCCGAATTTTGTATACGATTTGGGTGGCAGTATTGAAAAAATGACAGTAACCGATTCTGGAGTTCTTTTAATAACTCACGGAAAAGGACTTGCCGGAATTAAACCAGGTCAAAAAGAATTGGTTTTCAATTTACTTGGAGAAACGTTAATTAGCATGAAAACAAATGCAAAAGAAATTGAAGTAGATTTATCAGCTTTGCCCTCTGCAACTTATTTTGTAAAGATTATTTCAGACGGCAGGGGAAAAGTAGTTAAAGTAAATAAATATTAAGAGGTCAGTTTTCAATTAGTTTTTTACTTTAAAATCCATTTTTACAAAGTTGTTCAATAAATCAAATTTGATGTGATATTTTTCTCTTTAGGAATTATTCTCGTGCTTATTGCAACATTAGTATATCTGAATATTCAGTTTTATAAAGAGAGAGAATTTCAAACTTAATCTCTATGTATTAAAAGGTCTTATTTTACAAAATAGTAAAGCACAATCAGAGCAAAAAGAAAAGCTAAAACTTTCGGAAGAATTAGAAAAGCGTAAAATGGGTTCTACGATTTTCTTTAAATCAAACTTGAAAAAACTAATTTATTAGAACCCACCTTATAAACTTAACATTATGAAACTTGTAATCACAACATTAATCATTAGCCTTTTGTGTATAGGCTCATTTGCACAAACCATTTCGGCAGTCGAATTAAAATCGGATATCACCGGAAAAGGGAAACTGAAGAAAGCCCCAAAAAAAGTATTCATTTCGCAATTCCGGGTTATGTACCAGGTGATGTATATAGCAGAAGATGAAAAAAAAGGAAGCGTATATGAGGGCGGAATGACAGGTGATGTAAAAGTACAGCTTGCAATAGGCTTGCAGGGGCTTACAGAAACCGACTTGATTCAAAACACCAATTACCTGTATCAGCAATTTATTAACCGCCTTAAAACTTCCGGGTATGAAATTATGTCAGCCGATGAAGCTGCAGATATTAAAGTATTTAAAGACTGGGAACGAAAAAAAGGAGGTGAGTTAAGCAATGCACAGTATAAAGGGTTCATTATGAGTACACCTGAAAATTTCGATTATTTTATAAAAGGTTCTAAAAAAGATGGCAGGGAGAAAAGCACTTTTACTGACAACTCTGCTAAAATTTCATATCAGCTTGATAACGTAACAGTCATGAGGATAAATCTTGTGATACCTCTGGCAGAAGACGCAGAATCGTGGGCCAGCGGGGCTTTTAAATTAGGAGGTGCCAAAGTAGTAGCCGAAACTGTATTACGATTAACTAACCAAATGGCAACAACCGGCAAAACATTCAGCGCAGATCTAGCCACTACCCAAATAACTTTTGCCAACAGCGAAGCCATGTCACTTCCCACCAGTACGGGAATCTTTAATTTGAAAAAAGCCGTGGAGATCAATGATGTGATTGAAAGAAAAAAATATAAAGTTACTGGTGCATCGAATCATGACTGGACAGGAACCAACATGGGACTTTATCAGCTATTTGAAGTGGATAATCAATTCATAAGAAAAGTAATTCCTGTGCCGGTAGAACCGGCTAAATATAATAATGGAGTAAGAAAGGCCGGCGAAGAATTTTTTAAAGCCTGCTTAGATGAATTTTTGAGTGCTACAAAATAATTTACTGAGATGAGCAAACGTTTTAAATCAACATCAGCTACAAAAGACGCACAGTTTATGTTGTCTAAATTAGATGATGGTGTTGGACTTGTAAAAATAAACAAAGACACCGGAAAACCTGTTAAAGAAATTATTCTAAATGATAAAAAACCAGAATATGAAGTTGATGAATGGGGAGGGTTTTTATACTATAAAGCAAGTGGAGGTACCGTAAATGCCTATGATTTAAAACAATAAAATCAATATTATGAGAAAGACCGCTTCAATAATCTACAAATAATTGAAGTGGTCTTTTTCTCATTTTAAAAATTGAATAAAAAAGTAATAAAAGAAAGACAAAATAGTATTCTTCCAAAAATGTCGCAACCACAAAGAACCAATCTTAAAAACTTGGCCAATAAAGTAAAAGAAGGTTATATAAAAACACCTAAAATGAATGAGTTATGAATTCTATTCAAAAGTTAAACTCTAGTTTGTTAGATACATGGATCTATTCCGCTGAAGAATGGAATACTTATGTTAAAGAAGCCAAAATTTTTAAAAAGGAAGACAATCGCTATTTTGGTGCGGCCATATTAATTGCAGGTATTCCTTTTTTAATGTTTTTTAGAAATACCGGTTTTTTAATGGCGATCGCATTTGTAATCCCTTTTGCAATTTTACTGCCTTATCTTAGAAACAAAATAGCAAATACAACCATAAAAGAAACAACCAAAGAAGCTTACGTAACTTTTTATTCTGAATTTTTAGATGTAAATGGAACAATCATTGACCTTTTTACAGATAAAAAATGGATAAAAAACATGGTCATTTTACCGGCTAAAAAAGGGCTGCCAATGCTAGAAATTGAAATTGCTTGGCACACAAGAAAAGGGAACACTTTTGATGAAACCCGTGTGCCAATACCAACCAAAAAATTAGAAAAAGCAGAAGAATTGATTGAATATTATAGATTTTACAAGTAAAAATAAAAAACGAAACTCAAAATATTAAGTATCATTAACCAATTGTTCAAGTGTTTGTATTAACCAACTTTTTAACATGAAAAAATTACTACTTACTCTAAATTTACTATTTATTACAACTATAGTTACTTCACAATGTGTCTTAGGTGACTGTAAAAACGGATTCGGCAAAATACAATATCAAGATGCCGTTTACGAAGGCACCTTTAAAAATGGGAATCTTGATGGTTTAGGAATCATGCAATATACCAATGGCAATTACTATTTCGGACAATTTACAAATTCTAAATTTAGCGATTTTGGCTATTTTCAATGGAAAGATGGACAAAACCATTTTGGAAAATGGGAAAATAGTCTCCAAAATGGTGAAGGCATTTTTAACAATGGTAAAGAAAATATTACAGCAGGAACTTGGGAAAAAGGCGTTTTTAAATCTGCCGAAAATACTGAGGTACGGCCCAACAACCCCACAAATTCAGCAGGAAATTGTATTAATGGATATGGCCGTATTTCTTATGCAGATGGATTGGCAATACAAGCTGTTTTTAAAAATGGAAAAGCCACATTTGGGCGTATTTATAAAAATAATCAATTTGTTTACGATGGTTTTATCGCTAACAATTTATTCAATGGTTATGGGCAAATTTTATATGCTAATGGCGATCATTATTTTGGCTATTTTAAAGATGGAAAAAAACAAGGTGAAGGTATTTTTTCAAAAAAAGACAAACCCAGAATTTATGGAAACTGGAATAATGATGAATTTATAGATCCAACCGCTTTTAATAATGAAGCCTTTTGCGATGAATTAATCACCTATATTACTACTCCAAAAGAGGATCGAATTTCACAAAAGGTTTCAAAATTATCAAACCAATATATATTCATTCTTGAAAGGAAATTTTTAGGTCATTTTGAAATTGAACAAGCTATTGACATTCATTCAATTGATTCAACCTTCATAAACTTTCCTGTAGATAAAGAAGATATTCCAAAAATTTCTTTACAGGCACTTCAAGATGGTATGAAAAAATGTAAAAAATTAACTTATATAAATCCCAATGAGTTTAGCTTCAATAAAATTAAATTGTCAATTCTAGAAGGTTTTGACATTTATTTTTCAAGAAACGGTTATAGATTGAAAATCAAATACCCTTTTGAAGATTTGGATTGTACTTCTGGTGATTGTAATAACGGTTTTGGAAAAAAAGTTGATAAACAGGGTAATATTTACGAAGGCAATTTTATTAACGGCAAATTTACTGGAAAAGGAAAGCTTACCTGGGCAAATGGAGACGTTTATGTTGGCGAATTTATTGAAGGAAATTGGACAAAAGGAAAGTTTACTTGGGCAAATGGAGACTCTTATGAAGGTGCATTTTTAAATCTTAAAAGAACTGGGAAAGGTTTTTATAAATGGGTTGTTGGGGGTAGTTATGAAGGTGATTTTATAGATGGAATAATGACTGGCTATGGAAAAGAGTACGATGAAAATGGAGAATTAATTTATGAAGGCGCTTTTTTAAATAATGAATATGATGGAGCTGGAACATATTATCGAAATGGTGCTAAATATATTGGCGATTTCAAAAATGGAATTTTTGAAGGTCACGGAAAATTTTATGATGAAAAAGGTACTTTAAAATATGAAGGTCAATTTAAAGATGGTAAATATTTAGGGCTATAAAAGAACCCGATTTTTTTGTATATTGCTGCAAATCAAATCTCAATGAAAATAAGATTGCTATTTATATTCATTCTCATTTGCGGCATAAGCCTTGCCCAAAATAGTTTTTATGTAGATAGTATTCAAAAAAGCATTGAAAACCTCTCAAAAAAAGAACAGCTAAAACAAATTTTAGAAATCCCCTACGATAAATTTATTGGCAATCTTACTACTTCAGAATTTTTGGCTCAAAAAGCTGTAGCCATTGCAATTGAATTAAACGATAAAGAATCTCTTGCGGAAGCATATCTTCAATTGGCGCTGATAAACAATTATAGAGATAAACGCGAAAAAAAAATAGTTTATAATTTAAATGCCATAAGAATTTATGAAGATATAGGGCAATTGGAAAAGGCTGGATATGCTTATGGGGAATTGGGATTTTCCATAAAGCACGAAGATCTTAAAAGTGCGCTGTATTATATGCGAAAAGCCCTCAAAATCATAAAACAGGTGATTCCCGCTAAAAAAGCCGATGCTACTTTCGACAATTACGGAATTTTACAGTCCATGTTAAAAAATTATGACAGCGCCATTTACTATCATAATAAATCATTAAAAATTAAAAAACAGCAAAATGACAGTATTGGAATACCTTATGGCTATGTGCATTTGGCAACGGTAAATATCTACTTAAAAAAATTTAACACTGCTAAAAAATACATTGACAGTTCGCAGATTATCCGTTTAAAACGAAACGACACCTATGGAATTACTGATAATTACCTTTATTATGGCGATTTATATTTTGCGGAGAAAAAACATGAACAGGCTATTGGAAATTTTAAAAAAGGATACAATTTAGCTATTGAAAATAACTTTTTGACATTACAAAAATATTGTGCAGAATATTTAACAAAATCATATCTTGAACTGAGTGATTATAAAAATGCTTTTATCTTCAATAAAATATTTCAAACCCTAAAAGACAGCACCATAAACACGGAAACAAATGGTAAAGTTGCAGCACTTCAAATTGAGTTTGAAACTCAAAAGAAAGAAAAGGAAATCGCCCAACAAAAGGAACAACTGTTAAAAAATGAATTAGAGATAAAAAACAGAACAGTATACGCCATTTTGTTAGGTGCAGGATTTTTTATATTTAGCATCATTTCCTTTGGTTTATATAAACGCCATCAACACAAAAAAAGAGAATATGACCAACTTTTAAAGCTAAAGGAAGCGCAAACAATCAGTAAATTACAAAATCAACGCCTTCAAATCTCAAGAGATTTACATGACAATATTGGCTCTCAATTAACCTTTGTAATTTCATCTATTGACAATTTAAAATACATCCCTAAAAATTCAAATGCTGAAATGCAAAACAAATTGACTGAGATTAACAACTTTGTAAGAAACACTATTTCCCAATTGCGAGACACTATTTGGGCAATGAACAAAAATGAAATTCCTTATGAAGATTTTCAGGGAAGAATTTTAGCTCTTATCGAAAAAGGAAAATTGGTTTCAAACAACTGTCATTTAAGATTTCAGTCAACAATAAAAACCAACATAATATTCACTTCAATTATAGGAATTAATTTATTTAGAATTATTCAGGAAGCCCTTAACAATGCTCTTAAATATGCCGAAGCCTCTGAAATTTCAGTATTTGTGGAAGAAAACAGCCAAAATATAATTATTAAAATTATCGACAACGGAATTGGGTTTGATTTGAAGTCGGTTGAACAAGGAAATGGTTTAGAAAATATGCAAAAAAGAACAGATGACATAAATGGTCAAATCATCATAAATTCTAAAATTAGTTTAGGTACAGAAATTAAAATTATATGCAGCAAAAATAAGACAAATGACGTATAGCATTTCATTGCATTTATTTTTATTTTTAAAAATTAAAATCACTTCTTATGAATATTAAAATAGCCATTGCAGAAGATAATAGCTTTTTAGCAAAGGCAGTGATTGAAAAATTATCATATTTTAAGGATTTAAATTTCAAATTTAAGGCGGTAAATGGAGCCGAACTTATTGGCAAACTTGAAGCTAATCATCATATAGACGTTATTTTAATGGACATTCAAATGCCTGAAATGGACGGTATTACAGCCACTGAAATTGTTAAGAAAAAATATCCACATATTAAAATTATAATGTTGACTGTTTTTGATGATGATGAAAATATTTTTAACGCCATTAAAGCTGGCGCCAATGGTTATTTATTGAAAGAAATTGATGCAGAAAGTTTACATAATTGTATTTTAGAAGTACTAAATGGTGGCGCTCCAATGACGCCAAGTATTGCGTTAAAAACATTGAATTTATTGCGAAATCCAATTTTAGCCGAAAATGGCAAAGAGATTAATGAAATTAAACTAAGCAATAGAGAAACCGACATTTTAGAACAGTTAAGTAAAGGTTTAAATTATAATGAAATTGCCGATAATTTAATTATTTCTCCTTCCACCGTTCGAAAACACATTGAAAATATTTACAAAAAATTACAGGTTCACAATAAAATAGAAGCGGTGTTAAAAGCCCAAAAACACAACCTGATATAACTCTAAAAAAAGAAGGAACCACAATCGTAATTCCTTCTTTTGTCATTGTCAACAATCAATCAAATCTAAAAATATATTTTAATAACCTCCGCCCAATGCTTTGTACAAATTAATCACCGCATCCATTTGACGGTATTTATTGTTAATTAATTCTAATTCAGTCCTTAGCGCGTCATCTTTTGCCGTTAAAACATCCAAATAATTTACGAGTCCGTATTGCAATAATTCGTCGGAATAATCGGCGGCCTTTTTCAATGCATCCAATTTATGGGCTCTAATCGTTAATTTTTCCGATTCATTTTCATAATCCGCCAAAGCATCCGAAACTTCTTTTCCCGCCAACAATAAAGTCTGTTCAAATTGCAAATAGGCTTTTTGCTGATTTGCTTTGGCAATATTATAACCCGTTTTCACTTTTCTTTGGTTGAAAATTGGCTGCGTTAAACTACCAAGAACGGAAGAAAAAAGTGAGTTTGCGTTGAACCAATCCTTTATTTCCAAACTTTGAAATCCGCCCGAAGCACTGATCATTAAAGAAGGATAAAAATTGCTTCTGGCTACATTGGTCAGCTCAAAAGAATGCCTAAAATTTAATTCGGCCGAAACCACATCCGGTCTTCTGCTTAATAACAACGCCGGAATTCCAACTTCTATGTCCGCCGTTATCTCCTGAGATTCAAAAAGTCCTCTTTCAATAGTTTGCGGCGTATTTCCAAGTAAAATACTCAACGTGTTTTCCGCAATTTTTACGCTGTATTTTAAATCTTTCAAAATAATTTCCGTGGCATATTTTTGGGCTTCGGTTTGCTTTACGGAAACTTCATTCACAATTCCTGCTGTTTTTAAAGCCTTTATTGTTTCAATGCTTTCTGTCCGGTTAATTAAAGTTGCTTCCGCCACTTTCACTTGCGCATCCAACGCCAATAACTGGAAATAGGTTGAAGCAATATTGGCCACCAACTGTGTTTGAATGGCTTGCTGCGCCGCAACCGTTTGTAAATATGCGGCAACAGAAGCTCTTTTATTGCTTCTTATTTTCCCCCAAATATCTGCTTCCCAAGACAGGTTTCCGGAAAATTCAAACTGCTCAAAATTACTTTGGTCAAAATCTTGGCGCAACCAACTCGCATTGCCATATAAAGAAGGCAAATACCCCTGTTTTCCCTGCTTCATATTTTCTTCGGCGGCCTTTAAATTTTGAAGCGCAATTTGTATGTCGTAATTATAAACCAAACCTTGGTTGACATATTGCTGTAAAATGGGATCGGTAAATAATTTATCCCAAGAAACCGCCGCTATGGAAGTGCTGTCGAGCGTTTGTTCCGTCCTGAAAAGATTGTCGGTTTTAACTTCCGGACTTTCATAATTTTTAGCCACAAAACACGACTGCATCATTGCTGCTGAAATTATTATAATCGCTAATTTTGATATCTGCTGTTTTCTCATTTTTCAATATTTTTATAAAATTTCAGGATCATCTTCACTTGGTTTTTTTCCGATACGTTCCTGCAAACTCTGGAAAATAACGAACAATACCGGGATTACCAATACGCCAACCAAGGTTCCAATTAACATACCGCCGGCAGCTCCCGTACCAATGGAACGGTTTCCTACAGCGCCAACGCCACCCGCAAACACTAAAGGCAACATTCCGAAAATAAAGGCAAATGATGTCATAATAATCGGCCG
>PHDE01000226.1 GCA_002842505.1 Bacteroidetes bacterium HGW-Bacteroidetes-3 | reverse complement strand
ACAATTAGTAAAATTGAGCTTAATAGTAGTTTTCCCTTAATCATTGCGTTTTGCATTAAAAATAGAAAAAAGTTAAAGAACCTCAAAAATATTAAAAATGAACATTAACTATCGTGGTCAAATATTGCGGAAAGGAGTAATATTTATAAATGCTGCCATAAAAGGCATTTTATATCAATATTGGTTGATTTGTGATACTTTTCCCCCCTATTGTAAACTTGGTTCAAAGAACATTGACAGCCTTAAAGCGCCTTGTTTTGCAAAGTCTAAAGGCCATTATTCTATTGGCCACATCTTATCACGGAAACTTGCCGGGGTCACTCCAAAATATTCCCGGAAGCATTTTACGAAGTAAGAAAGGTTATTAAAACCAGTCAGAAAAGATACCTCTTTAATGCTGTAATTTTTTTGAATGAGCAAATCATGAGCTTTGTGAAGCCTTGAAATGCGCAGGAACTCAACGGGAGAGTAGTTGGTTAATCCTTTAATTTTCCGATAAAGCTGTGTGGTACTCATTTTCAGATCAACCGAAAGCTCTTTTACATTAAAATCGGGCTTGTCGATGTTTTTATCGAGTAACAATTTAACTTTTTTAAGGAAAACATCATCGCGCGTAAGGTTTTGTGTCGATATTTCGACCATGAAATTTTGCTGTTTGTATTTTTGGTGGATCAGCTCCCGGTTTTTAATCAATCGTGCAATATGAGATAAAAGCACGTTGGTATCGAATGGTTTAGTGATATATGCATCGGCCCCCGATTTGTAACCTGAAACGATGTGTTCATTTGCATTTTTTGCTGTGAGCATGATTACCGGAATATGGCATGTCCTTATTTCCTCTTTTAGCTTTTGAACCAGCTCATATCCATCAAGTTTTGGCATAATTACATCGGTGATGATGATATCGGGAACAATTTCAAGGGCTAATTTCAGTCCAACATCACCATTTTGAGCTTCGTAGCAGGTGTAGGCTCTCGATAAAATGTCGACAAGAAATTTACGTAGGTCTTCATTGTCTTCAACAATTAGTATTTTGGTTAATTTGTCAGGGAGGATATTATCAGTCCCCCCATCGTAGCGCATAATACCAGTTCGGTCAAGCAGTTTCTTTTCCTTGAATATTTCTCCATCCTGCACATCAGTTTCAATGGTATCGGCTTTAACATAAGGAAGTAGCACATGAAACATCACTCCTCTCCCTTCGGCACATTCTACCCATATCTTTCCCTGATGCATTTCAACCAACGACTTAGCAAAAGAGAGCCCTATACCGGCACCTTCAGCCGATTCGCTCGCTTTGAAAAAACGCTCAAATATTCTATCCTGATCGGCTTCGGGAATGGTTTCACCCTCGTTGAATACTGTTATTTTCAGGAAATGGTCAGCCTGACCCTCTTGAGGTGCATTATTATTAGCATCAACAGATAGCGACAAATAGATGTTGTGCTCTTTAGGTGTATGCTTAAATGCGTTCGATAAGAGATTGTATAATACCTCCTCTATCATCTGTGAATCAATATATACAATAAGCGGATCGGAAGGTAGTTGAAGAATAAGTTTAATGTTGTCACGGGTTTCGAATGCCTTAAAATTTACCGAAACATCATTGATCAATCGCACAATATCATCGTTGTGCATGTTCAATTTTAATTTACCGGCATCCAGTTTTCTGAAATCGATTATTTGATTAATCAATTTCATGATATAATTTGCGTTTCGATGCATCAGGTAGATGTGATTGTGCCATTTGCTATCCAGTTCGCTTTTATTGATAATCATATCTTCGATAGGAGAGACAATAAGGCTGATCGGAGTTCTTAACTCATGGGCAATATTGGCCAAAAAAACCATTTTTGACTCATTATTGTCAAGGTTGATATCGTACAAGCGTTGCTGATAAAGTTGTTTTTGGCGGTTAACCAGTAGCAATACACTGAACGTTATCAAAAGAAGTCCAATAATCAAATAGAGCGCTATCAAGTATTTCCCACGGTACCAGGGAGGCATGATCTTGATTAACAATACCCTTATTTCATCATCAGGGATATTATCGGAGCTAATCGCATATACTTTTAGACGGTATTCTCCAAAAGGCAGCATGGTAAAGTTAATATACTGTTGAGATGCTGGAATGGTGTGCCATTCATTGTCATAACCTTCGAGGATATAAGCTATTTTGTTTCTTTCTGGCAGCTGGTAATGAAGTGCAGCAACACCAACCGAGAAGGTGTTTTTTCTGAATGGCAGCAACAGATTGGAAGTCTCGTTAAGGGTATGGTGTAAAATAAATTTTTTCCCTATTGTATCGCCGGTATTAATGATTTGATTGTATATTTTGAGATGGGTGAAGATGGTGTTGGGCTTGATGGAATTGAGTACAATTTTTTCGGGCGAAAAGCTGGTAAATCCATTTTCACCACCAAAAAAGAGCCGCCCCTTATCCGATTTATGCAAAGCGTTGATCAGGAATACATCGCTCTGCAAACCGTCGCTACTGCTATAATTGGTGAAGGTTGGGCTTTCGCTTTCCTGATTATAAAAAGCTAACCCCTTCTCTGTACTGATCCATAAATTGTTATTCTTGTCGGCAACTATCCCCAATATATCGTTTCCCGGAAGCCCATCGTCCTTTGTAAAATATGTAAATTCACCCGTCTCGACATTCAACTTGTTAATTCCTCCACCCTGTGTTGCAACCCATAATGTTTGGTCACTGTTTTCGAAAATGCAGTTGATTTCATTGTTATTCAGGTTCTTTCCCGAGTTACTTCTACCCATGTAGCGTTTAAACTCAATGTTTGGTCTATCGGTTCCTCTATTTTCCCAATCATTGGTATTTCCGATTGCCAGATTAAGTCCGTTTCCTGTACCCACCCAAAGATGTTGTTGTGAATCAATCTTGATATCAATCACCACATTATCAGATAATGATGAATTGATATTTTTATCAAACTTATATTGATAGTATTCCAACGTTTGATTTTTTGACGGATTGGGGATAAACAGTAAACCATTCTTCATGGTGCCACACCATAAATTATCATATTTATCAATCAGAATCTTACGAAAAGTATCATCGAATATTACATCATTACCAACAGGAGTTGTTTTCCATCCCGATTTTTCTTTTTCCAGTTTTAATAAGCCGCTGTTGTGGCCGACCCAAAACAAGGAATCAGTTTGGCGGGTAATATCCCAAACACCAGATATCGTTTTTC
>PHDE01000035.1 GCA_002842505.1 Bacteroidetes bacterium HGW-Bacteroidetes-3 | reverse complement strand
TTCATCTGTTTATATTTTATTTTTTATTGGTACAGCTGCTGTTCGCCATTAATCATTTCTGTGTGTATCGAAATTTGTTATGCTCGTTTCATCTGTTTAAATTTGGTAATTGATTTTTATTTTTTAAAACCAATTGTAATTGGTCCAGTTTGTTGTTCCACATTTTTTTGATCATTTTAAATATATTCGATTTCATAAAAGTGCCCAGGGTATTTAATTCCAAAAACAAATTCACTTCCACTTTTGTTTTGTTTTCGGCTATTTTATGGAGTTTTATCAAGTATGAAAAGTTTTTGGCAAACATCATGTCTTTCGTGCTTTCTCCATAGATTAATTCGTCGGAATTTTCTTGCGCAATGGTTTCAAAATTCAGATTTCCTATGTTTAGCACGCAATTGTGCTGGGTGCCAATTCTGTTTACCTTATTCTCATCAAATTCAATTCTTTTCACTTCTTTATCCCAAAGATGGCGGTATTTTAATTCGCTGACATAGGTGAAAATATTTTGAACATTTTCGTCGAAATATTTTTCAATTTTTATTGTAGGAATGCTATTTTCTATAGTTTCATCGGCTACATTTTCATCGGCTATTTGCACAGTATTTTGAATACTTTCAAGATTTTTATAAAAATATTCGAGTGGTTCTGAATTATAGCTTTCGCTAGTTTTTACCCAAGTTTCATCCACTTCATTTTTATACAAATCATAGGTGTTATTTGTGAACAGGATATATTCATTAACGGGCACCTGATTTTTTAGCAAACGGTGAATTTTGATTACATCCTTTCCGTAAGGTTTTACAAAATTTTTCACTTTTATAAAAGCCAATTCACCATAATGAACCAAAAATTTAAGTTCTAGGTTGGTGGTTGTTCTACACGATCCACAATTGCAAATTCGTTTAGATTCATAGCTTTTTGTGTGTACATGAAAATTTTCGAGCATAGTGGTGGTAAGTTCCAAAAGTTGCTTATAATTGGGGATTTTGGACGTGAACATAAATAAAGCGTCGCCTTCAATCTCAACCAATTCCAAATCTATGGTGGCGCTGTCAATTAACAATTCCAGCAATTCGGCAATAATGTGAGTGCCATGCTCAATCTCCGTATTGTTCACAAATTTTGTGAAACCGCTGATATCTGGCATAAAATAAAGTGCTTTTTGCATAATATCTAATTTTTTCTTGGTGAAATAAATAAAGATACATTAAAAAGTAAACCGCCTTTAAGGGTGTTTTCAAAAATAATATCTTTTTTTGAACGGTTGGAATTTGTGACATTGTAAGTCAAATTTTCATTATACCCCACTTCAGAAGCCGCCCAAAGCCAGCCTACCAATCGTTTTTCTATCCTGGTACTAAACTGAATTGCAGATCGATGCAAATGGATATTGTTAAATTGCCCAAGCTCCGGTTCCAAATTGTTAAGTTTGTAGGATGCGCCGTCAACTTCAATCGTATTTAACCAGTTTAATCCAGAATTATGGATGTATCGCGATTTTATAAATAATGGCAAAATAGCTTCTATTCCCCATTTTTCATTGAAGTTTTTGTTGATGGCGACAACGGGCAAAATTAACGGACTTCCAAACCGATAGTTGTAACTTACGCCCAATGCGTACGAGAAATTGTCGTTTACTTTCCAGCCTAAAGCGGGCGAAATGGAGAATTTCAGATAATCGGTTAAACTGCCGCTGTTACTGCCGCTGTAATCACCGTTAAAATCGGCATTGGCTCTTAAAATCCAAAATTTATTCGATTTTGTGGGTTTGATAACCGTAACATTGGCACCAATACTTTTTAAGGCTTTATCTTCCAAACTTCTGTAAAACGGATTTGAATTTTCGTCTAAATTTTCAAAATGATATTCTTCAAAAGTGTATTTTATTCCGCCTAAAATATTTAAATAAGGCTTGTCCACAATGGGAATTTTCAATTTGGCTTCAATATGGCTATTGTTTTTTATGGTGTTTTTTGAATCCCCGTAATTGCCGGTTTTGTCGTGCGTTTCTATGGAAATATTTGGCATGGTTTGATATTCAAAAGAAGCGCCTTTTCCCACCGGAATTCCCTTTAGCGCCGGAATGCAATATTCGCTTTCGGCAACTTTTACGGTATCAATTTGGGCTTGCAATTGGTACCCAAACACAAATAGCAATACTGTTAAAACACTTATTAATTTGAAATTTTTCATCTGTGTATATTTTATTTTTTATTGGTACAGCTGCTGCCTGCCTGCCGGACAGGCAGGTTCGCCATTAATCATTTCTGTGTGTATCAAAATTTGTTAGGCTCGTTTCATTGGATATAATTGAATTCTAAAATATTGGCTTTATTTTTTTTTGCTTCATTTGAAATATATAAATCGCCATTTTCACCAAAACTGATCCCTTCCGGCTGCATAAAATGTGAATAATTAAGACTGTATATTTTTTGTAATTTTCCTTTTGAAGAAAATTCCGCCAACATTTTTCCAACGGAAGAAAGGACATAAATATCTTTTGAAATTGGATGAATAGCGAGGCCGCTTGGTGAAAATTTCGATTTTAAATTTATGTCATTTTGCGAAATTGTTAAAACTGGATTTGGATTTAGTGACTTTTTTTCAAGTAAAAATTCATAAACAAATCTTGTGTCTTTATCGTTTTTCTTGTCGGAATTTTCTTTGCAGGCAACCAATAACCTATTTTTTTGCGTATCGAAAAACAAGCCTTCCGCGTTGTCTTTTTCTGTTAAAAATGTTTTGTGTTTTATTGTTTTTGGCGCATCTAAATAATTTTGGACTTCAAAAATAGTCCCGTCCGATCGCAACACAAATGCCGTGCTGTCCTTAATCGCCACATCTTCATAATCACCTTCTTTCGCGAACGGAATTATTTTTTCAAGGGTTTTGTTGATTAAATCGTAAACAAACAAATTTCCGTCTTCATCATTGTGAGCAATTACTTTTTGATTCTTTAAAATTTCAATTCCCGATATTTCATCAAGTTCTGACGGCATTTTCCAAACAACGCTTGGTTGCTTTAAATTGTAAATATTACATTCATCAAAAGTTGCTTTCGGTTGTTCCTCACAAGAAAGCAGCATCAGAAAAGCTAAGAAAGAAATAGTAGAATTCATCTGTTTAAATTTTATTTTTTAGCGGTAATCCCGCAAATCCGGGACTGTTCGCCATTAATCATTCCGTTGTGTGTCAAAATTTGTAATGCTCGTTTCATCATAAGTTTTTTTGTTGAAGCCATTTATAAGTATCCAATTGCGCTCTTTTAGGTGTTTCTGAAATCTCCTTATTTCTGACATTAATTCCTTCTGCATCTAAACTCCTTTTTTTGGTGTTGTCTGCCAATTGAAATTGGATAATTTGCTTTAATTCCTGTTTTAAATCTTCATCTTCCACAGGAAATGCCACTTCAATTCGGTTGTTTAAATTCCGTCCCATCATATCGGCCGACGATAAATATATTTTTTCGTTTCCGCCGTTTGTAAAATGGTATATTCTTGCGTGTTCCAAAAACATATCCACAATACGATACACACTAATATTTTCGCTAAGACCTTTAACGCCTGGTTTCAATCTGCAAATTCCTCTGACAAGCAGCGTAACCGCAACGCCGGCTTGGCTTGCTTCATACAATTTTTCAATAATTATTTTGTCGTCTATACCATTAACCTTCAATAAAATTCCCGAGGGTTTTCCGTTTTTGTGATTTTCTGTTTCAGTATCAATAAATTGTATTAATTGTTCTTTCATTAAAAAACCCGCCACCAATAAATTTTCCATTGGCGCCTTTTTGTTTTTTGTTTTTAAAAATTGAAAAACTTGGGCAATGTCTTTTGTGTATTTTTTTTCTGAAGTAAAAAAACCGTGGTCGGCATAAATAGTTGCGGTACTTTCATTGAAATTTCCTGTCGCCAAATAACTGTAATTTTTTGTTGAATTTTCATCAATTTGCATCGTTACCAAGGCAATTTTGGCGTGGACTTTTAAATTGGGCATACTATAAATGATTTTGATGCCTGCTTTTTTCATTTCATTTGCCCAATGCAAATTGTTATTCTCGTCGAAACGCGCCTTTACCTCAACAAAAACAGTGACTTTTTTGCCGTTTTTGGCAGCACTTATCAACGCATTTGCAATTAAAGATTGCGCGGATATGCGATACAAAGTCACTTTAATCGCAGTTACGCGATCGTCAATGGCGGCTTCGTTAAAAAATTGTAATACATAATGATAAGAATGATAGGGAAAATGCAATAGTTGATTTTTGGAATCAATGGCTTCAAAAATTGAGGTTGATTTATCCAGTGAAACGTGATTTAAAGCCGGATAAAACGGACTTTGTAGTTTTGGTTTTACCGGATTTGGAAATTTGAACAAATCAAAAAGATTGTGCTGTTTTCCGCCGGCAACCATTTCGCTTTTTTTCAACTTAAAAGTTTTTCTGCAAAAATACATTTCGTCTTTTGGCATTGCGGCATCATACAAAAAACGCGTTGGCAATCCCGATTTCCGTTCTTCAATTTTGCCTTTAATTTTGTGAATTAAATTCCCGGTGCTCTCGTCTTCAATTTCATAATCTTCGTCGCGATTCATTTTAATGGCATAGCACGATATTATTTCATCTTGCCTGAAAATTAAATGCAAACAATTTTTAATAATTTCATCCAATGAAATGATATAGTGATTGTTATCTTTATTTTGAAGGGTTTTAAATCTGTCTAATTTATCGGAAGGAATATTGATATAAGCATATTTATCCTGTCCGTCTTTCGACTTTAACTTCACAAAGAAAAACAAGCTTCTGTTGTTTAAAAAATAGGCTTTTGGGAGGTTATGTTGAATAAAAACAATTTGGATAAATGATAAAACCGTGCTTTTAAAATAGCGTTCCATTTCTTTTTTATGGCAATCCAATAAGGTTTGTCCTTCATAAACCAAGATGTTGTTTTTTAACAATTCGGGAATGATTTCAGTCCGCCAAATTTTTCCAAAAGCTTCCTGTTGATGGTTTACTTCTTTTAAAATGGAGCTCAACAGGCCCTTTTTGTCAGATGATTTATCAATCGACAAGCGATTGATTTTTACCCTAAAAAACTCATCAAGATTTGAGGAATGAATAGCCAAAAATTTAATTCGTTCATACAATTGGTTGTTCTTGTCCGAAGCTTCTTCCAATAAACATTGATTAAAGGAAAGCCATGAGATTTCAGAAGGAATTAAATGTTTGTTCATCAAAATAAATTTTAATTGTTTGTCATTATTTATCAATTGCACCTTTGGCTGTGCCAAAAACACATTCGCTAAAGTTTAGGAAATAACTTTGCAGTGCAGTAAAAAACGAGTTTATGTTTTTTTGTCGTAAAATAAAATGGCAATAACAATAAATCCAACTCCCGTAAGTGTCGGAGGAACTATTTTTGCTGAAATACCAATGACAATCATCGCAAATGCGATGATGATAAGCGCGATAATTAGACCGTTTTTCATCTGTTTAAATTTTAATGGTTTTCATATAGTTTCAGGATATAATTCTTGATAAGACACTAATTTATTTGGACCCATTCTATGTAAAATATGTTTTCTTTTAACTTCATTTGATTTTGACATTCCGGAGGCGGCCAACATTTCCACAAAACTGTGAATGATATTTTTATGATAATTGGCCACGCGGATATATTTTTCGTTTACATCCAGTCCTTTCATCAAACTTTTATTTTGTGTTGCCACGCCAACCGGACATTTATTGGTGTTGCATTGCAACGCCTGGATGCAGCCAATGGCCATCATCATTGCGCGTGCGCTGTTAATGCCGTCAGCACCTAAAGAAAGTAAGCGAATCATGTGAAAAGCCGAAAACACCTTGCCTGAAGCAATTACTTTTATGTCGGTTTTTAAATCATTGTTTTTTAAGGCATTTACCACAAAAGACAATCCTTCGCGCAAAGGCAAACCCAAAGAGTTTGAAAACTCCACGGGCGCAGCGCCAGTGCCGCCTTCACCACCGTCAACAGTGATAAAATCGGGTGAAATGTTTGTTTTTTTCATCGCTTCGCACAAATCTATAAATTCTTCTTTGCTGCCAACGCAAAGTTTAAATCCGACCGGTTTTCCATTGGAAAGTTCCCTTAATTGCTGAATAAAACGCATCAATCCTTCGGCATTGCTAAAAGCGGTATGATAGGGTGGAGAATGCACATCAGTAAAAGGTTTTACGCCTCTAATTTTCGCAATTTCTTCGGTGTTTTTTGCGCCAGGCAAAATTCCGCCATGGCCAGGTTTTGCTCCTTGGGAAAGTTTTATTTCAATCATTTTAACATTTTCCTGCGAGGCATTTCTTTTAAAAGTGTCTTCACAAAAATTTCCGTCTGCAGTTCTGCACCCAAAATAGCCTGTTCCAACTTGCCAAATTAAATCTCCGCCGCCTTCTAAATGGTACGGACTTATGCCGCCTTCACCGGTATTGTGGGCAAATTCACCCAATTTTGCCCCTTTATTTAAAGCCAATACCGCATTTTGGCTTAAAGCGCCAAAACTCATGGCGGAAATATTTAAAATGCTTGAATTATAAGGTTGTTTGCAATCTTTTCCGCCAATCAATATTCTTGGATTGTGTTCAACTTCATCCGCTTTTTTTGGATACATAGAATGTGTCATGCATTCATAACCAATTCTATACACATCAGATTTGGTTCCGAAAGGGGTTGTGTCATTTTCATTTTTGGCTCTCGAATAAATCAAAGATCTAAACATTCTGTTTATAGGAGTTCCTTCCATATCAGTTTCCACAAAATATTGTTGAATTTCAGGCCGAAAAGATTCCAGTAAATACCTGAAATGTCCAATAACGGGAAAATTGTTTTTTATGGTATGTTTTGTTTGTGCTATATCCATAATCCCCACTAAAATAACAGGAACAAAAAACAGTAGGCTCCATAAAACAGGCGGCCAAAAAAATGAAATGAATGCTATAAACAATAAGACAAATGCTGCAGTTTTAATAAAAATTTCTCTTGGTTTCATGTATAAATATTTATTTTTTTTATTTGAATAGTTATGGAAGCATTTACCTAAAAATTGAACAAACACAACAAAATAGACTGTTTATTAAGTTTTTCCTGACATTTTTTTAACGATAATTCATTAAAATCCAAATCCTAATCCAAACATAAATCGGCCGCCGTCATCTGAACTGAAATAAGAAGTTTGAAGCGTAAATAATCCAGCACCATTTGCGTATATTCCACCGCCTGTGGAAGAGTGCCATTTGTTTGAATTGTCGTTATTTAACCAAACCCTTCCGTAGTCAAAACCACTAAAAATTCCGAATTTTGCCGGAACCAATCCTGCGTTAAATTTGAATAAATTCAAACGGAAATCGGTATTTTGATAGTAAGAACTTTTACCAGAAAAGCGTTCGTTTCTATAACCTCTTAATCCGTCTTTTCCGCCAACGCTTGCTGCCTGGTAAAATTCGAAATTGGAATTTGAGAGGATATTTCCTTTCCAAAGTGTTGATAAGGTGAGGATGTCATTTTTGATGATTGGATAATCAATTTGTAAGGCAGGGCTGAAATAGGCGTAGTTTTGTTTGTTTTGTTCTAGATTTGTTTTCCACCCAGCAGTAACATTAAACTCAATTCCCAACGTTGGAAACGCCTTGTTGTTTTTGTTGATAAAGCTGTAACTGGTTTCAATTCCCATAAATTTTTTAGCTTCCAATGCTGCCGGAGAAAATAATTGTTCCACATAACGATTGTCATTGTCATTGGGTTTTATGTATTGAAAAGGAACACTAATATTCCACAAACTTCCAACCCTTCCGTGTTTGATAAGCGATAATTTAGCCTGAAATTGTTCCAGTCTTGTTCGGTAATATTCAATGTCTAAATCATCTTCCAAATTAATAGTTTCGTTTCCGAATCCAAAAAAGTTTTGGCTATATGCCGGCGTTGTGTACAGAGTTTCCAGTCCTAAATTGAATTCGCCAAGAATATTGGCGAATTCGCCTTTGTAACTCACTTCAAAACCGTTTGTGGCCGTAAAATATTTGGCGCCAAAAGTGTGTTTTTGCGAAAAAGGATTGTTTTCAAAGTTAAATTTGGTGATGTGGGCTACAGCGCCAATTTGAAAATCCTCATCAGGATTGTAGCCAATTGCTGGTAAAATTTGACGCAGGTTGTGCTTAAATTTATGGTGGTCAAAATTATTTATTTCATAATTGTCGGTCAGTTTTGTTTTCACATCTTTTCCTTCAAAAATGCTTTCTTTGGTTTTGTAATCGTAAATTTGAATTTTCGACGGATTTTCAATGGTATAAGTGTCTTTATTCTGACCGCCAATAATCAGTATTTTTATGGTTGCTTTTCCGTTGCCGTTTACCGTAAATTGGTCTTTGTCATCCAAACCGTACAACCAAATTTCTTTGGTGATTTCGGGCGAAAATATCTTTTCATACACCAAATCTTTATCGCTTAAATTTTTTTTGCTTCTGATAACTTTGATATGTGTATTTCCATTTTCCAAGCGCGTAATTTCAAAAATATCGTCTTTATTTGTTCCTATAATAATGGCATTTTTGTTTAAAATGTCATAATATTCCTTTGCCCAGGAAGCAATGTGGTTTCTTCTTTTCTTTAAATTGGATTTGATGCTTTCTACATTTTTATCTTTCAATTCTTCCGGAAAATTAGCGAACGCATTTTCAATGGCTTCATCAGTTAATTGTTGTGTTAAAAAGTTGGCTTCTGCAAGCCATTCTTCTAAACTGGATTGATTGATGAGCGTCATATCGGTTTTATAAATAACCTGGTTAAAGGTTTTTACATTTTTAATATCCTCGCCAAACGACTGCATCAATCGAAGCGCCGGAACCAAATTTGTGGTTGCCTGCGTTAAAAATCCGTCGAATTTTGGAAATGCCTGGTCGCGATCTCTTGGAATGGGTGCGTAGGTAACATTGCCGTTATCATTTTTATAAGTTGCCCAGCGGTATTGGTCTTCGTGTCGGTCCCAATCGCCCAACCACATATCAAACAAACGTGTTTTTATATACTGACTATGGTCAATTTGATATTTTTCATCTTTCATCAAATTGTTCATCACTTCATCTGTTGAAACAATATCGTCCGGATTTCCGAAGGAAGCCATAAACTTAAAATCTTTGGTCGAACGTTCTTCAAACAGAAACAAATCATCACCAATTGTTTCGTTAAAATTTTGCAAGGCAGGTTGTTTTGGCACGTAATAAATCTCGGAATTGCTGTGGTAAACACCAACAATATCCGATAAATTTCCGGTAACCAAAGCGGCAAACGGATAAGACGTGGTATAAAAATCCATTAAAAAACGTTCTGCAGCAGTATTTTCAAATTGGTCTTTCATATAATTTTCCTGAAAAGCTTTTACCTGTATAAACTGCGTGGCACTTTTTCGTAACCTTCTCATCACATACTCTTTGCCGTCTTTATCTTCCAAACGCAAGGAAACGGATTGGTTTCCGCCACCCAATTTAACGGGTGTCAATCCGCCATAAAGCGTGTCGAGATTTACGACCTTAAAATCATATTTTTTAAGATATAAATCCTTGTAATGGTGTTCTTTTTTATTTTTGGAAGTGTTATTATCAGTATAAATGGAGGCTTTTATTGAAGGAGTTTCAGGAAAATGATAAATTTTATTTTCTATTTGGCCAATTTCTGAACTGCGAATGATTTTTGATTTAATCAGCTGATTTTTCTCGTCAAAAAAGGAAACTTGTTGTTTATTGGGCTGAATGTTTAAAATGGCATAACCCAAACCTGCATAGCCAAAAGTTGTTTCATCATTTTTAAAATGGCGCACCGAATTTACTTTTGAACCTGATCCGCTAATAATTTGCGAAATATTTTTATGGACCAAATATTGCAAGTTGTGCTCGTGGCCGGAAACCACAATCACATCTTCTTTATATTCCTGTAAAATAGTGGTTATTTTGTTGGACAATTCCCTGTAAAGCGGAAAATTGAGGTCGGATGGCGCGGCTCCAGAAGTTCTGCGAATGACGTTTAAAGGTGCTTTTAAAACATTAAAAGCATATTGTCCGCCGTGGTTTCCGTTGCTTTCCAGCGGATGGTGCATTGCCAAAATAATGGTTTTTCCTTGATTTTTATTCACCAACGATTTAAATTCCTCAAAGAATTTTAAACGGGTTTTTATGTCGCAATTGTCGTTAATTTTTGGATGTTGGTCCCAATCTGTAATGTACCATTCTGAATCAACCGCAATAATTACGATGTTATCAGAAACTTCATAACTTGCTAACGGGCAGCCATTTTCAGGCTGAAAACTATTTTTCCCTAAAGCCTCATCAACCATTTTTTCTTCTTCCCTTAATCCGTCAACGCCTGAATACCAATCGTGGTTTCCCGGAATAAAAATCACCTTGCCTTTAAAATTTTTCGCTGCTTTTATTTGCGCTTTTAAAGATTCTTCTGCTTTTTGCCTATTCACATCCTGTTTAGATTCGGGCATTCCTTTCGGATAAATATTGTCTCCTAAAAAAAGCAACACATCCTCCTTTTTCGAATGTTTAATTTTATCGTTTAAGGCATTTATAGCTTCTGAAATATGACCATTTTCAATATAACCCGCATCGCCCACCAGATAAATATTGGTTCCCAGCAAAGTTGTTTCAGAAATTATAGTTGGTTGTTGCGCTTTATCAAAAGTGGCGCAGGAGTAGCCCAGAAAAAATATGGAAATAAGTAAAAATTGCTTAACAGTTTGTATCATTAGTTTGGATTTTGGTTGTACGTAAATAGACTGTAAAAAGGAATTATCCTGACAGTTAAGGGCGGAACTAGCATTATATTAAAAAAAATTACAGCCTTAAAAATAGCGCAGTTAATGTTAAAACACCAAGATATTATCTATTTTTTAATTTTTCCAAAAACGAATTTAACGCTTTCCAATATTCTTCATTATCTGAATTATTTTTCCACAACGCTTTGGAACCATGTTTGCCTTTTTCCTTCGGAATAAATTGCACTTGGTTTTCGTTCCGGGCAATTCCCGACAATAAATCGGTTAATTCTGGCGCTTCTTCATTGGATGAGGTGGCGAACAACGGTTTGTCAAATCCGCTTAATTTGTTTTTTAAGGAACCCTTTTGTTCAGCAAAATAATCGCCCGGACTAAAGGCAATGACGGCTTTTATTTTATCATTTGAACTGGCAAAATAAAGGGATAAAGTTGATGAATAGGAGCTTCCCCAAAGTATTATTTTTTGGCTGTATTTGTTATGGGCAAAGTTAATGGCAGCTTCAATATCCTGCTCCGCATCTAGGTAAGTTGTTGGTTTTCCCAATTTTGTTGCCTCTGCAAAAGTTTCATTTTCTTGTTCAAATAAGGTACCTCCTGAACGTTGGTCAATGGCAATTAAATTGAACCCTTTTTTGTATAATTCAACGGCAATTTCATCATATTCCGCTTTGTTATATCGAGCCTGATGGCACAATAAAATAACAGGAAATCTATCATTGTTATGATACAAGTTTGCGAAAATAGGCAAGCCGTCAATGGATGGAAAACTGATTTTTTCTGGCTTTATTTCCTGTCCATAACCAGAAATTGAGGTACTGAGCAACGCAAATACGAAATAAGACAACGATAATTTTTTCATATTGTAAATTTAAATTAAATATAATTTAAATTTACAATAATACCTTGAATTTTATGCAAATAGTACTTTGGGCCAGCCCGCCGAAAATGCGGGCGGGTTTTTCGTTCCAAACTTTTTTCGCTGAAAAATCGCAAAAAAAAGAGCTCAAACAAGTTTACCCTGAGCGTATTCGAAGGGCAACCTCTAACCAAATTGAATTACGATTTTAGAATTAACAATGGCTACAGGGCAAAATTCGTCAATCGTAAATCCAAAATTTTCTTTGGTTCTTTGCGTATTTTCTTTGCGTTTTTTTGTGGTTAAATACAAATTTCAATTGATTGGATTTACGATTTCAGATCTACGATTTGTCGATTTATGATTTTAAGTTACCTTTAACGAATAACATAAAACCAATAACATTTAACTTTTAAACTGAATAAAATCCATGAATAAAATTGAACATATTGGCATTGCCGTAAAGGACCTTGAAAAATCGAATGAAATATTTGCGGCACTTTTTGGCAAACCGCATTATAAAATGGAAGAAGTGGAAAGCGAAGGCGTAAAAACTTCTTTTTTTCAATTGGGCTCAAGCAAGGTTGAATTGTTGGAAGCCACCAATGAAAACAGCCCGATTTCTAAATTTATTGAAAAAAAAGGAGAAGGCGTTCACCATATTGCTTTTGCGGTTGACGATATTTTAAGCGAAGTGGCGCGATTAAAAAAGGAAGGATTCGTAGTTTTAAACGAAATCCCCAAAAAAGGTGCCGACAATAAATTGGTGGTGTTTTTGCACCCAAAGTCCACCAACGGTGTTTTAATTGAATTGTGCCAGGAAATAGGGCTGGAGTAGTAGGTTTTCGATATATTATTGAAAATCAGTAAATTATACTGCAGATTCCAATTACAATAAAGAGAGGTTTTATATACAATATTTTTATTTTCTTAACTTTCTGCCAACGGTTTGGCGTTTCGAAATTCAAATTACATAGCCCACAATTTACATAGCCCACGGATTAATCCGTGGGCTATGTAATTTATAATGAGGAATATTGATAAAATATTTTTTTTATTCCGCCACACTGTCAATCAACACCTTTAAAATTTCAATGGCGGCTTTTGATATTTTTGTTCCGGGACCAAAAACGCCAACCACGCCTGCATCAAACAAAAACTGGTAATCCTGCGCCGGAATTACGCCGCCCGCAATCACCATAATATCTTCGCGTCCGTAAGCTTTTAGTTCTTCAATCACTTGAGGCACCAAGGTTTTATGGCCTGCCGCCAAAGAAGAAATTCCCAAAACGTGCACATCATTTTCAATGGCTTGTTTTACGGCTTCTTTTGGTGTTTGAAACAAAGGGCCAATATCTACGTCAAAACCCAAATCGGCATAACCTGTAGAAACTACTTTCGCGCCGCGGTCATGGCCGTCCTGTCCCAATTTAGCGATCATAATTCTTGGGCGCCTGCCTTCTAATTCGGCGTATTTGTTGGCCAATTCCTTGGCTTTTTCAAAATCTGGATCGTTTTTAATTTCTTTGCTGTACACGCCGGAAATAGATTTAATAGTTGCTTTATATCTTCCGTAAACTTTTTCCAAAGCATCGGAAATCTCCCCTAAAGTAGCTCTTTTTTCAGCAGCAATGATTGCCAATTCCAATAAATTTCCTTCTTTGGTTTTGGCGCAATCCGTTAAATTTTGCAATGCAATGTTAACGTCTGCAATATTTCTCGCTGCTTTCAATTCATTTAAACGCGCAATTTGAGATTCTCGAACGGCATCATTGTCCACTTCCAAAATTTGCAGCGGATCTTCTTCTTCCAAAACATATTTATTGACGCCGACAATAATGTCGCGGGTGCTGTCTATTCTTGCTTGTTTTTTTGCGGAAGCTTCTTCAATGCGCAATTTCGGAATTCCTTGCTCAATGGCTTTGGTCATTCCGCCCAATTCTTCTACTTCCTGCAACAATTCCCAGGCGGTGTTTACCATTTCTTCTGTGCGTTTCTCCACAAAATCGGAACCTGCCCAAGGATCGACGGTTTTGGTTATTTTTGTTTCTTCCTGAATATAAATTTGGGTGTTTCTGGCAATTCTTGCAGAGAAATCGGTTGGCAAGGCAATGGCTTCATCTAGCGCGTTGGTGTGCAAACTTTGCGTGCCGCCAAATGCTGCCGCCATGGCTTCAATGGCGGTTCTTGCCACATTGTTAAAAGGATCTTGCTCTGTTAAACTCCAGCCGCTTGTTTGGCAATGCGTGCGCAAAACCAAGGATTTCGGATTTTTTGGATTAAATTGTTTTACCATTTTCGCCCACAACATACGGGCGGCTCTCATTTTGGCAATTTCACCAAAATGATCCATGCCAATGGCCCAGAAAAACGACAAACGTGGCGCAAAAGAATCAATGTCCATTCCTGCTGCTATCCCGGTTTTGATATATTCCAATCCGTCGGCCAAGGTATAGGCCAACTCAATTTCTGGCGTGGCGCCGGCTTCTTGCATATGATAGCCGGAAATGGAAATTGAATTAAATTTCGGCATATTTTTGCTGGCATATTCAAAAATATCAGCAATAATTTTCATCGATGGCGTGGGCGGATAAATGTAAGTGTTCCGCACCATAAACTCTTTTAAAATATCATTTTGAATAGTGCCTTCCAATAATTTATCAGCAACTCCCTGTTCTCTGGCGGCAACAATATAAAAGGCCAAAATAGGCAAAACGGCTCCGTTCATCGTCATGGAAACCGACATTTGGTCTAACGGAATTTGGTCGAAAAGCATTTTCATATCTTCTACCGAATCAATGGCTACGCCGGCTTTGCCAACATCGCCCTGCACGCGTTCGTGGTCAGAATCATAGCCGCGATGCGTTGCCAAATCAAATGCAACGGACAAACCTTTCTGGCCTGCCGCCAAGTTTCTGCGGTAAAATGAATTGCTTTCTTCGGCCGTTGAAAATCCGGCGTACTGACGAATGGTCCAGGGCTGACGGACAAACATAGTGGAATAAGGGCCTCTTAAATAAGGTGCAATTCCAGCCACATAATTTTCATGGTCAAAATTTGTTTCCTTTTCGGTTTGGCTGACGACTTTTAATTGTGAAAAATCTTTACGCTTCATCTTTCAGTCTTTTTTGTTCTAATTTTTCTGCCAATCTGGTTGGGATTATAGGAATTATCAAGGTTTTTTGTGGATTTCTGGCAACAAATGGATTCGCCTGCAAATCTTCTTTCATTTTATCTTGTGCATTCGGATATTTATTGGTTCCAAGCAAAACCAATTCGCCGGCATCAAATTGCATTTGTTCTTTTTGTGCGTTTTCTTTTATTTTTCGCTGTACAATGCCTTCTTTTAATTGAGATAAAAATCCGCCACCTTTTTCAATTTCTTTAAAAATATCCAATGCTTTTTCGGCAATCTGTTTGGTAATGGATTCAATATAATAAGAATTTGTGGCAATTTGTTGCCCATGTTTAAAATAGCTTTCCTCCTTCAAAATAAGCAATTGGTTGCGGGCAATGCGATCGCCAAAATCGTTCGAATCGTGAAAGAGCGCATCATAAGCACAATTAGAAATGGTATTTGCGCCGCCTAAAATGGCGCTCATACTTTCGGTGGTGGTGCGCAGTAAATTTACGTTATAATCGTAAATGGTTTTGTTACGCAAACTTGGCTCGGCAAAAATTTGGGCGTTTGCCTCGGTTTCATATTGTGAGAGCATTAAATTATAAACATATTTAAAAGCCCTTATTTTTGAAATTTCAAAAAAATAATTGTTGCCAACCGCAAAATTAAATTGTATTTTTTGGGATATTTCCGCGCCAAATCTTGTTAAATATTCGTTGGCAACCGCTAAAGCATAAGCAACTTGCTGCACGTTGTTTGCACCGGCATTTTGATAAATGTCGGCATTAACGCCAATTATAAAAGAGCCAGGATTTTTTTTAACGATGGCCTCTAAAAGTTTAAAATCATCATTTAGTGATTTGTGCCAATTTCCTGTTCTTGCCAATCTGCCAATAATATCAATATTGTAAAAAACGGTTTCGTTTTTCAGCAAAATAGCAAGTTCCTCAATAAATGTTTCGGATAAAAATTCAAATTCAAAATGAAATTCTATTTTTTTGCCCAATAAGTTTTTAAATAGTAAGGCAGCATTGAAAGGTTTTTTCGCTACGAATTTTAAGGCGTTTGCTCCTTTGTTGGTGGCGTCAACTGCTTTTGAATTTGTTTCAACTTCATCAGAAACAACAATTTTTTGGCAAATTTTGAAATCTTCTTTTGAAAGCGGAATGTTTAATTTTTCAAATTCGTCTGCGTGGTAAAAAGGTTTTATGGTAATTCCTTCGTGTGTTTTGGTGAGAAGGGTTTCATTATAATCGGCTCCTTTTAAATCGGCCTGAATTTTTTGCTTCCAGGCGGCAGCCGAAACTGGCGGAAATTCTTTTGTAATAAAATTACCCATAGTTAAGTATTTCATACAAATTTCGTAAATAATAGTTAGATGAAGGTTAAAAAACCTTATTAATTTCCAATATTATTTTAGCTATTTTTCAGGCAGGGTGTCATATTCAATAATATAAATTTCTTCGTTTTCTTTCTTCATTTTATATTCTTCCCTTGCAAATTTTTCCAATTCTTCGCGGTCATTGTGTTTATTTATAAAAGTTTTGTCCGAATCAATTTGAGATTTGTAATAGTCGCTTTCACTTTTAAGCTTATCAATTTCTTTGTCAAATTCCCGGTGGTTTATCCAGGAGTTTTCATCAAAAAAAGTCATCCAAACAATAAATCCCGCAAGTATAATTACGTATCGGTTCGTAATAAATCTTACCAAAGGCTTATTTTTGAGTTGCTTAAAAGTCATAAACTAAAGTTTGTGGCTAATTACGGTTCTAACAATATCAATGGCCACCGTATTGTAGCGGTCATTCGGGATAATAATATCGGCATAATTTTTTGTTGGCTCTATAAATTGCTGATGCATAGGCTTTAACGTATTTTGATAACGATCCAATACTTCAGTAATGTTTCTGCCGCGTTCTTCAATATCTCGTTTTACGCGTCGGATCAATCGTTCATCCGTATCAGCGTGCACAAATATTTTTATGTCAAATAAATCGCGCAATTCTTTGTTGTTAAAAATAAGGATTCCTTCAACAATAATCACTTTTCTAGGGTGCGTAATTAAAGTGTCGGCAGTGCGATTGTGCGTCACAAACGAATACACGGGCTGTTCAATAATTTCCCCGTTTTTTAATTGTTTTAAATGGTTTACCAAAAGGTCAAAATCAATGGCTTTCGGATGGTCAAAATTAATTTTTGTGCGCTCTTCATAAGACAGGTCGGTAGTTACGTTGTAGTAAGAATCCTGCGAAATTACGCAAACTTCGTCGGTTGGCAGTTCGTGTATAATTTGATTTACAACAGTTGTTTTTCCGCTTCCGGTTCCACCGGCAATTCCAATTATGAGCATCTAAATCATTAATTTTAAATTCGCTCAAATTTAATCAATATAAAATAGCAAAAAACAGATTTAAATATTTTTTTGAATGCTGTCATAAATTTATAATGGCAACGTGTCTTATTTTTAATATTTTGGGTCTGCCGGCTTTATAGTGGGCGTTCCCGCCGAAAAGGCGGTCGGGTTTTCCATTCCAAACTTTTTTCGCTAAAAAAGCCAAAAAAGGATGAATTTATCCTGAGCGGAGTCGAAGGGCTGCAACCCCTAACGCGGCACAGCAATAAAACCAAAAATTCGACTATTAAAGGTTTTAACGCTTTAACAATTAAACGATTCAACGCTTCAACATTTCAACAACAATTTGTATATTGCAACCGCTTTAAAAACAGTTTCTTTTGAATAATTCGTTCGATAAATATCAAAAAAGAAGATTGCGTTCTTCTTACTTATCAGTCATCGTAAGCATTGCTTTGGTGTTATTTTTAGTGGGACTTTTGGGTCTTATTGTGCTAAAAACAAACAGCATAACAAAACATTTTAAAGAAAAAGTGGCCATTACCGTTTTTTTAAACGACAATGCAAAAGACAGTGATGTGGAAACTTTGCAGGCAGAATTAAGAAAAGAGGAATACGCAAAAAAAGTTACCTATATTTCAAAAGAAGAAGCCGCCAAAATATACAGCGAAGACATTGGCGAAAATTTTTTAGAATTTTTGGGCGAAAATCCGCTGAAAAATGCCATTGATATTTCCTTGAAATCGGAATTTGTGACGCCAGAAATTATGGCTGGCATAGAAAAAGAATTGGTGCTCAGAAGTGTTGTTTCAGAAGTAACTTACGACAAGCCGCTGATTGAATTGCTGTCGAAAAACATAAATCGCCTAAGTTTTTGGATGCTGCTCTTTAGCGGGCTGTTTACCTTAATTGCCGTGGTTTTAATCAATGGTTCTATACGCCTTTCAGTCTATTCAAAGCGATTTACCATCAAAACAATGCAAATGGTGGGCGCCACAAAAAGTTTTATCAGAAATCCGTTTATTTGGCAAAGCGTAAAATTGGGCATTATTGGCGCATTGGTTTCCATTGTTGGACTGGTGGTTTTTATTTCGTATTTAAACAAAAATATTCCTGAACTGGAGTTGTTTACCGATTATAATTTATTGGGCGCTGTGTTTCTTGGAATTATCGGATTGGGAATCTTAATTACTTGGTTAAGCACCTTTTTTGCCACCCAACGATTTTTAAACCTCCGAAGCGACGAACTTTATTATTGATTATAAATTGGCATTAAATCCTATTTAAAAGCACAATTTAATTAAGGCTCATTTTATTAAAATTTTAAAACTATTAAAAAACCTTCCTAATGAAGAAAAAAAACGAAGAAGTTAAAAGCGAATTCCTTTTCGAAAAAAAGAATTATGTGATAATGTTGGTTGGTCTTGCTTTTATTGGGCTCGGATTTATTTTAATGGCTGGCGGCGGAAGCGATAATCCCGAAATTTTTAATGCGGATATTTATAATTTTCGAAGAATTCGGTTGGCGCCAACATTGGTGATTATTGGTTTGGGCATTGAAATTTATGCAATAATGACCAAACCTAAAAAATAAGGATGAATTATATTGAAGTCATTATTTTAGCTATTATTGAAGGAATTACAGAATATTTGCCTGTTTCATCAACCGGCCACTTAATCATCGCATCATCTTTTTATGGGATTGCCGGTGACGATTTTACCAAATTATTTACCATTGTTATTCAGCTGGGCGGCATTTTGGCGGTGTTGGTGTTGTATTGGAAACGGTTTTTTCAGAGTGTCGATTTTTATTTAAAACTTTTTGTGGCGTTTTTGCCTGCTGTTTTCTTCGGATTGCTTTTTAACAATTATATAGACGGTTGGTTGGAAAGTCCAATAATTGTGGCTGTTACCTTAATTTTGGGCGGATTTATTTTACTGAAAGTTGACGATTGGTTTAAAACGAATGAAGTTATTGATCCTAACGAACCGTATGTTCATACAAAAATTGGCTATGTTACGGCATTAAAAATCGGATTTTTTCAATGCTTGGCTATGATTCCCGGAACTTCCAGAAGTGGCGCTTCAATAATAGGAGGGATGACCCAAAAATTAAACAGAAGAACGGCAGCCGAATTTTCTTTTTTTTTGGCGGTGCCTACCATGTTCGGCGCAACTTCAAAAAAACTGTTCGATTATTACAATAACGGATTTGTTTTAAGCAATTCCCAAATTAATTATCTGTTGTTGGGAAATGTAATTTCTTTTGTGGTGGCATTGCTTGCCATCAAATTTTTTATTGAATATTTAAGCAAAAACGGATTTAAAGTATTTGGTTATTACCGAATTTTGTTGGGTTTTGCTTTATTGCTGATTCATTATTTCGTCATGCCATTAACCGTTGTATAATGTTAACTGCGGAAGATTTTAAAAACGGACAGCTTTTGTTAATCAACAAACCATTGAATTGGACATCTTTTCAGGTGGTGAATAAATTGCGTTGGAACATTCGGCAAAAATTCGATTTGGGTAAAATAAAAGTCGGCCACGCCGGCACGTTAGATCCATTGGCAACCGGATTGTTAATTATTTGTACCGGAAACTTCACCAAAAAAATAGACGAATACCAAGCGCAAATTAAAGAATATACAGGTGAAATAACCCTAGGCGCCACCACGCCAAGCTACGATTTGGAAACTGAAGTGGATGAAACTTTTCCGGTTAATCATATTACGCCGGAATTAATTCAAAAAACCATACTCCAATTTTTAGGCGATATTGAACAAATTCCGCCTATGTTTTCAGCCATAAAAATGGCGGGAGTGCGTTTGTACGATTTGGCGCGACAAGGAAAAACGCGTGAAATTACGCCTCGAAAAATTACCATTGAAACTTTTGAGATTACCGACATTAGTTTGCCTAAAGTTCAATTCAGGATCGTGTGCAGCAAAGGAACTTATATTCGTTCTTTGGCTTACGATTTTGGCAAAGCGTTAAATTCTGGGGGATATTTATCGCAATTGCGACGCACTAAAATAGGAGATTTCAGTATTAATGACGCCGTAGAAATTGAAGATTTTATTGCAAATTTATAAGTTCCCTGTAAGCTGAAACCGAATAACAAAAAAAGAAATCTTATCTTTGAAAAGAAAATATTAGAAAATTTGAAACAGAAAAGAGACAGATACGAAATGCACAAGTATTGGGGGAAAAAACCCTCAAATGATTTAAAAGGACTAATCGAAAAATATTCGAGAGAGGGTGATACTGTGCTTGACCCATTTTCTGGGTATGGTGTATTTTGTTCAGAAGCATATATTTTAAACAGAAATGTAATTTCAAATGACTTAAATCCAGTTGCTAACTTTATTAACATTCAACTTTTAGAAAAGAATATTGATTTAGAAAGGCTAAAAAAGCAATGGAAATTAATTAAATCTGAATTTGAACCTTATAATTTTGAGTGGTATAAATGGAGTTACAAAGAACAATCTGTTGAGTTAATAACTGTTTTAAGAGATAAAGAGGGTAATCCTATAAAATGTAAGTTCAAAATATTAGGTTCTAATAAATCACAAGAAATAGATATTACAGAAATAGAATCAAAAGAATATTTGAAATTTGAAAAATATCAAGAAATAGTTGATTGGTTTCCAATAACAAAACTGATTCGAAACTCACGAATTTCTGCAAAAGAAGGAATGATTGTTTCTGACTTATTCACAAAAAGAACTCTTGCTTGTCACGCAAGACTATTAACTTTAATAGAAAAGCATTCAAGCGGAAAAGAAAAGGATTTATTTAAAGTTGCTTTCACAGCAAATTTAGCAAATTGTTCAAAATTATTGCCGCCAATTAAAAGTAGAGGAGCAATGGCTCCTGGAGCGTGGATGACTGGTTTTTATATTGGAGAAACATATTTAGAGAACAACGTACTTCATTATTTTGAAAATAGATTTTCAAAAATTATTAAAGGAAAAGAAGATTACTTAAATCAGTTTGGGGATAAAGGTGAGTTTAATTTTAATACTGTAAATTATTCTAATAACTATCAGACTCTTCAAAATGATGCTAAAAATTTATCAATCGAAAATGAATCAATTGATTATGTTTTTACAGACCCACCTTATGGAGATGCTGTACCCTATTTTGAACAAAGTGTAATTTGGAATTCTTGGCTTAAACTTGAACCAGACTACAAAAACGAAATTGTGATTTCAGACAGTAAAGAAAGAGGAAAAGACTGTAATAAGTTTGAAGAGGAAATCAATTTAGCTTTTTCTGAAATTCGGAGAGTGCTTAAACCAAATAAGTACTTTTCTCTTACTTATCATTCATTATCTGGAAAAGAATGGAAAGCTATTACAAATGCTTGTATTAAAAGTGGATTTGAATTAGTCGATTATGAATGGCTTGTTCAAAAATCTTTTACCCCAAGACAAATCAATCGATTGACAAGTATTAAAGGAGACGTATTGATTACTTTTCAAAAAGCTTCAACCATTGAAACCATTACCTATAAATCAGATAAAGAAATTACTCAATTATTTATCGAACAAATTGAGAAATGGTTAGATAATGGTGGTCTTGATACAAATGAAATTTTTCTAAAAACAATGAATAAAGTCTTCTCTGAAAAAATATTAATTGGAGACGTTGACCTACTTAAAATATTAATTGAAAATTTTAAATTTTCAGAAAATCAGCAATGGATATTAAATGACAAACTTGAATTTTGCACAACTGGATAAATGCTTTAGGAATAATGACTTTCCTAGTATAGAGAATGATAATCGAGGTATTCGATTTCTTAAACTTCGTAGTATGTCGAGAAAAGACACTATGGAAGAATTTAGTGGGATTCACAATATTGATATTTCAGAGCTAAAATCTAAAGAATATTTTGAACACATTTTTAATTTAGTTCAAACTACAGACGTCCAAATAAATAATTTCATTAATTCAAAATACCAAGAAGAAAGAGCGACAAGAGTAGGAAATCAAGACTATTTAGTTGACCAACTTACAAGATTACAACACTTCGATTGGGGCGGTTCTTTTGGTAATAGTTTAGAAAAGAATATTGTAAATAATTACGTTAAGAGAATCCAATCTTACGATGCCATAAATGACGAGATAGAAGGCAGTCTTCTTACAAGTTTAAGAGGCTACACTCTTAATTCTTGGTATAATCATTGGACTTCAATTTTGATTGAAGACTTATTCAAAGATCACGAAACAGTTCTTCCAACTGTAGGACTTGTTAAGAAAATTGATTTTTTTATTAATGATATACCTTTCGATTTAAAAGTCACATATTTTCCAGAACAATTATTAGCTGACAAATTGAAAGCTGTTGGATATGGAAATGAACTGACAATGCTTAAGGGGATTTGTAGAAAATTAAAAATATTTATACCAACTGACATTAAAGATAAAGCATTAAAACTTCATCTTTACAATAAAATTACCGAAGACCAAAGACAAGAGGCAAAAGACTTTATAACGACCTTAAAAACACATAAGAAAAATATAATTGCAGAAGCTGAGACAAATCCAACAGAGTTAAAGAAATGGTTGTATGAAAATCAAGGAGAAGCTCGTTTCGATGCTTCAAATAGATTCTTTTTAGTACTTACAGATGAGACAGATATGACAAATAGTTGGAAACTTAAAAGAAATTTAATTTTCCTTCGAGAAAAAATAACAGAACATTTGACAAGTTTATCAATGGATATGTCTAGTCTAGAAACAGAATTTTACTGGAAACTTGACCAAAAAACATATAACTGTAAATCAGATATTCTATTCTTAAAGTATTCTGAATAATAGCCAGCAGGTAACAGCAACTTGGCAATATGGTAGTTTTTTGACTTAATTTAAAGTTGGTTTTGCGCTTGTAAAGTCAGTGTTTAACCGAAAGTTTTAGTTACTTAATCCGCCACATCGCCAAGATTCGAAACGCTTATTTATCAAGTGCAATTCTTTTCCAAACCCGATACTATTTATTATCCTAGCGAACCTTGCGTAAAACTTTGCGAACCTTGCGGTTAAAAACAGTGCTTTAATTAATTTAATTCCCCGTTTTCACAAACCGTCCCAGCCAGCTATCCATAATATTGATTTCAAACCCAAATTCCAACTCTTCCTTTAGGTTAATCATGGAATTAAAAACCATGGTATTTTGTGAAACGCCTTTGTCTTTAATCATTTTTTTAAACTCCGGAAGTGTTTTGTACTGCACAAATTCGCCCTGTTTGTAGCACACGTTAATTCGGTCCATTAAAATTAGGTCATAGCTGCTTTCAAGCGATTGTATAAAAGTGGCCAAACTATCCTGGGCTTCCAAGCTCAAACTTTGTTCGGTATCATCAGCAGTTATAATGATAAAACGATCGTATTTTATAAGGTATGCAGCTGAAATGGGCAGATTTTCATTTTGCCAATCCGTTAAAAATCGTTCAATTTTGGCGGTTATTTCCGGGAGTTCCTGTACGTAAAATTTTCTGCTTGCCGGAAAAACCCAAATTTTTGCGGTTTCGGGAATGCTGTTAAAATCTGTAATCATGGATT